>JADYYB010000001.1 GCA_020853895.1 Bauldia sp.
TCCACCACCACCTAGTCTCGCGGTTTGCTAAGGCTGCGATACGAAATCCGCACAGTCGCAGTTTCCGGCCATTTGCCCCCAGCATTGCGGCGACAAGAATGCCCGGATAACCGGATAGAGCGCCTCCGTCCCTAGTTTTGCACTGTGCCGTCTCCGTCGGGGCCATCTGACGTCCAGAACGACGTCGTGTTGAACCGACGGTGACTCACACCTCTTCGACCTGGTTTGGTCGGCAATGTCGGTCCGCGCCAGAGAGCGTCGGGCGCGAACTGTCGCCCTCGACAGAGGCCCGGCGACTCCTTGGGTTTCATTCCACGTCGGCGGAAGAAACGATGGTAGATTGCGCGCTCAGCTTGAGGATGCCGAGCAACAGGATCGCCTCGAATCCCCTCACGCCATCGGGAAGCGACGGGCAGACGAGCATGAAGGACTACAACGCGTTGCCGATGCTGATGAGCGAAGCGGAAATCGCGACCAGTGTCCGGGAACTGATCGGAGAGGCGCGGAGCGAGTCGCACCCGGATCTTGCGCTGGTGGCGGAATCGCTTGTGACCATGATCGGGCGCCAGTCATCGCATTATCGCCCGTTCGCGCCGGACGTGGCGAAGCTCATCGACGACTGGGTCTGCGATGTGTGGTCAACCGAGTCCCTGCCTCTGTTCGATGCATTGGCCACACTCGCGGCCAACACGGCGTCCAGCAGAACGAAGTCGCTTCTTGAGCGGGCGCGTCAGCATCCCGACCGGGCAATAAGCGACATCGCAACCGAAACCCTCTCGCAGATATGACCGCTTGGGCAGCCGAAGAGCGGTTGCTGGACCTTTCTGTACTGACGGGGGAACCGACAAAGGCCTCGTCGAGGAGCTAGCGTCTGCAACCAAGCCTCAGTTTTTTGGCGGATGACGTCCCTCAGCATCTCGCGGTCGAGCGACAGGTGGCCACCAGCTCTTCCGCCGCTTCGCGTTCTCGTCATCGGCCGCCGCATCTCCGGCGTCATGCCGTCGTACCGCTTCTTCCAGTCGAAGTAGGTCGCCTGGCTGATCCCGCCCTCCGGCAGATCTCCGTCACCGGGAGAAGACCAGCTTGGCGCGACCCCGACCGTCTCCTTGACGCCGGAACACCTACGGCACCTGGACCTCGACCGTCTGACCCTCTTCGAGATGAACGGGGAGTGTCTGTCTTTCGATATGAACGACATAGTCGCCGGGCGGCAGCGGGAGCCGCAGCAGGCGCGATACGGTCCCCGCCTCGGCGCCCGCCGCGGTTGAGACGGTGTAGCTGCCCGCCTGGGCGCCTGTCACGGTGATCCGGCCGGGGTTGATCACGGTGGTTTCGCCGGCGCGGATCTCAACGTTCGGCCATGCCATCTGGCCGGAGACTATCGTAACTGGTGTGGGCATGAGGGGGAGCATGTAGAATACCTTGCCGTCTGCAAAAATCTCCAGCGTCTCCGGATCGGTCAGGTCGTATCCGTTGAGGTCGTTTTGGCCGCCTTCGATCTGCAGGAGGCCCACTGTGAGCACCGTGGTCTCACCAGGGTTGACCACCACCCCGCGCCACAGGCCGTTGGTGAACTGAACATTATAGGTGCCCGGCGGGAGCTCGACCTCGGGCGCGGCGCCATTGATGTCGGCGATCTCCGCCCCGGTCTCGGCGTCGAGGACTGGGAAGCTGGCGCCCGGCCAGCTCGGCTCCACCCGTAGGATGCCGGGTCCGGTCGGGCGCTCGATGGTCACCACCGTCGGCGGCGCGGCGGCGGCGACGGCGGCCTGCTGGAGCACCGCCGCCAGCGAGCGGGAGTCGGCGGCATCGAAATAGGTGCCGCGGGCCTGGCTGGCGATGCACTGAAGCTGAGTACGGGTGGCATCGCTTGCCCCGAAACCAATAGTGTGGATCGCCAGCCGGGCATCCGCTTCCGCCAGCGCCCGGGCCGCGACGCACGGATCGGCGTCACATGTCTCCTGCCCGTCGCTGACCAAGATCACGATTCGCTCGCTCGCTTCCTCGCGCGCGATGTCGCCTGCCGCGAGCGTGAGGGCGAGCGTTATCGGCGTGTAGCCGCGCGCGGTCAGCGCCTCGGCCTGGCCAACGAGGCTGGGTCCATTGTCGGCGACGGCCGCAAAGTCGGCGAGCAGAGCGGTATCCTCGCAGTTCCTCGCACCGCGCTCGGATTGATGGCCATAGGCACGCAACGCAACCCGCGTCTGCAGATCCATGGTTCCTATCAGCTCGGCAACGGCCGCCTTCGCGGCCTGTATCCGCAGGCTGCCGTCGGGAAGTGCGGCATTCATGCTGCCCGACGCGTCAAGGACGAGGACGACGCTGCGCGAGCTTTGAGCCGCGGCGGGGCAGGCCAGCGCCAACAGCAGGAGAAAGGCGAGGGATCGCTTCATTGGTTTTCGGCCTCCGACAACCCCCCACGGTTGCATAGTGTCGGCCGGCGCCCGCGTCTTGTTCTCCGGCGCCGGATCATTGCACTGCGGCGCAGGGGAGCGCGGAGCGCACCGGCTATGGGGTCGAGTAGGGAGGTCCCGCTAAACGGCTACGGTGAGCGGTGGGCGTGTCCCCGAAACGCCCGCGAAAGCGCCGGTTGAAGTAGGAAACCTCGCTGAAGCCGCAGGCCAAGGCGATGTTGCTGATCGTCAGCCGGTCGTGGCGTGGGTCCGCGAGCATCGCGCGGGCACGCTGCAGCCGCAGTTCCAGCACCCGCGCGGTGAAGCTGCGGCCGGTCTCGTGGAGCAGGTCCTGGACGGTGCGTGGTGACACGCGCAGCCGGGACGCTACACGGCGCGCCGAAAATGCCGGGTCGGCAAAGCCTTCGCGGATGAGGACGAGCGTCTCGTGGAGGCGCGCGGATCGCCGGCCGCGCAGGGCGGCATCGACCGTCGCTCCAAGGGCCAGCGTGGTAAGGTCGATCAGCGTCGAACCGACATGGGCGGCAAGCTCCGGCGCGGCCTCGAAAGATTCCGGCTGGGCGACGATCTCGAGGTAGCGTCCGAGATGGGCAACGGGAGGCGATGTGCGGTCGAGGAGCCTGCCGGCGATGTCCTCGGCATCGGAGATGCGCTCTGTGAGCCGGTCGCGTGGTATCGGAATGAAGAACAGGCTGTTTTCGGGTGGACCGCGGAGATCGGCCGCCTCGGAATCGATGAGAAGCGTCGCCGATCCGGGCCCGAGCGTGATCTCCTTGTCGCGAAATCGCAGCGTCATGGCCTGCGGTTGCCGATTGACGACAAGACAATAGGTGTCCGCGGTGGCAGCCCGGACCCGTCCTGCGCTACGGGTTACACGATCGAAAGTGCCGTGGAACTGACCCAGCCCCAATTCCCCGAACCAGGAAAAGGCGAAGCGCAGCATGAATGGCCGATCAGGCGAGCGTGACAGCTCAAGCTGGCCGTGGCCGGTCATGTAGCGGTCACGCCAGAGCTGGAAGCGCGCGCGATCGTCAAACCCTGCCGGAAGGTCCTCGGAGGATACGACAACAGGTCCCATCGCCGGTGCTTCTCGCCCCCGTCAATGGCGTTTTCATGGTGGGGACGACGGTCAACGGAAGATGGTTAGTGAGACCGTTGCGAAGGCGTGGCGAAGCGGTACTGCACCAGCTTCGATTCCGGAGTCGCCTGCGGCGGCCAATGAAGCTGCCGTAGGAAGGCGGCAGGGCAATGCCGGGGATTCGGCGTTCGCCCGCTCCGGTCTCGACCCCTTTTCGGGAGCACAACACTATTCGGCTGTCGATTCCCTGATAGGCCTGTGGTTTCCATGATGAGGAGGCCTAGGGAATTCGGCCATAACCGAAGGGCGGCCTTTTGGTTTCTGGTCGAGTCGCCACCGACTCGCCACCGTTCATGCGCCTCTCTCACTTCAGTGAGAATGAGCAGTCGATCCGTTCATTCCACGCCCGACGACGAAGCCGGCCCGCTGGGGTGAACAGCTGCGGCCGGCATCGAACGCCGGCCGCAATCGTCGTTGAGAGGCCTACTCGGCGCGCATCATCTCGGCCGGGATCGTGATCTCGGTCACGGTCACGCGGCGGTCGGGACGGACGATGCCCCAGAGGGTCGGGACGTCGGCCGTGCGGTCCCAGGCGATGCCCTGGCCCTGGATCTCGGCCGGCACGGTCGCGAGCCAGACGAGCTCCGAGCCGATCTCCGGCAGCGCCATCACATAGACCTCGGCCGGGTCGTGGCCGGAGAGCCAGAGATTGCCGTCCGGGCCCCAGGAGCCGCCGGAATTGCTCATCAGCTCGAACCGCTCGAGGATGGCCGGCGGGATGGTCCAGCCTTCGACGACCTGCCAATTCTCGTCGAAACGCACGACCTGCGTATTGAGCTTGTTGCCGTAGGGCGTGACCGGTTCACCGCCGATGGCCGTGCGCCCGCTGTTGTCGAAATTGGCGAAAACGCCCCAGAACGACCCGTCGTGGAAGTCGATCCAGTTCAGGAGGCCGATCTGGATGCCGAAGCTGTGATTGGCCACCGGCCGGAGGGTCTCCGCGTCGAACACCGAGACGGAGCTGGTCATCGGCCAGATCGGATAGTTGGAATGGGCGAGATAGAGCAGGCCGTCGAGGATCAGGCCACTGTCGAAATGGAGCGCGCCGCCGCCCTCGGGATTGTGCCACTCGCCGACCAGCTCGCCGGTGGCCTTGCTGTATTTGCCGATCCGGGCGTTGTCGACGGCGTAGAAGAATTCCTCGTCGACGCCGACGCCCTGGTTGGCGAACGGCCCGGCCTCGTAGGACCGCACCGTCGCCGAGGTGTAACCCATGGCCGTCTCCGGCTGGGCCGCCGCGGGACTGGCCAGCATCACCGCTGCGGCGGCGAGAAAGATGCGATAGGACTTCATGGATAGCCTCCTCCGTAACCCGGTCTCGCGGGTGCGCGAGATTATCGGCGGTCGCCAAGGCGGTGTGCTGACGACCGGATGAACGTTCGGCGACAAACCTGTGACCGGACGGATGTCGATCGCTCACGGAGCAGGAACGCCGCCCGGCCGCTGCTCTTTGGCCACCGCCGTCGCTCGGCCATGAGCGGCCTCAGTTGCCGGCTCGAGCTGCGCGGAGGGTGATGGAAGGTGGCGGGGGCGGGCCGGTCGGCGCCGGGTCATCCAGATCGGCGACGCCCGCCTCGACGGCGTCAGGCGTGATTTGACGTCGAGAGGGGGCAATTGGAGCCGACAGGATTGCGAACGTTGACGATCCGGGATGCGCGCGCAGGGCGGTGGGCATCGCACGGGGCAAGCGAACCGCGCATGCCCAGCAGCAAATCCGCGTCCACGCTGCCGGGGAGTCGAGCGTGATCGTATTGGGCGAACGCGTCAGGAGAACCTTGCGATGCGTCTTCTGATCGCCGGGCTGGCGTTGATCGTCGCGGCGTGCGCTCAATTGCCGGATGAGCCGCCGCAGGCATCGCATATCTGCGTGGAGACGCCCAACGGTCTCGTTGAGTGTTCGGAAATCCCCTAAGCGTCAGATCGCGTCCGCGAGCTCCCGAACAAACGTGCATCCCCGGAGCCCGCTCGGAAGGACGGCCTTTTTGGTCTCTGGTCAAGTCGCCACCCGTCCATGCGCCTCTATCACTTCAGCGAGAATGGGCAGATCGGTCGGTTCATTCCCCGCCCGGTCAAGGTCCCTGCTGAGCGCGCCGCCGCCGCGAAGGATCGGCCCGGCTGGGAGCGGAGGGAGATGAAGCGATTCATCGGCGTCGTCGTCCTCGCCGTTGCGGTTGCCGCGCTCGTTTTCCTTTTCGGCGAAAGCACCGGCAGCACCAACGGGTCGCCGCCGAGACTCCTGGCGGGGATCGCCAGCGCCTTCCCCGACGCGGTCTTCTACAGGGATACGACCGAAAAGGTCGTGGCGCTCACGGTTGACGATGTGCCGTGGGCCGGCGACGCGGGCGATGCCGCAATGCACTTGATCCTCGACACGATCGCCGAACATAACGAGGGCACCGCCGACCCCGCGCTGAAAGTCCGTGCAACCTTCTTCGTGATCTCCGGCCAACTCGCCGACGGCAGCACGATCCTCGATCGGATCCGCCAACAGGGACACGAAATCGGCAATCACGGGGACGCCGACGGCACGGCGGCAATGCTTCCCGCCAACACGTTCGCGCAGCAGCTGAGAGCGTCCGCCGAGCGGCTGGCCGGTTTCACCAATCAGCCGATCAGGTGGTATCGCCCGGGCCGCGGCCTGTTCACCCGGGCCATGGTGGAATCGCTCCGCGGAATGCAGGGATACGAGCCCCGGTTCGCCCTGGCTTCCATGCTGCCGATCGACACCTTCAGGCCAGCCGACGATCCGCGGTTCACCGCGTGGTACGTAAGGCAGCACGTCTTTCCGGGCGCCATCCTTGTCCTCCATGGCGGCTCATTGCGGCAATCCGGGCAAACAGCCGAAGCGCTGAAGATGATCCTGAGCGATCTGAGGCAAAGGGGCTATCGCGTGGTGACCCTCAGCGAGCTTTGGGGTCCGGGATGACGCCGAATGCCATCTAGCCGAGGGCGGCGATGGCGACGCGCAGCGAGGCGACCGTCAGCTCGTCCGTGTTGAGGACCGCGTTGAGGCCCCTATTGTGCGTCATCACGGCGAGGTCGGCCGTCCGGAGGCGGCTTTCGATCTGGCCGAGCCCTCGCTCGAGATAGGCGGCCAGACCGCGCTTCCCGGCCTCGACGCCTTCCGCGGCGGTGACGGCGGTGAGCCACACCATCCACTCGTCGTCGGTCCACCCGGCCCGCGGGCCGAACGCGCCGCCGCAGAAGTCGAGCGCCTTGCGATGATCGCCGGCGGCGTAGAGGGCCATGGTCACGGGTCCGGCAAGGTCGCGGCGATTGCCGGCCGCAAGCGCCAGCAGCGCCTCGGCCGCCCGCTTGTAGTCCTTGCTCGCATAGGCGGCGAACGCGTCCCGAAGGGCGCCGTGGCGGGCCGCGATCGCGGCGCACGGCTGGGCGACGTTCACGCCGGCCGACGAGGCGAGCGCCACCGCCGCCGTGACCATCCTTTGGATACGGTCGTCCTCGATGAGCCCGCCGCTCCGGGCGCAAACCCCCGCGACGGCCACAAGGAAACTCCGCCAGGCGCCGGCGATGAAGAGGTCCGCCAGCCCCGCGAGATCCGGCCCGCCGCCCTTTCCGGCGGCGAAGCGGGCACCGAGGTCGGTGATCGGACCGCGCGTCTCCAGCGGATAGTAGGTGAAGAGCGGGGTGCCGAGGAACCTGCCGGCCGATTGGCCTTCGCCCAGAATGGGCGACAGCCGGTCGAGGCCGACCAGCTCCGCCACCAGGGAAAGGGGGTTCTCCTCCCAGATCGTGGCGTAGTTGGCACCCGGCGGCAGCCCGCCGCCGCGTGCCGCCTGGTAGCCGAGCTGGTCGATGCGCCGGAGCGCGCCGGGCAAATCCCCCTCACGCAGGCGGTCGAAGAAGCCCTTGAGCCAGAAGTCCCGGTTCTGCACGCCGAGCAGCGCGACCCCGCCCGGCTTCAGCACGCGACGGATCTCGCTCAGCGCGTCCTGCAGGGGAACGTAGTTGAGCAGATTGTTGCAGATCACGTGGTCGAAGGAAGCGTCCTTGGCCGGAATCTCCAGGATCGAGCCGGCCTTGAAACTGATCCGGTCGCCGGCCGGCAGGCGGCGCGCGGCCGCCTCGATCGTGGCCACGAGGCGCTCGTCGGTATCCATCCCGACCGCCCGGTGCTTCGATGAAAGCCCCGCATAGGCCACCGTCCAGTTGCCCGCGCCGCATCCAATGTCCAGGGCGATCGGGCCCGACGGCTCGCGGCGCGGACCCTCATGGTCGAAGCCGGCTCCCCTGAGGAAATTGTGGAGGTGCAGCGTGCCGCTGGTGAACCGATCGAAATTGTAGTCGGTCTGACCGGCCCCCTCGTCGGGTCTCTCGAGGGCCTCGCCGAAGGCATGGGTCATGCGCTCGTCGGACGTCAGCAGTTCGGCCCGATGCGAGGTCAACGGCGTGCCTTCCCGCTCGCCCTCCCGCCGGTACTGGATAAAATCGTCGAAGGTTACGAACTGCCAATCCCTCTCGATCAGCCAGTCGACGATATGGATGAACTCGTGGAGGCCGTGCTCGCTCCACGCCGGAGGGTGGACCTGCAGGACGATCGGTCGCTGGTCCTGGCGGCGCCCGTAGCGAGGCAGGAACTCCGCGAAATCCGGCTGCCGGTAGTAGCCGCTGACGACCTCGGGCGGGCAGAGATTGAAGTAGGGAACGGTCTCCAGCCGCGTCGGGTAGCGGGCGAAATAGACCGCGGAGAAATCGCTGTTCGCCTCGAGCGCCTGGATCGTGGCTTCGTTCATCGAGTTGAACGGCGCGCCGAAGACATGCGGCCGCGCGCCGAATATCTCCCCGATCGTCGCCTGGCTCTGGCGAAGGTCGTCGACCTGGTCGGCGAGCGCCAGCGTGCCGAAATCCCGGTGGCTGTGCGAGTGGTTCCAGACCTCGTGCCCGCCCTGGCGGAGCTGCAGCACGAGCCGGCTCAGCACCCCGTCGGGGTGGTGGCCGATCCGGCCCGCCACGACGCCGGCGCTGATCGGAACGCCGCGGCGGTCGAGCGCCTCGAGGAGCCTCCACCAGCAGTCGAGCACCGGCTCGCTGCCGAGATCGTCCGCCTTGATGATCGCGGTGCGATGCTTGAAGCCTTTGAGACGGGCCCCTCGGGTCTCGGCCGGTGTGGAAACGATGATGGTCACAAGGCTCTGCCGTTAACCGGATTGTCTTGCCGACTTGGGTTCTGGCTTCGGCCTCGAACCCCGGTCGAAAGGATTTGCAGCAAAGCGCTGTTTGCCGCAGAAATTCACTAACTCCGCTATCAGTCGCACGCGCGCCTCGCAACTCCTGCACGGCCGCATTACTATTATGGGCGAGAAGATGGGAAATGCCGGGTTCATCGAGTGTTAACCTTATTCCTCGGCGAGGCGAGGCGGCGTAAGTAAATGTCGAATTGGGGGGCCGAGACCGGTCGGGCGTCGATCGAGCTCACCAGCGAGATGGTGACCTTCAATCTGCGACCGCGCAGCGGTCCGGGGCGATACGTGCTGTCCTGCTCGATCGAGGCCGACGCTGATCAGCCGCCCAACTCGGGTCTTGTGACGCTGGCGTTCGTCGGGTCGAAGGGGCATCGGATCGACAACCCGTTGGGTTGGTCCGTCTCCACCGCGCTCGGTATCCCGTTCCGCTATTTCGGTGCGCTCAGGCGGGGCGCCAATCGCTATGTGCTGGCGCTGGATCTGGACGAGACGGTCGCCCAGCTGATCGTTGGCCTGCGGTCGTGGAAGAGCGGCTCCGGGCTTCGCATCACGCCGATGGAGCTGCGCAGGGAGGGCGAGGCCGTGTCGCCCGCCCCGCCGCCGGCGCCACCAGCCAAGGTGGTGATGGCCGACCTTCCCCAAGGCAATCGCGCCCAGCCCGAAGAGAAGCCGCGGCCGCAAGTGGTCCAGCCGCCGCCCCCGAAGACCGTCGCCCCTGTTGCCGGCACCGGCGCTGCGTCGAAGGCCGCTCACCCCGCCCCGGGCATTCCCGGCGGCCCGGCGGTCGTCATGACCGTGGCCGAAGGCAAGGCATCCACAAGCCACGTCTTCCCGATCGAGCCGGGCCACAAATATTCGTTCCGTGCCGTCGCCGCCGGCGAGCGGCCGATGGACAAGGCGTTTCTTCTCAAGGTCGCCTTCGAGGGGCCGGCGATCGCCCGTGACACCCGCGCCCAGGGCTTCTCGTTCTCGGAGCGGCACGGTCTGTTTTCTTATCTCTCGATCGGAGAGAACCTGCTCCGCTTCGTCGCGCCGGAGGGCGCCGACAAGTTGCGGGTCGAAGCGATCTCGTGGAGCGCCAACGCCGGAACCGTTTCCGTCGACCAGCGCCTGACGCTGGTGGCGGTCCCCGAGGCGGTGCGCGCGCGCTATCTCGACGCGGCCGTCGACCGGATCATCGAGCTCGCCCGCCAGGCGGAGTCCTGCGTCGTGATCTACACCGGCACCAAGCGGATCGGTGAGGGCGGCCGCGCAAACCGGTCGATGATGTTCGCCCGCGAGCTGGAACGCCTCGCCATTCCCACGGTCTACGCCTACGTCCCGTCCGAGGACGACGTCGGGGTCCAGCCCGACGAGGGGTGCCTTCTGCAGGTGCCGATCGACCAGTTCGATCGCATCGCCGCCCGTCTCGCCTCGGAGGTCGAGGCGCGGCGCCGCGTGCTGATCGGCAGCATGCCAGACGGCAACTATTGCCGACTGGTCGGCCTGTTCCGCCATCGCGACTGGCGGGTCATCTACGAGGCCCGCGACGATTGGGGCGAGTTCGCCGCGGTCGGCGCCGCCAAGTGGTACGCGGAGATATTCGAGCGCTTCGCGGTTTCGCAGGCGGAGAAGGTCTTCTGCGTCAGCCCGGCGCTGGTGCGCAGCATGGGCCGCTTCACCGACGATCCGGCCAAGGTGCTCTTGTCACCGAACGGCACCACCGATGACTTCCTGCTTTTCGGAAGAGCCCTGCGCAGTCAGCGCCGCCGCGGCGGCGGGAGCGAGGCCGCCGGTGGCCGGCCGATCGTCGGCTATTTCGGCCATCTGACGGAGCAGTGGTTCGACTGGGACGCGTTGCGCGTCGCCGCGCGCGAACTGCCCGAGGTCGATTTCGAGATCATCGGCTTCGACATGCCGGCGCTGTCGCTGCCCGACAACATCATCTATTTCGGGTCGATGACCCACGAGGAGATCCGTGGCGTCGCGACGAGATGGGCGGTGGCGATGATTCCTTTCCGTCATGGAAAGCTGTCGCGCGCCGTCGATCCGATCAAGATCTACGAGTACCTCTCCCTCGGGCTGAAGGTCGTGTCGTGCCCGATGGGCATGATCGAAACCTACCCGTTGACCTTCTGCTACGGCGAGTTCGGGCTCGTCGACGCCATCAGGCGGGCGCTCGCCCACGTCCCCACGGCGCGCGACTACGAGGCGATCGACGCCCTGCTCGCCGGGGCGTCCTGGAAGTCGCGCCTCCTCGAAATGCTGGCGAGCTCCGGCGTCCGTTTCGACGAGACGGCCGCCGTCGCGCGGGCACTCTGAGGCACGACGATGGCCACCACCTACCGCGTCGTCTACGACTACTGCAATCTCGGCGGCGTAACCTCGGTCTTCAAGCACCGCATAGCCCTGCTGAGGAAACGCGGCTTCGACGGCCGCTTTCATTTCATCTTCAGGCGGGATCTCGGCGGTAAGGCGGGCCTCGCCGCGTTCGACGGCGTCGATGTCGAGATCTGCGACGTGCCGGACTTCCATTCCCGGGCGGCGGCCATCGTCAACGCCTCGCCCGACCCGGTGATCCTCCTGGACCAGCCGGAAGTCCTGCGCCAGGTCGACACCGCGGGCCGGCGCGTTCTCTATGAGGTCCACACCTCGCTCGAACAGACCTTTCGCCGGATGCGCTCGGTCGATTTCTCGGGTGTCGAGCGGATCATCTGCGTTTCGCAATGGCTGCGGCGGAAGCTGCACGAAGTGCTGCCGGATGTTCCGGCCGAGCGCATCGCCGTCATCAACAACTTCGTCGATCCGACCGTCTTTCGCCGCGGCGCTGCCGCGCAGGGCCGGCAATTCACGGAGCCGCCGGTGATCTGGGTGGGCAAGATCGCCCCCGACAAGAACTGGGACGACGGCCTGGACGTCCTTCGCCTCCTCCTCGGGAGGGCGAGCTTCGCGCCGGTGATGGTGACCGGAGGCGCCGCCGACCCGCCCGCGGCGATGGCCTTCCTCAATCGCGCCTCGACGCTCGGACTGCTGGAGCGGCTGTCCTGGATTCACAATCTGCCGCACGCCGACATGGCGGGGCTGTTCGGCGCGGCGGCGGCCGCCGGCGGCGTCATGCTGTCGACCTCCAAATTCGAGTCCTTCGGGCTGGCGGCATTGGAGGCGATGAGCTGCGGCTTGCCGGTCATCGCCGCCGGCGTTGGCGGCCTGACCGAGATCTTCAATGGGCTCGAGGATTGCCTCTTCGAGATCGGCGACAACCGGCGCGCCGCCGAGATGGTCCTCGGCCTCCTTGCCGATCCCGCGGGCCACGCCGCGATCAGCGCCAGGATGTCGCGCCGGGCGGCGTGGTTCGACGGCGAGCGGATCATGTCCGGCTACGCCGAGCTTCTCGGCAGCAGGCCGGAGAGGATCGGCGCCACGACGAAGCCAGACAGCAGCTCGTCTCTCCCGCCCTTGGTCACACTCCAGTCGCTCGCCGTGAGCGGGCAATGACCTCTGGCGCGTTGGCGGGGAGGGGCTCCTCCAGGTGAGCCTGACCTGCGGCATCTGCGGCACGAAAGTCGAGCCCGCGCCGGGGGCGGCCATCGCCGCGACCGACATCTGTCCCGGCTGCAGTCTGCGTGTCCGCCACCGCGCCGTTCACGCGTGGATGGCGGCGACCGGCGTCGATCCGACCCGTGCCGGCACGACGCTCGCCTGCAACTGCCTGCCCGCGGAGCAGAAATTCCTGTTTCCCTCCATCCACCGCCTCGTCAATTTCGACATTCGGCCGCTGCCCTACGTCGATGCGGTGATGGACATCCACGACATGGGCCGGATCGAGGACGCAAGCGTCGATACCTTCATCGCGTTGCACGTCTTCAACCATGTCGAGGACGACGGGCGGGCGCTCGCCGAAGTCGCCCGAGTGCTCAAGCCCGGCGGGATCGCCGTCCTCACCATCCCCTTCAGGGAAGGCAGCCCGACCACGGCCGACGCCGATCCGCTCGAGACCTACGGCTCGGAATCGCGTGAGCGCTACGGCGTAGCCGACTACCGGACCTACGGCCGGGGCGACTTCCGTGACCTTCTGCTCGCCCACGGCTTCGGCGTCGAGGAGTTCGGTTTCCGGGACCCGCTCGTGGCCCGTCCGGAGACGGTCTTCATCGGCCGGAAGCGGGCCTAGCGCGGAGGGCAGCAGGCGACGACGGGCCGGTAGCGGCAGCCCGGCGCGCGGCTATTGTCGGGCAGCGCGCCACTCTTCGACCCATTCCCGCGTGGCGACGTAGGCCGCCTCGTAGAGGGTGGGCTCCGAGTCGCCAATGTGCTCGTCGAAGAACGTCCGCATCTCGCGCGCGGTCCGGCAGAGATCGTCGTACCCGGTTATCTCGCACAACCCCTCGGCGAGCGTGACGGCCCTTTCCTGGCCATAGTCCGGGTAGCGTGGCAGCTCGACCTCATAGGAGAAGTATTCGTCGTTGTAGAGCTGCCGCGGCAGATAGAACCGCATGGTCTCGATCGCGTCCGTGATCACGTCGTCGAAATCGTCGACCCCGGCCACTTTGCTGTATTTTATGTAGGCCAGCAGGGCGTGGATATGCCCGTTGTAGATCCGGCTGCGGAAGGTTCCGCTGGCGTCCTGCTCGAAGCCCATGGCGAGCATCAGGGCCTCGTCCTCCGCCGGCACCTGGAAGACGTATTCGTTCAGCCAGAACTGTCCCTGCCCGTCCACGTCATGCAGCTTGACGGTGGCCGACTCGCATTCCGCGGCCGAGGCCAGGAGGATCCGCGCATCTTCGAGGTAGGAGCGGTCGCCGCTGGCCTCGAAGAGATAGACGTAGCCATAGGCCGTCACCGCGTTCATGAACGCGCCCTTGAAGCCGCTCGCGAACAACGACCACATGTTTTCGTAGTCGAACTCGTTCGTCACATAGGTGCAGCCGCCCTCCGACCTCGTGTACAGCGCGGCAGTGAACGCCAGATACCTGATCTGCTTGTCGGCCGTTGGGGTGAGGCCGTTGGTCTCGACGAAATGGGCGATCGCGGCGGCGTTCTTGGCGAAGGTCCAGGCCGCGAACGGCTGGTGGAATTCCTCGACATATCGCTCCGGCCAGGGCTCGTTGAGGTCGAGAAACGTGCTCGGTGACCAATCGTCGCCGGCCGGCATCATCATGATCTCGTCGAGCCGGTCCTCGCTGACCGACGCCCCTATTGCGGAAGGTTCAGATGTTACTTCCCGTAGCGGTGGCGAAGCGACAATCGCCACAGCGGTTAGTAGAGCGAGAACGACTTTCGACTTGCCAGGGGCCACCACGGCCAATCCCGTAGCTAATATGCCGGGCCGCAACTACCCGGGAGACTGCGGCAGAGAGGGGCTATTTGGCAAGAGCGCGGCCGCATCTATCGGCGCGAAAATAGCGTTGGCCATGGTAGCGCTGGCCACCGCCGCTTTCGCTCTGGGGTCTCGACGACGGCGGGGCCGGTCGATCCGACGGGCAGCCGCTGGCGAATGAGATCCTCGACCCGTCGGGTTGGGGCGACGCTCATCCGGTTGGCGGAGAGGTCGTCGACGACCTCCGCCATCGACACGAATTTCGCCCGGGCAGGCGCCATCTCGATGATGCGCCGGAGATTGTCGGCATGGCTGTCGTCGCGCCATTCTTCGTGTCCCGCGGCGTTCCGGTGCAGGAGCGACCAGGAGTGGATGACGATAGTGACGAACCAGGTGCCCTTGACGTCGACCTGATAGAGGATCCGATCCCACACCACCTCCGGCGAGAGCGCCGAGAGCGGCTCCGGCGAGATCGTCACCGGAAATTCGTGGACGCCGTTGTCCCAGCGGAAGGGCTCGGTCGGCCGCTCGCTCGGGAAGTCGTAGGTGTTGTCGGTCGGATAGTCGGTGCGGTAGTTGGAGAAGGCCTTGATCCCCAGCGCCCCGCCCACTTCCACCGTGTGCCGGTTGAACTGGTAGGAACCGGCGCGGAAGGCTTTCGGCGTCTCGCCCGCCATCGAGCGGTAGAAGTCGACCGCCTGGTTCATCACCCGCCGGGTCTCGAGCTGGTTGAGGTTCTCGAGGCCGGGCTCGACGTCCTTCAGGCGCCACGGCCAGCGTTCGGCGCGGATCAGCTCCTCGGCATGAAGGTGGAGCTGAAGGTCGAAGCCCTCATCGACGATCTGCCGGCCGACGGCACGGATTGCCTCGCTGCCGTAGCGCGCGGCGAGGCCGGTCTCGAGATAGAAGGTAGCCGGCACGCCGCACGCGCGGAAGAGGTGCATCTGCGCGCCGATGCCGTGATCCCGCCCCGCGTTGTCGAGCCCGTGGATGAGCCGGTCGACATGGTTGGCCGACGCCCGATGCGGCAAGGCCTCAACGTCGATGGAGAGGTTGACCATGAACGGGTGGTTGCGGTCGGCGTCGGCGATCCGCAGCCGGGCGATGCTGAATTCGTCGCGCTGGTCCCAGAGCCGCACGCCGACGCGCCGCAGGCGGTTGTCCCTCACCAGCCTGACCTTCGTACGGAACTCCGTCTGTCCGGCAGATCCGTGGAGGTAGAGGAACGGGCCGCAGACCTCGGACAGGGAGAGCCCGGTTTCCTGCAGCTCGGCTTCCGTCACCGGCCGCTCGAACTCGAGCGCGAACAGCGCCGCTCCGCGGGCGCCGGAGAGGCCTTCTGGTACCGTGCATGAGATTTCGAGCGCGCTCGCCTGCGAAGGCCAGTCGAACCACCGCATGCCGGTGGTGACCGTGATGGGCTCTTCTATCGTCAGCGACCTGTTGGGCTCCGGCGCGTACATGGCCCGCAAAGTATGGGCAGCAATCTCCTCGGGCAAGCCAAGCTTCGCCCGTAAGGCTAACTCCCCAATTCGGATGATATGCTTGCTGCTCTCAGCCCCGACGCGCTTTCGCCCGGCCTCGTCGCGAAGCCCGTAGGCGGTGCGGCTGTTGGTGCTCGGCGCGCCACCGGTCGACCCAATCCCGCGTCGCCCTGTAGCCCGCTTCGTACACGGCGGACTCCGATCTGCGAATGCGTTCGTCGTAGAATTTCCGCATTGCCCGCGCGGTGCGGCAGAGATCGTCGTATCCGGTTATCTCGCACAGCCCCTCGGCGAGCGAGACGGCCCTGGCCTGGCCGTAGTCGGGGTACAGGGGAAACTCGACTTGGTAGGAGAAGTATCTGTCGTTATAGAGCTGCGACGGCAGATAGTACCGGACCGTCTCGATCGATTTGGCGATCACCTCGTCGAAATCGTCGACGCCGGCCACCTTGCCGTACTTGATATAGGCGAGGAGAGCGTGAATGTGCCCGTTGTAGATGCGGCTGCGGAACGCTCCATCGGCGTTCTGCTCGAAGCCCATGGCCTGGAAGAGACCCTCGTCTTGCGACGGCACGCGGAAGACATATTCGTTCAGCCAGAACTGTCCCTGCCCATCCACGCTGTGCAGCTTCACCGTGTCTGACTCGCACTCCGCCGCGGATGCCAGCAGGACTCTTGCTTTCTCCAGGTAGGAGCGGTCGCCGCTGGCCTGGAAGAGATAGATGTAGCCATAGGCCGTCACGGCGTTCATGAAGGCGCCCTTGAAGCCGCTCGCGAACATCGACCACATCTGCTGGTACTCGAACTCGTTCGTCACGTAGGTGCAGCCGCCCTCCGAGCGCGTGTACAGGCCGGCGGTGAACGCCAGATATTTGATCTGCCTGTCGATGGTTGCGGTGAGGCCCCGCGCCTTTACGAAATGGACGATGGCCGCAGCGTTCTTGGCGAACGTCCAGGGTTCGAACGGCTGGCGATGCTCTTCGACATATTCGTCCGGCCAGGGGTATCGAAGATCCAGGAACGTGCTGGGCGACCAGTTGTCGGCGGCCGGCATCAGCATGATCTCGTCCAGCCGGTCCTCGCTGACCGTGGCGGCGATCGCCGAAGGCTTCGACGCAAGCTGCCGCAACGGCGGCGAGGCGACGATCGTTGCGGCGGTCATCAGGCCGATGACGAGTTTCGATTTGCCGATGGTCACTGACGGCCAAATCCCGCAGCTGTCGTGCCAGGCCGCAAGGGGAGGCTGCGGCAGGCAGGAGTCCATGTAGAAGCGGACACATGTGTCCGAGCAAAGTCAGAATAGGGCGCATCATGGTAAAGGCAAAGCGCGGCGCGCCTGCCTCACACGATCGAGCTGGCCGGCGCGTCTTTGGATCGGGCCTGATATTGCCAGGCGATTCTCGAAAAAGCGTCGCAACGCTGGGAACCCCAAGCCAGTCCGCTGCGTTAAACATGGGGTGCTGTAGGCGACGCTGACGCGGAACCACCTGATATTCATAGAGGAATCAACTTCCCGAGGGGATCAGCGGGGGAGCTGAGTAGTCATGGACGCCCAGTCGAGGGTGACCGGAGAAACGGCGCCGGGCAGCGTTCCGGCCCGTGCTGAGGGAGAAGAGGGCGGTGCGGCGCAGACGCCGGGTCTCAGCGATCTTCTCCACGCGCTGCAGCGCATGCGGGTCGGCGATTTCTCGGCGCGGATGGCCGGCGACCAGACCGGCATCTTCGGCAAGATCGCCGACACCTTCAACGAGATCGTCTCGGCCAACCAACGGATGGCGCAGCAGCTCGACCGTGTCGGCCAGGTCGTGGGCCGCGAAGGCAAGACGCGCCAGCGCGTGCGCCTCGGCCTCTCCGATGGCGCCTGGGGCGAGATGGAGCACTCGGTCAACACGCTGATCGACGATCTCGTATGGCCCACCGCGGAGGTCACGCGGGCGATCGCCGCCGTCGCCCAGGGCGACCTTCTGGAGACGGTGAGACTCGAGGTCGAAGGGCGCCCGCTGCAGGGCGAGTTCCTGCGCTCGGCGACCATCGTCAACACCATGATCCGCCAGCTCTCGGTGTTCACCTCGGAGGTGACGCGCGTCGCCCGCGAGGTCGGCACCGAAGGCAAGCTCGGCGGCCAGGCCGAGGTGCGCGAGGTCACGGGCGTGTGGAAGGACCTCACCGAGAGCGTCAACTCGATGGCGTCCAACCTTACCGCCCAGGTGCGCAACATCGCCGAGGTGACGATCGCGGTCGCCAACGGCGACCTTTCGAAGAAGATCACCGTCGACGTGCGCGGCGAGATCCTGCAGCTCAAGGAAGCCATCAACAAGATGGTCGACCAGCTGCGCTCCTTCGCCTCGGAGGTGACGCGCGTCGCGCGCGAGGTCGGCACCGACGGCAAGCTCGGCGGCCAGGCCGCCGTGCCGGGCGTCGCCGGCACGTGGAAGGACCTCACCGACTCGGTCAACTCGATGGCCGGCAATCTCACCGCCCAGGTCCGCAACATCGCCGAGGTGACGACCGCCGTCGCCCGCGGCGACCTCAGCCGCAAGATCACCGTCGACGTGCGCGGGGAGATTCTCGAGCTCAAGGACACCATCAACACGATGGTCGACCAGCTCAACGCCTTCGCCTCGGAAGTGACCCGCGTCGCCCGCGAGGTCGGCACGGAAGGCAAGCTCGGCGGCCAGGCCCAGGTGCCGGGCGTCGCCGGCACCTGGAAGGACCTCACCGACAACGTCAACTTCATGGCCTCGAACCTGACCGCCCAGGTCCGCAACATCGCCGACGTCGCCACCGCCATCGCCGGCGGCGACCTTTCCAAGAAGATCACCGTCAATGTCTCGGGCGAGATCCTGCAGCTCAAGGAGACCATCAACACGATGGTCGACCAGCTCAACGCCTTCGCCTCGGAAGTGACGCGCGTCGCCCGCGAGGTCGGCACCGACGGCCGCCTCGGCGGGCAGGCCAACGTGCTCGGCGTCGCCGGCACCTGGAAGGACCTCACCGACTCCGTCAACTCGATGGCCACCAACCTCACCGCCCAGGTGCGCAGCATCGCGGCGGTGTCGACGGCCATCGCCAATGGCGACCTTTCCAAGAAGATCACGGTCGACGTGAAGGGCGAGATCCTCCAGCTCAAGGAGACGATCAACACCACCGTCGATCAGCTCAACGCCTTCGCCTCGGAGGTGACGCGCGTCGCCTACGAGGTCGGCACCGAGGGCAAGCTCGGCGGCCAGGCCCAGGTGCCGGGCGTCGCCGGCACCTGGAAGGACCTTACCGACAACGTCAACTTCATGGCCTCGAACCTCACCGCCCAGGTCCGCAACATCGCCGAGGTGGCGACCGCGATCGCGAGCGGCGACCTCTCCAAGAAGATCACCGTCGACGTGCGCGGCGAGATTCTCCTCCTCAAGGAGACGCTCAACACGATGGTCGAGCAGCTCCGCTCCTTCGCCGCCGAGGTGACGCGCGTCGCGCGCGAGGTCGGCACCGATGGGCGCCTCGGCGGTCAGGCCGTCGTGCCGGGCGTCGCCGGCACCTGGAAGGATCTCACCGACAACGTGAACCTCCTCGCCGCGAACCTCACCACGCAGGTGCGCAATATCGCGGAGGTCACTACCGCCGTCGCGCGCGGCGATCTCAGCCGCAAGATCACGGTCGACGTGAAGGGCGAGATCCTCGAGCTCAAGAACACCATCAACACGATGGTCGACCAGCTCAACGCCTTCGCCTCCGAGGTGACGCGCGTCGCGCGCGAGGTCGGCACCGAAGGCCGCCTCGGCGGCCAGGCGGCGGTGCCGGGCGTCGCGGGCACGTGGAAGGACCTCACCGACACCGTCAACGTCATGGCCGCCAACCTCACCGAGCAGGTGCGCGGCATCGTGAAGGTGGTGACGGCCGTCGCCGACGGCGATCTGGAGCAGAACCTCACCGTGAAGTCGAAGGGCGAGGTCGCGGCGCTCGCCGAGACCATCAACAACATGACCCGCACGCTCGCGACCTTCGCCGACCAGGTGACGACGGTGGCGCGCGAGGTCGGCGTGGAAGGCCGCCTCGGCGGTCAGGCCAACGTGCCCGGCGCGGCCGGCACCTGGAAGGACCTCACCGGCAACGTGAACCTCCTTGCCGCCAACCTCACCACCCAGGTGCGCGCCATCGCCGAGGTGGCCACCGCGGTGACCAAGGGCGACCTCACGCGGTCGATCCAGGTTCAGGCGCGTGGCGAGGTCGCCGAGCTCAAGGACAACATCAACACGATGATCGACAACCTCCGTCTGACGACGGAGCGCAACACCGAGCAGGACTGGCTCAAGACCAACCTCGCCAAGTTCACCACCATGCTGCAGGGCCAGCGCGACCTCGCCACGGTCGGCCGGCTCATCCTCAGCGAGCTGGCCCCGCTGGTCAGCGCGCAGCTCGGCGCGATCTATCAGACCGATATTGCGGACGAGCCGCTCCTCCGGCTCCTTGCCGCCTATGCCGACGACCCCGACACCAGCTATCGCGAGCGGCTCCGCTTCGGCGAAGGCCTGATCGGGCAGGCGGCCGCCGACAAGCGCCGCATCCTTCTCGAGGACATGCCGGCGCACGCCACGCCGATCGGCTCGGCCCTCTTCAAGGCCGCGCCGAGGAACGTCGTGGTCCTGCCGGTCCTCTTCGAGAACCAGGTCAAGGCGATCATCGAGCTCGCCTCGATCACCGACTTCACCGATCTGCAGATCGCCTTCCTCGAGCAGCTGACCTCGAGCATCGGCATCGTCCTCAACTCGATCGAGGCGACGATGCAGACCGAAGGCTTCCTCAAGCAGTCCCAGCAGCTCGCCGGCGAGCTGCAGTCACGCCAGCTGGAGCTTCAGGCGACCAACGAGCAGCTCGAGCAGAAGGCGCAGCAGCTGGCCGAGCGCAACGTCGACGTGGAGCGCAAGAACCAGGAGATCGAGCAGGCCCGCCGCGCGCTCGAGGAGAAGGCGAGCGAGCTCGCGCTGACCTCCAAATACAAGTCCGAGTTCCTGGCCAATATGTCCCACGAGCTGCGGACGCCGCTCAACTCGATCCTCATCCTCGGCCAGCAGCTCGCCGACAACCCCGACGGCAATCTCAGCCACAAGCAGGTCGAGTTCGCGCGCACCATCCACGGCGCGGGCTCCGACCTCCTCAACCTCATCAGCGACATCCTCGACCTCTCGAAGATCGAGTCCGGCACGGTCACCGTCGAGGCCGAGGAGATCCTGCTCGAGGACCTTCTCGACATGGTCGGGCGGCCGTTCCGGCACGAGGCCGACACCCGCCAGCTCGGCTTCGAGACGAAGTACGATCCGGCGATCGGAAGGAGCATGGTCACCGATTCCAAGCGCCTGCAGCAGGTGCTGAAGAACCTCCTCTCCAACGCCTTCAAGTTCACGGCCAAGGGCGGCATCCGGCTCAGCGCGACCCTCGCCGGGAGCGGCTGGAGCGCCGATCACCGCGTGCTGAGCCAAGCCTCGGCGGTCGTCGCCTTCGAGGTCACCGACAGCGGCATCGGCATCCCGGCGGAGAAGCAGAAGATCATCTTCGAAGCCTTCCAGCAGGCCGATTCCTCGACCAGCCGGAAATATGGCGGCACCGGTCTCGGCCTGGCCATCAGCCGCGAGCTCTCCAATCTTCTCGGCGGCGAGATCCAGCTCAGGAGCACGCCGGGCGCCGGCAGCACGTTCACCTTCTACCTGCCGCTCAAATATGCCGGCCCGAGCGTGCCCCCGGTCGCCCGGCCGAACCAGGACGGGGCCATTGCTCCGCCGCAGATCAGCAAGCCGGTCGAGCGGTCGGCCGAGCAGATCGGCGACGACCGGCTCGACATCGCGCCGGGCGATCCGATCCTTCTGGTGGTGGAGGATGACCCGCACTATGCGCGCATCCTCATGCGGCTCGCCCGCGACAACGGTTTCAAGGTTCTCGTCGCCCTCCGCGGCGCGCAGGCCCTCGATCTCGCGAGGCAATATCAGCCGACCGCCGTCTCGCTCGACGTGTTCCTGCCCGACATGCTCGGCTGGACGGTGCTGAGCCAGCTCAAGAAGGACCCGCTGACGCGGCACATCCCGGTGCAGATCGTCACCCTCGACGAGGACCGGCGGCACGGCCTGGCGCGCGGCGCCTTCTCCTTCGTCACCAAGCCGGCCACCCCGGAGGGGGTCGGCGAGGCGATCGCCCGGATCAAGGAGTACGCGGCGCCGCGCCGGCGGCGGCTCCTCGTGGTCGAGGACAATCCGGCCGAACAGCTCAGCATCGCCGAGCTGCTCGGCCACGACGACATCGAGATCCTCACCGCGGAGACCGGCGCCGACGCGCTCGAGCGCCTGCGCCGCGAGCCGTTCGACTGCGTGGTCCTCGACCTTCGTCTTCCCGACATGACCGGCTTCGACGTCCTCGAGGAGATCGGCTCGGACGCTTCGCTGGCCGACGTGCCGGTGGTCGTCTTCACCGGCCGCGAGCTGTCGCCGGAGGAGGACGCACAGCTCCACACCATGGCGCGCAGCATCGTGGTCAAGGGCGTGGAGTCGCCCGAGCGGCTCCTCGACGAGACCGCGCTCTTCCTCCACCGCGTCGTCACCAACCTCCCGCCCGAGAAGCAGCGCATGCTGGAGCGGCTCAACAGCTCGGACGAGGATCTCGTCGGCCGGACCGCGCTCCTCGTCGACGACGACCCGCGCAACATCTTCGCCCTCTCGAGCGCGCTCGAGCGCCGCGGGATGAAGGTGCTCACCTCCACCACGGGCAAGGAGGCGATCGAGCTGGTCGAGAATACGCCCGACCTCGCCATCGTCCTCATGGACATCATGATGCCGGAGATGGACGGCTATCAGACCATCGCGGCGATCAGGGAGCACGGCCGGTTCCGGCGGCTGCCGATCATCGCCCTGACGGCCAAGGCGATGAAGGGCGACCGCGAGAAATGTCTCGAGGCCGGCGCCTCCGACTATCTGGCCAAGCCCGTGAACACGGAGCAGCTCCTGTCGGCGCTCCGCATGTGGCTCCATCGTTAGGGGCGCCCGGAATTGACCGAGGAATCCGTCAACATCCTCCTGGTCGACGATCAGCCGGCCAAGCTGCTCAGCTACGAGGTCGTGCTGCAGGAGCTCGAGGGCCTCAACATCGTCAAGGCGATCTCGGCGCGGGACGCGCTCTCCCAGCTCCTCGCCACCGAGGTGGCGATCGTTCTCATGGACGTCTCGATGCCCGAGCTGGACGGTTTCCAGCTCGCGGCGATGATCCGCGAGCATCCGCGCTTCCAGCGCACCGCGATCATCTTCGTCTCGGGCATCCACCTCGACCGCGTCGACTTCCTGCGCGGCTACGAGATGGGAGCGGTCGACTACGTGACCGTGCCGGTGATCCCCGAGGTGCTGCGCGCCAAGGTCCGGGTCTTCGCCGACCTCTATCGGAAGACCCGCGAGCTCGAGCAGCTCAACCGCAATCTCGAGCAGCGCGTGGCCGAGCGGACCGCCGAGGTCGAGGCCGCCGCCGTCCTTCTCCGCGAGAGCGAGCGCCGGCGCTCGCTGGCGCTTGCCGCGGGGCAGATGGGCTCGTGGGACTGGGACCTCCTTTCCGGCAACTGTCACTGGGACGAGAACCAGCATCGCATTTTCGGCGTCGACCCGGCCGGCTTCCGGGTGACCGCGGAGGCGGTGCGGGCGCTCATCCATCCCGAAGACCTGCCCGGCCTCGAAGCGCTGCTCGCCGAAGCCTCGAGCGGCACGCCGTTCTCCCAGCAGAAGGAGTTCCGGATCTCCCTCCCGGGCGGTGAGGTGCGCTGGTGCCTGGGGACGGCCTCCGCGGCGCAGACCGCCGATGGCCGGCTTGCCCGGCTGAGCGGGGTGACGATCGACATCACCGAGCGCAAGCAGGCCGAGGAGCGGCTGGTTCTGCTCGCCCGCGAGGTCGACCACCGCGCCAAGAACGCGCTCGCGCTGGTGCAGACGATCATCCGCCTCTCGCACGCCGACACCATCGCCGACTATGTCGAGGCGGTCGAAGGCCGCATCCAGGCGCTGTCGCGCGCGCACGCGCTTCTTGCCGAGTCGCGCTGGACCGGCGCCGATCTCGGCGGTCTCGTCGCTGACGAGCTGGCTCCCTATGTCGCGGAGGGGGCGCGCGTCTCCATCTCCGGACCGCAGCTCTTCCTCAAGCCGCGGACGGCGCAGACCCTCGCCCTCGCGCTCCACGAGCTCAGCACCAACGCCGCCAAATACGGGGCGCTCTCGGTTCACTCGGGGACCGTCTCGCTGGCCTGGGAGCGCACCGGATCCGGTCTCGAGATCGACTGGGCGGAAGACAACGGCCCGAGGATCTCCCGGCCCGACTCGACCGGCTTCGGGCTCAAGGCGATCGTCGCCAGCATCGAACGCCAGCTCGACGGGCACGCGGCGTTCGAGTGGCGGCCGGAGGGTCTCCTGTGCCGGCTCTCGATCCCGCTGCGGGAAGTCAAGGACGACATCGCGCCGGAGCGTCCCGCGGCCCTCCAGCAGGCCGCGGCGTCGGCCGCCGCCGTCCCCAAGCGCGTCCTCCTCATCGAGGACGAGGTGCTGCTCGGGCTGATGATGCAGGACATGCTGTCGAGCCTCGGCTGCTCGGTGGTCGGGCCGTTCCGCAGCGTTGCCGAGGCGCTGCCGGCGACCGCGCGCGAGCAGATCGACTTCGCCGTGCTCGACGTCAATCTCGGCAACGGCCTCGTCTATCCGGTCGCCGAAGTCCTGCAGGCCAAGAGCATCCCGTTCGTCTTCGTCACCGGCTACGGCGCCGATAGCATCGACACGCGCTTCCGGGGCGTGTCCGTGCTCGGCAAGCCGGTCGACGAGGCGCTTCTCCGGCGCTTTCTCAATGCGTCCGAACAGGGGGCGGACGAGCAACGGCAGCCGGCACGCCGGGCCTCATCGCACCCGACCTAGGCGTACTCGCCCGCGGGAGCCCTTGCCTCCGGCCGGGCAACGGGCCAGCCTCGCCAGGGCGCCCAAGGGGCTCGCGGCGCCACGCGGCCGGTTGCGGGAGTGAGGCGGCATGAGCGGGAGTATCCAGACCAAGCGGATCTACGAGCCGGCCGCGCCGGGCGACGGCGCGCGCGTCCTCGTCGACCGGATCTGGCCGCGCGGCATCCGCAGGGAGGAGGCAAAGCTCGACCTCTGGCTGAAGGACGCCGCCCCCAGCACCGAGCTCCGGAAATGGTTCGGCCATGAGCCGGAGAAATGGGCCGAGTTCCGGAAGCGCTACGCGCGCGAGCTCGACGCCAAGCCCGAGACTCTGAGTGCGCTCGACCCGCTTCTGGCGGAGGGGCCGGTCACGCTCCTCTTCGCGGCGAAGGATGTCGAGCGGAACAACGCGGAGGCCCTCCGCGCGTATCTCACGTCGCACCGGCGTCGGTAGACCGCGCCGTCCCGCTGCGTCAACGAGGACGATGCCGGCGGTCGCCCTGAAGTGGTATCGAAGATGCTACTTTGATCGCCACAACCGCCATGCTCGACACATCTCGGGAGTCCTCCGCGCCGGTGCTGTCCGAACAGGCGACCCGGCACCGCGTGGGCGAGGCGCTGTTCGTCTTCCTCGCCATCCTCTGGCTGGGTCTCCTCCTCGGCGTCTCGTTCCTGGCGACGACGGTGAAGTTCCAGGCACCCTCGCTCGATCTCCCGACCGCGCTCGACGTCGGCCGCGTCACCTTCGCCCTCTTCTCGAAGATCGAGTGGGCGCTGTCGGCGCTCGTCATCGCCTCCGCGCTCCTCGCCGGCCGGCGGCGCGGGCTACGCGTGGGGGCAGGGGTCGCGCTTGCGGGTCTGCTGGTCGTGCAGGCGGTCTGGCTCCTGCCGGTGCTCGACGCCCGGGTCGGCCAGATCATCGGCGGCGCGACCATCCCCGCCACCAGCCACCATCTCCTCTACATCGCGGCGGAAGGCCTGAAGGCGATCGTGCTGCTCGCTCTCGGCGGAAGCGGGGTCTGGAGCCTCGCCCGATCGCGGAGTCCACGCTGATGCGCATGACCTTCCACACCGACTACGCGCTGAGGATGTTGATCTACGCCGCGCTGCGGGCGGACCGCGCCTCGACCGTGAGCGAGGTCGCCGACGCCTACGGCCTGTCGCGCAACCACCTCCTCAAGGTCGCCCTTCGGCTCCGCCAGCTCGGCGTTATCGCAACCGCGCGCGGCCGGGCGGGCGGCATCCGCATCGCGGTGGCGCCGGAAACGATAAGGATCGGCGCGCTCGTCCGCGCGGTCGAGGAGGATTTCTCGCTGGTCGAATGCATGCGGAGCGGTGGCGGCGAGTGCGCGATCGCGCCGGCCTGCACGCTCAAGTTCATGTTCGGCGAGGCGCTCGAGGCCTATCTCGCCGTCCTCGACCGGTACACGCTCGCCGACCTCGTCAGCCGGCGGGCGCCGCTGCAAAGCCTCCTCGGCATAGACGCGCGGGCCGCGTAGGGGCACCCGGAAAAATCATGAAGGGCCGGCCGCCACCGCAACGCATGCTCCTGATCGAGGGAAGACCGCTTCCCGAAACGCTCGACGAGGCGATGATCCACGCGGTGGTGCATGGCTTCTACGACGAGATCCGCAAGGACGACCTCCTCGGGCCGATCTTCAACGCCGCGATCGCGCCCGAGGCGTGGCCGCGGCATCTCTCGAACATGTGCGACTTCTGGTCGGCGACGCTTCTCCGCACCGGGCGATACCAGGGAAGGCCCCTTCGCCCGCATCTCTCGATACCCGGCCTCGGCGAGGCGCACTTCCGGCGCTGGCTGACCCTCTTCCGGTCGACCGTCCGGCAGCTCTGCCCGCCGGAGGTCGCCGCGCTCTTCATGGACCGGGCGCTCCGCATCGCGCACTCGTTCCGCCTCGCCATCGCCTTCCATCGCGGCGAGAGCGCGATCGAGATGGCGCCCATCCTCGAGGAGAGCCTCTGAGCCTCGCCTCGAGGACAGGTGCCGCACGTCGATCCGGCCGATCACTCGGCAACGGCCCGCCCGAGTTGGGGCATCCCGTTTCCCGCGCCATGCTCCCCGGCGCGCTTGCCCGACCGCGACCAGAGGGCGATGCCCAGCCAGACATACGCCACGCCCATGGGGATCGCGGCGAGCCGCTGGATCTGGTGCGGCAGAAGGGCGGCGGACGGCGTCAGGAGGGCGGTGACCGCAAGAAGGATCGAGGGCACGCGCGGCAGCACGCCTGCACGGAGCGTGGCGACGCCGAGCAGGATTCCGCCCGTGAGATAGAGGAGCCCCACCACGCCATAGACAGGCACGATGGCGCCGATCTCGAGCGCGCCGGGGGCACCGTTCACGATCCCGAGGAAGCTGTCGATGAACTCAGGGGCGACCGGCGCGAGCGGCGGGAGAACGAAGAGGTCGGTGAAGACGTAGCCGGTCTGCAGCCACCACGAGAGGCTGAAGAGGACGAAGCCGGCTAGGCCGAGCCAGCCGGCCCTCTCCATCTGGCGGAAATAGAGGCCGGCCGTCCCGACGAGGAAGAAGAGGCACATCACGAACTTCAGGGAGATGATGACGGCCCACGCGGCGGTGGTCACCGAGGGGAGAAAATCGGGCGGATGGATCGGCTGGATGCCGGCGAAGATCAGTCCGGCCGCGATGGCGAAAAGGCCCGACATGCGAATGAGAGTCTCGGAGGTGATCGGCCCGGTCGCCGGGGCCTGAGCGGTGGTCGTCATGGTTGTCTCCTCAATGGTGGGGTGAAAGGTCACTGGGCTTCCTTGGCGGGGACGTAGATCACCGAGATCAGCGGCACGCCGAGGTCGCGAACGCGTTGCAGGAGGCCGTGAATGACCGCCTGGTCGGCCGCCACGCCGCGCAGCAGCGTGATTCCGTCCGCCTCGTGGATCAGCCCGGGAACGCCGAGCCTTTCGGCCCAGGGAGGATCGAGATGGCCGCGGAGGCGGACATCGTAGGTGCCGTCCTGGTTTCGGGTCGGGGGCCTGGCCTCTGCCATCGTCGCGGTCTCCTCGGCGTTCGTGCTGGCGCGAACGATCATGTTCGCCGGGGACACCGTGGAGCGGGATGTGGTGAGGCCGCCTCACCACATCTGGTGAGCGGACGGGATGATTTTGAAGATTCTTCGCGCCGCTTCCGCGGCTAGCGACCGTCGCCGCGCGTCAGGAGCTTCAGTTCCTCGGCCCGGCGGACCGCGGCGCGGCGGCTGTTGACCCCAAGCTTCTCGTAGATGTTCCTGGTGTGGGTCCGCACCGTGTTGAGCGACACGCCAAGCTCGCGCGCCATGTCGGGGCCGCTGAGGTCGCTGCGCAGCAGCCGCAGCAATTCGGCCTCGCGCTCGCTCAGCGCTTCGATGAGATCGGGATGGTGGGCGGGCGCGCTTGCCGCCTCGCTTCCGGCGGCGGCAAGCAACCGCCGCGCATAGGCGGGAACGATGTCGCGCCTGGCGGCCAGCTTGAGGAGCGCCGTGATGGGCTCGCCTTCGTCGATAAAGGTCCGGACATGGCCTTCGGGCTCCCCCCGTTCCAGCGCGCGCCGGACGGCGCCGAGGGCTGCCGAGACGTCGCCGTGGGAGCGATGGGCAAGGGCCCGCAGCACCGCGATCTCGACCACGCTGCCGCCCCGCCCGCCCGCGAGCGCGGCCGGTTCGAGCCGGTCGAGGAGACCGAGCGCCTGGCCGGCGAGTGCGCGGTCGTCGGCCGCGCGGGCAAGCAGGAGGCGCGCCAGCCTGAGGTGCTCGAACTCGCGGGCGAAGGCGGGCGCGTCGTCGGCCGTCACGCCCGCCTCGCGCTGCCATCGCATCGCCTCGTCCAGCCTTCCCAGCCGGATATGGAGCCGCGCCTTCATCGCCGGGATGGGACGGAGATTGGGAAAGAAGTCGCTGACGTAACGCCGTTCGGCCTCGCCCAGATGATCGAGGGCGGCGGCAAGATTGCCCTCCGCCGCCTCGAGTCGCGCCCTGGCGACAAGCGAGCGGTAGGGATGCTGCGGAAGGCCGAAGAGCTCGCCGAGCCCGAGGCTTCTGCCGAGTTGCAGGCGGGCGGCCGCGAACTCGTTCCGCTCGAGATGCAGGAGGCTGAGGCTGGCATGGGCATCGGCCGTTCCGCGGAGCGTCGGCCGTCCGCCTGCGGTCGCAAGGTCGAGGGCGCTCTCGCAGGCGCGCATCGCTTCGGTCAGGCGCCCCTCGGTGGTCCTGATGTCGGCGAGGGCGATCGTCGCGCCGAAGATGTCGGCGATGTGCCCCGCCCGGCGAAGCCCGTTCGCGCATTCGGTCCATGAGCGGCCAGCCGCCTCGAGGTTACCCTCGGTCCAATGGACGATTCCGAGGAACCCCGCGGCGCCGGCACGCACCAGATGATCGTCCGCCGGCGCGAGCTCCAGCACGAGCTCGGCGTGCCGGGCGGCGGCAGCGATGTCCCCGCGCACCTGGGCGAGCGCGGCGCGATAGAGCTCGATGCTGGCGGGGATGCCGCCGGGCTCCGCGAGCCCCGGCAGCTCCCGCTCGACGTTGGCGAGCCGTTCCTCGATGCCGTCGAACTCGCCGAGCGAAACGAGCACGCCCGCGTAGCCGGCGCCGAGAGCGGGCCGCGAGCGGATCAGGTGGTCCGGGATGAGCCTCGCCCAGCCGCGAAAGATCGCCTCGTGCCGGTTCCGGCGCATGTCCGGTATCGCGCGCTCGACGAGCTCGGCCGCCCATTCGAAATCCTCCGCGGCCAGCGCATGACGGATCGCCTCGGGGGGCTGTCCGTTCAGCTCGAACCAGTCGCTGGCGCGGCGATGGAGGACCGGCAGTTCGCGGCGCTCCTCCTCGCCCATATGCGAGAGGAGAACGTCGGCGAAGAGGTGGTGGTAGCGATACCATTGCCGCCGGTCGTCGAGCGCTACCACGAAGAGGTTCTGCCGGTCGAGAAGCTCCAGCATCGGCCGGCCGGTGCCGCCGCGTCCGGTCACCGCGTCGCAGAGCGAGCCGCTCATCCGGCCAAGGATGCAGGTTTGCAGCAGGAAGCGGCGAACCTCCTCCGGCTGCCGCTGCAGCACCTCCTCGACCAGGTAGTCGACGATGTACCGGCCGCTCCCGGCGAACTCGGCGATGAACCCCGAGACGTCGTCGCGCCCCTTCAGCGAGAGCACCGCCAGCTGCAGGGCGGCGATCCAGCCCTCGGTCCGCTCCTCGAGCGTCCCGGTATCGCCGCTGGTCAGGCCGAGGCCCATCACCTCGTTGAGATAGGCGGCGGTCTCGCTGGGCGTGAAGCGGAGGTCGGCGGCGCGGATCTCGGCCAGCTCGCCGCGCGCCCGGAGGCGCGCCAGCGGCAAGGCCGGATCGGCGCGGGTGCTGATCACCATGCGCATGTGTTGCGGAAGGTGGTCGATCAGGAACGCCAACCCATCGAGTATCTCGGCGTGGTCGATGAGGTGGAAGTCATCCAGCACGAGGTCCACGGGCGCCGGAAGGGCCGCGATCTCGTTGACGAGGATCGCCAGAAAGGACCGGTCGGGTTGCGCCGCTCCCGGCATCGCGGGAAACGCCGTGCCCCGACCGGCGGCGGCCGCCTGCAGCGCGGCGACAACCTCCGGCCAGAAGGCGGCCGGCTCGTTGTCGGCCGGGTCGATGGACAGCCAGGCGACGGCGGCTCCACCGTCCGACGCGTCTGCCAGCCACTCGGCGAGGAGGGTGGTCTTGCCGAAGCCCGCGGGCGCGGAGATCAGCGTCAGCCTTGCGCCACCCTCCTTGGGAAGGAGCGCGCGAAGACGCGGTCGCCCGACGAGTTCGCGCCGCGGCTTGGGGACGTGGAGCTTGGTTGCGATGAGAGGGCCGGCCATGCCAGCCCAGACTGATGGGCCGAGCCGCGCGGCCGATCAAGTGGCTGCGGCGAATGCCGACCGCCGGCGCGCGTCCCCCGCCGAGCGGGGATCGATCTACGCCCGCGGCGTCGTCCGGAAGGCGCCGGCGCCGTTCGGCGCTCGCGTCGGCATCGGGCGGCGGGCTCGTGACCGGCCGGCCGCCGCGCGGCGATCCGGCTCCTGGCGGACAAGGCGAAGATCGGACCCGGACGTCGCCCGGCGGAACTGCCCGGGCGGGACGCCGAAGCCTCGCTTGAAGGCGCGGTTGAAGGCGGCCTCGGAATCGTAGCCAACCTCCGCCGCGATCTGCAGGACGGTGCGCCGCGTGGTCTGCAGGAGCCGCGCGGCGAGCTGGAGGCGCCAGCGCGCCAGATAGGTCAGCGGCGGCTCGCCGAGGAACCGCATGAAGCGCTCCGCCAGCACCGAGCGCGAGGCGCCCGCTCCGACGGCCAGCTCGGCGAGGGACCACGGGTGGAAGGGCTGGCGGTGCATGAGGGCGAGCGCGCCGCCCACGACCGGGTCGCGCGCCCCGGCCAGCCAGCCGGTCTGCTCGGGCGGAAGATCCTCCATGTAGCGCCGCAGCGCCTCGATGAAGAGCGCCTCCGCCATCTTGGCGAGGAGGACCGACTGCCCGGGCCGCTTCTGTCCCGCTTCGCCGACGAGGTGGCGGAGGGAGCTCTCGAGCCAAGCGCCCGCCGGATAGGAGCGGAGGTTGACCTGGATGATGGCCGGGAGCCCGGCCAGGAACAGCCGGTCGGCATCGCGCTCGCAGCCGAAATAGCCGCACACGAACCGGGTCATCTCCCCGCCGCCGCCGAGCGTCATCTCGGTGAGCGTGCCCGCCAGGAACTGGCCGAGCGTCGCGCCGCTGTCGACGTAGGTCGCGGGCGAGCCGTGCTCGACGGTATGGGCCTCGCCATGCGGGTTGATCAGGAGGTCGCCGGCCGAGATCGGCACGCACTCGTCGCGGAAGCGGACGATCGCCTTGCCCTCGGTGATGAGATGGTAGCCGACGATCCGCTCGGTGCCCGGGGCGAGCAGGTGCGCGACCTCGCATACGGCCGGCACGCGGAAGCCCCACGGCGAGGTGCACTCCGCGTTGAAGAAGATGGCGCCGGTCATGCGGACCGCGGCAAAGGCTTCCGAGAGGGCGTCCATGTTCGGCCTCCGGCCGGGCGTCCCCCCGCCTTGTCCGCCCGCCGCTGCAAAGAAACGCGGAATTCCGGCAAATCTGGGATCGCGCCGCCCGGCTACCTTGCCGCCGGCCAAGAATGGAGGCGCCAATGGACAAGGTTTTCGACGCGATCGTCGTGGGTGCGCGCTGCGCCGGCTCGCCGACGGCGATGCTGCTCGCCCGGAAGGGCTACCGGGTCCTTCTGGTGGACCGCGCGACCTTTCCCAGCGACACGCTCTCCACCCATCTCGTCCACCCGCTGGGCGTGGACGCGCTGGCGCAATGGGGGCTCCTCGACCGTCTCGTCGCCACCGGCTGCCCGCCCATCCACACCTATTCGTTCGATTTCGGCGAGTTCACGCTCGCCGGCGCGCCGGGGACCGCGGAGGCGCCGCTCGCCTATGGCCCGCGGCGGACGGTCCTCGACAAGCTGCTCCTCGACGCCGCCGCCGAGGCGGGCGCGGAGATCCGCGAGGGTGTCACCGTCGAGGGTCTCCTGGCCGAGGACGGACGCGTGACCGGCATCCGCGGGCACGCCCGGGACGGCGCGCCGGTCGTCGAGCGGGCCTCCGTGGTGATCGGCGCCGACGGCTGGCATTCCACCGTGGCCGAGGCCGTCAAGGCCGAGCGCTACGACGAGAAGCCGCCGATCCTCGCCGGCTACTATTCTTATTGGAGCGGCCTGCCGATGGCCGGCCGGGCCGAGAACTATGCGGGCGAGCGGCGCGGCTTCCTCGCCATCCCGACCCACGACGATCTGACCATGGTGATCGCGGGCTGGCCCTACGCCGAATTCGCCGCGAACAAGAAGGACATCGAGGGCAACTATCTCGGGGCGATCGCGATGGCGCCCGCCTTCGCCGAGCGGCTGCGCGGCGCCCGGCGCGAGGCGCCCTTCGCCGGCGCTGCCGTCGCCAACTATTTCCGCAAGCCCTTCGGACCCGGCTGGGCGCTGGTGGGCGATTCCGGCTATCTCCGGGACTTCATCACCGGGCAGGGCATCATGGACGCCTTCCGGGATGCCGAGCTCTGCACGGCGGCGCTCGACGAAGCCTTCGGCGGCACGCGCTCGTTCGAAGACGCGATGGCCGGCTACCAGCAGAGCCGCGACGCGGCGGTGAAGGCGATGTACGAGTTCACCTGCGAGCTCGCCACGCTCGAGCCGCCCCCGCCCGACATGATGCGTCTCTTCCGGGCCGTGGCGACCAACCAGGCGGCGATGGACGACTTCGCGCGGATGAACGCCGGAACGATATCGCCGGCCCAGTTCTTCGCCCCGGCCAATGTCGAGGCCATGCTGAAACGCGGCGTCGCCACCTACCCCGCCTGACGAGGCGGTGCGCCACGGAGGCGTTTGGCGCGCGGCCGGGATGCCGCCGCGCGCCTGCGCGTCTCTATTCGACGATGAAGCTGCCGGTCACCTCGACATTGGGCGTGACGGTGTCGTCGAGCACGACGAACGGGAAGGTGCCCCGCCGCATCGGGAAGAAGCTGAACCGCGCCGCCGCCCCGAGGCCCTCGCAGTCGATCATGCGGAGCTGCAGGCCCTGGAGGTGGAAGTTGATCTCCGGGACCTCCTGGAAGCCGCTCGCCGGGTCGCTGACGCTGACCAGGCGGAGATGCGAGTTCGTCCACAGCTCGGGCGCCGAGAAGCTGAGCCCGGCCTCGTTCGCCACGCCCGCGGCGGGGCATTGGAGATTGAACCGGTAATAGCCGCCCCAGGCGAGGCGGAACTCGGTCTGCGACAGCGTGATGCCGCCGCCGTTGGTCCCGAGCGTGATCTCGAGGAAGATGTCCTCGGGCGGCCCCGAGCCGACCTGGCCCGACACCTGCTGCGCGAAAGCGCCGCCCGTCAGCGCCAACGAGACGATCGCACCTGCAATGACCCCTGCCGTTTTCCTCATCGAAGCAATCTCCTCCAGCTTGCCTCCTGAGCCCCGACCATGGCCCAGCCTCAGCCCGACATCACTCGATGGGTTCAATCGGCGTTCCCAATGGCTGGCCATTGGCGGATGAGCGGGCAGCCGCCGGAACGTGACGGGAACGGAGAGGCCGCCGGCGCGAGCCGTCGCGGCCGGAGCGTGCGACCTTCCGGCCGGCCGCTGGGCGCTTCCCCGGCATATTTCGTGCTGCGCGGCCGAGGATGCCGCCGCCTCCGTCGCTCCACATCGTCATCGTCGACACCAATCGTCTGCGTGCGGCGATCCTCGAGGAGGGGCTGCGCGAGGCCGGGCACGACCGCGTCACCGTGATCGGCGAGATGACCCATCTCGTGCGCCGTATCGTCGAGGCCGATCCGGACGTCATCTTCATCGACCTCGAGAACCCCAACCGCGACGCGCTCGAGCAGATGTTCCAGGTCTCGCGCACGGTGCGGCGCCCGATCGCCATGTTCGTGGACAAGGCCGACAGCTCGGCGATCGAGGCGGCGATCGACGCGGGCGTCTCGACCTATATCGTCGACGGGCTCCGCAAGGAGCGGGTGAAGCCGATCCTCGACGTCACGATCACCCGCTTCAACGCCTTCAACCGCCTCCGCACCGAGCTCGACCAGGCCCGCCAGGCGCTCGAGGACCGCAAGGTCATCGACAAGGCCAAGGGCATCCTGATGAGGAGCCGGAACATCACCGAGGAGGAGGCCTATACGCTCCTCCGCTCGACCGCGATGAGCGAGAACAGGCGCCTCGCCGACGTCGCCCACGGTCTGGTCACCGCCGCCAAGCTGCTGGGGTGAGTCGGCCCGGTGCCGGCCCTCGATGCGACCCGACGAAGCGTCGCAATCGCGCGCTCGCCGCGCTCCATGCTGATCTTCCGGGCAGCAATGCGAAGGTCGGAGCACGCTCGTCGGACCGACCCAAGTCCCCTCGATCGGCGGTCCACCGGCGCTGGAGGCCGATGGCTTTCCCGGTGCCGCGGTGAGCGAGCCCGAATGTCGCCACTACGGATTCGCAATGTCTCGACGTTGCCTCCGTAACGGCCGAAAAGCTGAATTTCCAGGCACTTATGCTCATTAATCGGGCTTGCCGACTATCTGGTCGGATTCTAGCGTTGCGCCAACTAGACAGAGTCTAAGTCGCCGCGCCGCCAATGAGGGCGGTCCGGCGACCAGGCCCAACAAGCCCTCCTTCACCAGTCATCCGCCCTGCGATGGGCGACCATAGGCAACGACGCCGTCCAATCGTCCCTCCGCGGACGGTTGCGCGGCGTTTTTCGTTTTCGGCGGCTCGGCCGCGCAAGGGAGTCCCAGAGGTGAGCCTTCTTCGATCGGCCGGGGTCAGCCGGCGCACGCTTCTCAAAACGGCCTCGGCCGCCGCGGTGGTGGCGGCCGCCCGCGCCGCCTTCCCCTCGGGCGCCTTCGCGCAGGGCGCTGGACCCGAGACCACGCGCGCCGTGCTCGGCTTCATCGCGCTGACCGACGCTTCGGCCCTGATCGTGGCCAAGGAGAAGGGGCTCTTCGCCAAGTACGGCATGCCCGACGTCGAGGTGGTCAAGCAGGCCTCGTGGGGTGCCACGCGCGACAATCTCGTCCTCGGCTCGGCCGGCGCGGGCATCGACGGGGCGCACATCCTGACCCCGATGCCCTACCTCATCTCCGCCGGCAAAGTGACCCAGAACAACATCCCCCTGCCGATGTACATCCTCGCCCGCCTCAATCTCGACGGCCAGGCGATCTCCATCGCCAACACCTACAAGGACCTCGCCGTCGGCCTCGACGCCTCGACCCTCCGCGAGCCCTTCGCGCAGAGGAAGGCGGCCGGCAACGCCGCCAAGGTGGCGATGACCTTCCCCGGCGGCACGCACGACCTCTGGATCCGCTACTGGCTCGCCGCCGGCGGCATCGACCCCGACAACGACGTCGAGACCATCGTGGTCCCGCCCCCGCAGATGGTCGCCAACATGAAGGTCGGCACGATGGACGCCTTCTGTGTCGGCGAGCCGTGGAACGCCCAGCTCGTCAACCAGGGCATCGGCTACACGGCGCTGACCACCGGCGAGCTCTGGTCCGGCCATCCCGAGAAGAGCTTCGCCATGCGCGCCGACTGGGTCGACGCCAACCCCAACGCCACCCGCGCGCTGCTGATGGCCGTCGAGGAAGCGCAGATCTGGTGCGAGGACATGGCCAACAAGCAGGAGCTCGCCGAGATCGTCGGCCGCCGGGCCTGGTTCAACGTCCCGCCGGCGGACATCGTCGGGCGCCTTCGCGGCGAGGTCGACTACGGCACCGGCCGCGTGGTCACCGACAGCCCCTATCTCATGAAGTTCTGGCGCGACCACGCCTCCTATCCGTTCCCGAGCCACGACAGCTGGTTCCTCGCCGAGGACATCCGCTGGGGCAAGTTCGAGCCGGAGACCGACATCGCCGCGCTCGTCTCGGCGGTCAATCGCGAGGACCTCTGGCGCGAGGCGGCAACCGGGCTCGGCATCGCCGCCGCCGACCTGCCGGCCTCGACCTCGCGCGGCGTCGAGACCTTCTTCGACGGCAAGGTGTTCGATCCGGCCGACCCGGGCGCCTACCTCGCCAGCCTCGACATCAAGCGCATCGCCTGAGCGGGAACCCGAGAATGAGCCTCACCGCCATCAAGATCGACGACACGCCCGCGCCGGTGACCGGGCGGGTGGTCAGCCTCGGCATCGAGCCGCGCACCGCGCCGGCCGCGCCCTTCCGCATCCGCTTCGGCGGCATCGCCGGACGGGTGCTGCCGCCGCTCGTCACCCTCGCTTTCGTGCTGGTCCTCTGGGAGGCGCTCTGCTCCTCGCCGGGCTCGAGCCTGCCGCCGCCCTCGCGCGTCCTCTCCGACACCTGGGAGCTGATCGCCGATCCGTTCTATGTCGGCTCGGGCATCGACCAGGGCCTCTTCTGGCACATCCTGGCGAGCCTCAAGCGCGTCGCCGTCGGCTACGCCCTCGCCGCCGCGGTCGGCGTCGCGCTGGGCACCCTGATCGGCAACTCGGTGTGGGCGATGCGCGGTCTCGACCCGCTCTTCCAGGTGCTCCGCACCGTGCCTCCGCTCGCCTGGCTGCCGCTCTCGCTCGCCGCCTTCCGCGACGGGCAGACCTCGGCGGTGTTCGTGATCTTCATCACCGCGGTGTGGCCGATCATCATCAACACCGCGGTCGGCATCAGGAACATCCCGGCCGACTACCAGAACGTCGCCAAGGTCCTCCGCCTCAACGGCTTCGAGTACTTCGCCAAGATCATGATCCCGGCGGCCGCGCCCTACATCTTCACGGGTCTCCGGATCGGCATCGGCCTCTCGTGGCTGGCGATCGTCGCCGCCGAGATGCTGATCGGCGGGGTCGGCATCGGCTTCTTCATCTGGGACGCGTGGAACTCCTCGCGGATCAGCGACATCATCCTTGCGCTCATCTATGTCGGCATCGTCGGCTTCATCCTCGACCGCGTGGTGGCGCTCCTCTCGCGCGCTGTCACCCGCGGCACGGCGGCGGCGTAGGGGAGGCGACCATGGGCAGCTATCTCTCCCTCGAACTGATCGACAAGAGCTTCGACCGCGGCAGTGTCCGCACCGAGGTCCTCCGCCAGATCAGCCTCACCGTCGAGCGCGGCGAGTTCATCTCGATCATCGGCCATTCCGGCTGCGGGAAGTCGACCCTCCTCAACATCGTCGCCGGGCTCATCAAGGCGACGACCGGCGTCGTCTTTCTCGACGGCAAGGTGGTCGACGAGCCGGGCCCGGACCGCGCGGTGGTCTTCCAGAACCATTCGCTCCTTCCCTGGCTGACCGTCTACGAGAACGTGAAGCTCGCCGTCGACAAGGTTTTCGGCAAGCAGAAGAGCGCCGCCGAGCGGCGCGACTGGACCATGCGCAACCTCGAGCTCGTGCAGATGGTCCACGCCGCCGACAAGCGCCCGGCGGAGATATCGGGCGGCATGAAGCAGCGCGTCGGCCTCGCCCGCGCGCTCGCCATGGAGCCGAAAGTGCTCCTCCTGGACGAGCCCTTCGGCGCGCTCGACGCGCTGACGCGGGCCCATCTCCAGGACCAGGTGATGCAGATCCACGCCGAGCTCGGCAACACGGCGATCATGATCACCCACGACGTCGACGAGGCCGTCCTTCTCTCCGACCGCATCGTGATGATGACCAACGGCCCGGCCGCGCGCATCGGCGAGATCCTCCCGGTGCCGCTCGCCCGCCCGCGCCGCCGGCTCGAGCTGGTCGCCGACCCGACCTATCTCCGCTGCCGGAGCGCGGTCCTGAAATTCCTCTACGAGCGCCA
>JADYYB010000002.1 GCA_020853895.1 Bauldia sp.
GCAGCGGGGCGTTGTACTCGTTCCATTTGAGGATGTAGCGGAAGTCGTCGATGCCCGAGGCGGCGAGCGTCTTGATCGGCCCCGCCGAGAGCGCGTTGACGCGGATCCCCTTCGGCCCGAGATCGGCGGCGAGGTACCGGACGCTCGCCTCGAGCGCCGCCTTGGCGACGCCCATGACGTTGTAGTGCGGCATCCATTTCTCGGCGCCGTAATAGGAGAGCGTCACCACCGACCCGCCGCCCGTCATCAGCTTCTCGGCGCGCTGCAGGATCGCAGTCAGCGAGTAGCAGGAGATCAGCATCGTCTGGGTGAAATTGCCCGCGGTAGTTTCCAGATACCGTCCGGCGAGCTCCTCCTTGTCGGAGAAGGCGACGGCGTGGACGAGGAAGTCGAGCCCGCCCCACAGTCTCCCGACCTCCGCGAAGGCCGCGTCGATGGTCGCCGGCTCGCTGACGTCGCAGGCGCCGACCACCGCGCCGCCGATCTCCGCGACCAGCGGCTCGACGCGCTTCTTCTGCGCATCGCCCTGGTAGGTGAAGGCGAGTTTGGCCCCCGCCGCGTGGCAGGCGCGGGCGATTCCCCACGCGATCGAACGGTTGTTGGCAACCCCGATGACAAGGCCGCGTTTGCCCTGCAGCAGCGTGCCGGCCCCGCTCATCCCTTTGCCTTTCCTTGAAAATCAGCGCGCGTTGCTATGGCACAGGCGGCCATGCCCTTCAAGGCGAGGTGGCTCGGGCGCGACCGTCGCAAAGAATTTACCGCCAAAGTCGCGAAAGGCGCACAGTTCGCGCGTTAGTCGCCCTGCCCGGACCCGCGACGGGTCCGAGAAAAGCCCCACCTGGGAGGTTCCGCATGATCCGCTTTGCCCTGCCGGCCGCCGCCGGCGCGCTTCTCGCGTTCTCCACTCTCGGCGCCTTCGCTGCCGCCCCGGTCAGCACCGCCACCACCCCGCTCGGCACGATCTATGTCGATGCCAACGGCATGACCCTCTACACCTTCGACAACGACGCCCCCAACAAGAGCAACTGCAACGACAACTGCGCCACCAACTGGCCGCCGCTCGCCGCCGCGGCCGACGCGGTGCCCGAGGGCGACTGGACGGTCATCAACCGCGACGACGGCTCCCCGATGTGGGCCTACCAGGGCAAGCCGGTCTATCTCTGGGTGCGCGACACCGCCCCCGGCCAGACCACCGGCGACGGCGTGGGCGGCGTCTGGCACGTCATCCCCGCGCAATAGGCCTCGGTCTTCCCGGCACGACGAACAGCGCCTCCTCCGCTCGCGGGGGAGGCGACGCGCCGATGGCGGCACGGTGATTGCACCGCTATCCTCGCGCCAATGCCTGCCCCTCCCCCCGACCTCATCGACCGCTTCGCCGCCATCGTCGGGCGCGATCACGCGCTGACCGACCAGGCCGCCATCGCCCCCTACCTCGTCGAGTGGCGCGGCCTCTTCCATGGCGCGACCCCGCTCGTGCTCTGCCCCGGCTCGACGGCGGAGGTATCCGCCATCCTCCGCCTCGCCAACGACACGCGGACCGCGATCGTCCCGCAGGGCGGCAACACCGGCCTCGTCGGCGGCCAAATCCCCGACGCGAGCGGCGCGGAGATCGTCCTCTCGCTCTCGCGCCTCGCCCGCGTGCGCGACATCGACCCCACCGGCAACACGATGACCGTGGAGGCGGGCCTCACCCTCCGCGCTGCGCAGGAAGCGGCGGCCGGCGTCGACCGCCTCTTCCCGCTCTCGCTCGCCTCCGAGGAGCGGTGCCAGATCGGCGGCGTCCTCTCGACCAATGCCGGCGGCGTCGCCGTGCTCGCCTACGGCAATGCGCGCGACCTCGTCCTTGGCCTCGAGGTGGTGCTGGCGAGCGGCGAGGTGTGGAGCGGCCTCCGCCGCCTCCGCAAGGACAACACCGGCTACTCGCTGCGCAATCTCTTCGTCGGCGCCGAGGGCACGCTCGGCATCATCACCGCCGCTTCGCTCCGCCTCTATCCGCGGCCGCGGGGCCGCTCGCTCGCCTTCTTCGGCGTCGCGACCCCCGACGCCGCGCTCGCCATCCTCAACCTCGCCCTCGAGGAGGCCGGCAGCCAGCTCACCTCCTTCGAACTGATGAGCGAGGCGGCGATGGCCATGACCCTGGCCCATGTCCGCGGCGCGGCGCTGCCGCTCGCCCGCCCCTACCCCTGGTACGTACTGGCCGAGATCTCCTCCGGCCAGTCGGCCGACGCCGCGCGCGCCCTCCTCGACCGCGTCGCCACCCGCGCCCAGCGCGAGCGGTTGAGCGCCGAGATCGTGAGCGCGGCCGACCCGGCCGAGGCCGAGAGCTTCTGGCGCCTCCGCCTCGCCCTCAGCGAGGTGCAGAAGGAGGAAGGCGCCTCGATCAAGCACGACGTCTCCGTGCCCATCGCGCGGCTCCCCGAGTTCCTACGCCGCGCCGACGCCGCCGTCCGCGCCCTCGTGCCGGGCTGCCGACCGGTGCCTTTCGGCCATGTCGGCGACGGCAACATGCACTTCAATGTCAGCCGGCCCGAGACGATGGAGGACGCCGCCTTCCTCGCCCGCTGGCGGGACATGAACGAGGCGGTGCACGCCATCGCCAGCGAGCTCGGCGGCTCGATCGCGGCCGAGCACGGCATCGGCCAGCTGAAGCGCGATCTCCTGCCGGCGATCAAGGACCCGGTCGAGCTGGCCGCGATGCGCGCCATCAAGCGCACGCTCGATCCGAACGGCATCCTCAACCCCGGCAAGGTGCTTTAGCGCGTCCTTACCTCCCCCTTGCGGGGAGGGCTATCGCATATGGCGAGCCCTTTCCCCTCCCCCGCTTGCGGGAGAGGGGGCGTCGAGGAGGTCCGCCTCCTGGCCGGGCGCTATATGCGATAGCCCTGCCCCTTGCGGGGAGGTTAAGGCGAATGGCAACCCCGGGCGCTTTCCGACCGACGCCGCTAAGTCTTTAGCCGATCATTCAAATTCGAAATGTCGACTTAAGCCGGCCTGAAGCGCCGGCGTGCCATGGAATCCCCCGACCCCGAGCGTCAACCGGGGCGGGGAGGCCGAATGAACCGCAACGCAACCGGAGGGGAGGCCAGCGACGGCCCGAGCCCGCTTTTGCGGTTCGATCCGAGCGAGCTGCCGCTCCGTTTCGCGGCCGCGCTGAGCGGCACCACGCCCGATTCTCCCGCCACCGTCCTTCTCGATAGCGAGGAGGTCGTTTTCAACGGCAGCCTTGGCGGCGTGAGCTTCCTCCGCACCGTTCCGCTCGCCGACTACCGCGGCGTCGCCGTGCGCATGGTCCCGGCCGAAGGCGGCGAGCTCCGCATCTTGGTCGAGCTCTTCCACCACGACGCCACGCTCTCGCTCCCGCTGGTCGTCGCCACCAGCCCCGGCGACGTGGTCGCCGACTGGCAGTCCTGGTCGAAGGCGCTCCGGCGTCCGCTCATCCTGGTCGGCGACGACGGCGCGATCGTCGAGCCGACCACGCGCCTCGGCAGCGTCGAGATCGGCCAGCTCAAGCCGCGCCGCCTGCACTCCTTCTTCGCGTCCCGCCGCCCGCGCTTCCTGACCCGCCGCAAGACCGGCCGCAATCACGGGAGCGGGCGCATCGCCGGCCGCGAGATCATCGCCCACAGCGATCGCTAGCGCATGTAGAACGGGATAACCTCCCCCTCGAGGGGAGGTCGAAGGTGCGAGGCCTATGGCCGAGCAGCTTCGGGAGGGGGGAACGAGGGTCCCACCCGCCCAGTACAAGCCGGAAGGTCGATGCCCCCCTCCCGAAACCGCTGCGCGGTTTCGACCTCCCCTCGAGGGGGAGGTTAGATTGATCCGTCTTCATCCGTCTTCATCACAATCGAGCGGGGGGCTAGAGCAGCGCCGCGAGCAGCGCGGCGTCGACCAGCAGCCCCGCCAGCACCAGCCAGCCGACCCATCGGTTCGACCGGAACACGGCGAGGAAGCTCGCCGGATCATCCAGCCGCACCGCCCGCACCTGCCAGGCGAGATGCGCCGCCGCCGGGGCGACGGCAAGGATGAGGACCAGTTCCATGGTCAGGCCGTCCAGCCCGCCGATGGCGACGAAGATCGCCGCCGCCAGCAGCAGGACGGTCCCCGCGTAGAAGAAGGTGACTGCCGCCAGCGCCGCGCGGCCGAAAAGGATCGCCGTCGAGCGGACGCCGATCAGCGCGTCCTCCTCGCGGTCCTGCAGCGCGTAGATCGTGTCGTAGCCGATCGTCCAGAGGACGCAGCCGGCATAGAGGAGGAGCGCCGGCGGGCCGAGCGAGCCGAAGCTCGCCGCCCACCCCATCAGCGCCCCCCACGAGAAGGCGATGCCGAGGAAGAGCTGCGGCCAGTAGGTGACCCGCTTCATCAGCGGATAGATCGCGACCGGGATCAGCGCGGCGAGTCCGAGAAGTTGCGTGAAGCGGTTGAACTGCAGGAGCACCATGAGCCCCACCAGCGCCTGCGCGAGGAGGAAGACCGCCGCCCCGCGGACGCTGACCTCGCCCGCCGGGATCGGCCGCCCCCGCGTCCGCTCGACCTTCGCGTCGATGTCGCGGTCGATTATGTCGTTCCAGGTGCAGCCGGCCCCGCGCATCGCGATCGCGCCGACGAGGAAGAGCACGAAAGGCCACGGGTCGGGCGGCCAGCGCACGATCGCGGCCAGCGCCAGCGACCACCAGCACGGAAAGAGCAGCAGCCACCACCCGATCGGCCGGTCCCAGCGCGCCAGCCGCGCATAGGGCCGCAGCCATGGGGGCGCGAATCGGTCGACCCAGTTCTGCGCGCCGGCGTCGGGGAGCGCCCCGGCTATTGTCGACCGTCGTGAAACCATGGCTATCTGCTCGTATCAGAAGACGCGGCTTCGCGGCACGCGAAGCTCGTGCTAGACGGGCTCATAAGACAACTTCCAGTTGGGCGGCGACGGAATGAACGTGCTTCTGATCGGGTCGGGCGGACGCGAGCACGCATTGGCCTGGAAGCTCCGGCAATCGCCAACGCTGGCCCGGCTCTTCGCCACGCCCGGCAATGCCGGCATCGCCGAGCACGCCCAGATCGTCGCCCTCGACGTCGGCGACCACCAGGCGGTGATCGAGTTCTGCAAGACCCATTTCGTCGGCCTCGTCGTGGTCGGCCCCGAGGGGCCACTGATCGCGGGGCTGGTCGACGACCTCGAGGCCGCCGGGATACCGGCCTTCGGCCCGACCAAGGCCGCCGCCCGCCTCGAGGGCTCCAAGGGCTTCACCAAGGATCTCTGCTCGGTCCGCAACATCCCCACCGCCGCCTATCGGCGTTTCGCCGACGCGGCCGAGGCCCGCGACTATGTGCGGAGCGCCGCGACGCCGATCGTGGTCAAGGCCGACGGCCTCGCCGCCGGCAAGGGCGTCACCATCGCCGCCACCACCGCCGAGGCCCTCGCCGCGGTCGACGACTGCTTCGGCGGCGCCTTCGGCATCGCCGGCTCCGAGGTGGTGATCGAGGAATTCCTGACCGGCGAGGAGGTCAGCTTCTTCGCCCTCTGCGACGGGGTGAACGCCATCCCGCTCGCCACCGCGCAGGACCACAAGCGCGTGCTGGACGGCGACCGCGGCGCCAACACCGGCGGGATGGGCGCCTACTCGCCGGCCGCGATCATGACCGACGCGCTCTGCGAGCGCACCATGGCCCGCATCATCAAGCCGACGCTGGCCGCGATGGCCGCGCGCGGCGCTCCCTTCAAGGGCGTCCTCTACGCCGGCATCATCCTCACCGCCGAAGGCCCCAAGCTCATCGAATACAATGTCCGCTTCGGCGATCCCGAGTGCCAGGTGCTGATGGCCCGGCTCGAGAGCGACCTCCTCGATCTCCTCCTGGCCACGCGCGAAGGCCGCCTCGACAAGGTCTCGCTCAGCTGGCTGCCCGAGCCCGCCATCACCGTGGTGATGACCGCCCAGGGCTATCCCGGCGCCTACAAGCGCGGCGGGGTCATCACGGGCCTAAAGGAAGCGGCGAAGCTCCCCGGTGTCACCGTCTTCCACGCCGGCACCACGCTGGTGGATGGCGCGGTCACCGCGACCGGCGGCCGCGTCCTCGACGTCACCGCCACCGGTCCGACCCTCATCGAGGCGCGCAACCGCGCCTACGCCGCCGTCGAGAAGATCGACTGGCCCGAGGTCTACTACCGCAAGGACATCGGCTGGCGCGCCCTCGCCCGCGCGTGAGGCCTACGGCCAGGTGACCGCAACCCCGGCTGCGGCCGGCGGCGGCCGGCTCTCCGGGCTCACCATCACCACCGCGCCCCCTCTTCCCCCCGGCCCGAGGAAGCGCAGGAACTGCCGGCTCCCGCCGACCGTGACCGCGTAGGTCGCGTCGACGAGCCCGCCCTCGGTCGTGCTCTGCACCTGCCGCGAGCGGATCTGGTCGTAGGAGCGGAGCAGGAAATCCTCGGTCCCCGAGCGCGAGGCGGTCGGCGAGGAGAAGGTGCAATTGCCGCTGGCGTCGAGGCCGATCATCAGCGTGTCGCCGGTATCGGCGAAGGTGGTGACATAGGCCGACCCGGGGCGTCCCCCGGCGCTCGCCAGGAACCGCTCCGCCTCGGCCCGCGGCATCTCCTGGAAGCCCTGAGCCGCCAGCGCGCCCTCGAACTCGCGATGGCTGATGCCGCGGCTGAGATCGCCCATGCAGGCCAGCGCGAACGAGCCGATCACGCTCTCGATCGGCACCGCCGACGCCGTTCCCGCGCCGAGCCCGAGGGCAAGGGAGAGGACCACCAGACGCTTCGTCACCCGAATCTCTCCCGCTGTCCACATGCCGGCCCGCCGCGGAGGACTTTACGGGCTCCCCACCCGCAGTCCAAGCCATAGCCGCCAACCTTGGTCCGATTCGCGTCCCGCCCGTGCGCCTCCTCCGCCGCGTTCTCCTCGCCCTCGTCCTGCTTCTCCTCCTCGCCGGCGTCGCCGTCGCCTGGCGCGGCTTCCTCCGCGGCGAGCGCATCTTCTACGTCGAGGACGACAGCTCCTGGTACGTCGAATGCACCTACCAGCAGTTCGGCGGCAAGCTCCGCACCTATCACGGCGGCTGGTACAGCCGGGAGCGGGCCGAAGCGGACGCCTGGTGCCCCTTCGTGCGCCGCTGAGGCCGCTCCTTCCCTCCGGCGTCCGAATCCGCCAGACTCGCGGGGCCTGAGGGTTCCATGACCATCCGCCGCCTGTCCGAGACCATGATCAACCGCATCGCCGCCGGCGAGGTGATCGAGCGGCCGGCGAGCGCGGTGAAGGAGCTGGTCGAGAACGCCATCGACGCCGGCGCCGACCGCATCGAGGTGGTGATCGAAGGCGGCGGGGCCGGCCTCATCCGCGTCACCGACAATGGCGGCGGCATCGCGCCGGACGAGCTGCCGCTCGCCGTCGAGCGCCACTGCACCTCCAAGCTCGCCGCCGACCTCTCCGACATCGCCAGCCTCGGCTTCCGCGGCGAGGCGCTCGCCTCGATCGGCGCCGCCGCAAGGCTCCGCCTCGCCAGCCGCCAACCGGCCGCCGAGCACGGCTGGGAGATCGAGGTCGACGGCGGCCATGTCGGCGCGCCGGCGCCCGCGGTCATGGCGCCGGGCACGGTGGTCGAGGTTTCCGCGCTCTTCTTCGCCACCCCGGCGCGGCTCAAATTCCTGCGCACCGAGAGCGCCGAGGCGAGCGCGGTCGCCGAAATCGTCAAGCGCCTCGCCATGGCCCATCCCGAGATCCGCTTCGTGCTGGCGAGCGGCGAGCGTGCCCCGCTCGACTACCCGGCCGAGACCGGCCCGGACGCCCGCCGCCGGCGTCTCGCCCGCGTCATGGGCGCCGATTTCGGCGCCAACGCCGTGCCGATCGCGGCCGGGCGCGAGGGCGTGCGCCTCGAGGGTTTCGCCGGCCTCCCGAGCTTTCATCGCGCCAACGCCCTGCAGCAGCATCTCTTCGTCAACGGCCGCCCGGTCCGCGACCGGCTGATGCTCGGCGCGCTCCGGGCCGGTTACGGCGATCTCATGCCGCGCGGCCGCCATCCGGTGGCCGCCCTCTTCGTCGAGATCGAGCCGCGCGAGGTCGACGTCAACGTCCACCCGGCCAAGGCCGAGGTGCGCTTCCGCGACGGCGGGCTGGTGCGCGGCCTCATCGTCGGCGCCCTGAGAGATGCCTTGACCGGCGCCGCCAGCCGCACCGCCTCGACCCTCGGCACCGCCACGGTCACCGCCTTCCGCCCGGCTTCCCCGCGCGCGCCCGCCTATTCGCCGAGCCGCGGCTTCGGGCCGCTCGCCTTCTCCCAGCCGCTGGGCTTCGCCGAGCCGGCAACGGCGCCCTTCATCGCGCCCTCGGCCGACGCGCGCGCCGCGGAGCGTCCCGCGCCGGCCGCCGAGGAGGCCCTGCCGCTCGGCGCAGCCCGCGCGCAGATCCACGCCAACTACATCATCGCCCAGACCGCCGACGGCATGGTCATCGTCGACCAGCACGCCGCCCACGAGCGCCTCACCTACGAGCGGCTGAAGGAGTCGCTGGCGGCGAACGGCGTCGCCGGCCAGCCGTTGCTCGTCCCGGAGATCGTCGAGCTCGACCCGGCCGACGCCGAGCGCCTCCTCGCCCAGAGCGAGCCGCTGCGGAGCCTCGGCCTCGAGATCGAGAGCTTCGGTCCCGCCGCGATCGC
>JADYYB010000003.1 GCA_020853895.1 Bauldia sp.
GAACAATCGTCCTCGGCGCAAGATAATCAACCGCGACCCACAAGCCAGCCGATTCATCCGCAACTGCCTGCAATTTCCACTGTTGTGGCATCCCGAACACAGATCGTTACCTGGAGGTGAACCAAATTGGACCGAAGGGGCCGCTTTTGTCCCCCTTAGGTTGTAGACGTTAACCAATTCGACACGTCTAGGTTGAGACATGGAAGCCGGCGCGCGCCCCGTTTGGCGCGAATCAGCCGAATCTCGACGCCCCGCCCAAATCGTCCCCGGACCGACTCGCGGGCGGACGCCCGCCCCCCAGCCGAATCGCCACGAAGCGCCCGGCCCGCCTCGCTTTCAGCGCTCCCGAACGCCTCATCAGACTTAAAGGGGGCGTTGCAGACATGCATCACGCCTGCACGCAGAACGTGAGTCGCGACCCCGGTCAGCTGGACGGAAGGCGCGCCAGCGCCGCCTGCATCCGGTCGATCCTGAGGGCGGCGTCCTCGCGCCGCTCGCGCTGCTCCTCGACCACCTCTTCGGGCGCCTTGGCAACGAATTCGGGGTTGCCGAGCTTGGCGTCGAGCTTGCCGATCTCCTTCGTCAGCCGGTCGGTCTCCTTGGCGAGCCGCGCGCGCTCGGCGCCAAGATCGATGAGCCCGGCGAGCGGGATCGAGACGATCGCCTCGCCGATCACGATCTGCGCCGATCCCGACGGGGCCGACTTCGCCAGCTGGACCTCGTTGACCCGCGCGAGTCGGGCGATCGCCGCCTGATGCCGCGCGAGTCGCTCCCGGGTCTCGGCCGAGGCGTCCGACACCACGACCGGAATCTGCGCCCCGGCCGGGATGTTGGTCTCCGCGCGGACCGAGCGGACCTCCTCCACGAGCCGGATGAGCCAGTTGATCTCGGCCGCCGCCGCGCGGTCCTCGAAGCCCGAATCGGGCCACGGCGAGATCGCCAGCAGCGGCAGGGGCCGCGCGCTCGCCGGAGGGAGCTTCGCCCAGATCTCCTCGGTGATGAACGGCATGAACGGGTGGAGGAGCCGGAGGATCTCGCCGAGCACCCAGCCGGCGGTGCGCCGGGTCTCGGTCTTGGCCTCTCCCTCCGGCCCGCCGAGTGTCGGCTTGATCAGCTCGAGATACCAGTCACAGTAGGTGTTCCAGACGAAGCGGTAGGCCGTGCCCGCCGCCTCGTCGAATCGGAACGCGCCGATCGCCGCCTCGACGGCGGCCACCGCGCGATTGGCCTCGGTGAGGATCCAGCGGTTCACCGTTTCCTTCGCCGTCTCCGGCTCGAAGGGGACGCCCACCGGGCACTCGTTGAGCTCGCAGAAGCGCGAGGCCTGCCAGAGCTTGGTCGCGAAGTTGCGGTAGCCCTCGATGCGCGCCCGCGCCGGCTTCACGTCGCGGCCCGGCGTCGCCAGCGAGGCCATGGTGAAGCGCAGCGCGTCGGCGCCGTACTCGTCGATGAGGTCGAGCGGGTCGACGACGTTGCCCTTGGTCTTCGACATCTTGGCCCCGCGCTCGTCGCGCACGATGCCGTGGATGTAGACCTCCGAGAACGGCGCCTCGCCCATGAAATGGAGCCCCATCATCATCATCCGGGCGACCCAGAAGAAGATGATGTCGAAGCCCGTGACGAGCGTCGCGGTCGGGTAGTAGCGGGCGAGCTCGGGCGTCTCGTCCGGCCAGCCGAGGGTCGAGAACGGCCAGAGGCCCGACGAGAACCATGTGTCGAGCACGTCCTCGTCGCGCTTGAGCGCCGTGGGCTTGCCGTAATGCTGCGCCGCGGCGCGCTCCGCCTCGGCCGCCTCGGTCGCGACGAAGGCCTTGCCGTCCGGCCCGTACCAGGCCGGGATCTGGTGCCCCCACCACAGCTGGCGCGAGATGCACCACGGCTGGATGTTCTCCATCCAGTCGAAATAGGTCTTCTCCCAGTTCCGGGGCACGAACTGGGTCGTCCCGTCGCGCACCGCCGCGAGCGCCGGGACGGCCATCTTCTTGGCGTCGACATACCACTGGTCGGTGAGGAACGGCTCGATCGGCACCGCCGAGCGGTCGCCGTGCGGGACGGTGTGCGTGTAGGGCTCGATCTTCTCGATGAGCCCCCTCTCCTCGAGCATCGCCACCACGCGCTTCCGCGCGTTGAACCGGTCCATCCCGTCGAGCGCGGCGATCGTCGCCTCGAGCTCCGGCGTCGGCGCGAGCCCGGCAAGGAAATCCGGGTTGGCGCGGAGCACCAGGTTCGATTCGGCGTCGTAGAGGTTGATCTTCGGGAGGTTGTGTCGCCTGCCGACCTCGAAGTCGTTGAAGTCGTGCGCCGGGGTGATCTTCACCGCGCCCGACCCTGCCTCGGGGTCCGGATACTCGTCCGCCACGATCGGGATCAGCCGGCCGACCAGCGGCAGCCGCACCATCACCGGCTTGCCGGCGCGGTGGGCGGCCACGAAGTCGGCGTAGCGCTCGTCTTCGGGGTTCACGGCAACCGCCGTGTCGCCGAGCATCGTCTCGGGGCGCGTCGTCGCCACCACGATGAACCGCCCCTCCTCTCCCTCGATCGGGTAGCGGAAGTGCCAGAGGCTGCCCTTGACCTCGACCTGCTGCACCTCGAGGTCCGAGATCGCGGTCTGCAGCTTGGGGTCCCAGTTCACGAGGCGCTTGTCGCGATAGATGAGGCCGTCGCGGTGGAGGTCGACGAAGGCCTTGATGACCGCCCGGCTCATCTGGTCGGACTCGGTGCGGCCGAGCGTGAAGCGCTCGCGGCTCCAGTCGCACGAGGCGCCGAGGCGCTTCAGCTGGCGGATGATCGTCCCGCCCGACTCGTCCCGCCACTTCCACACCGTCTCGAGGAATTTCTCGCGCCCCATCGCCCGGCGGCCCGGCTGCTGCCGCTCCATCAGCTGCCGCTCGACCACCATCTGCGTGGCGATGCCGGCATGATCGGTGCCCGGCTGCCAGAGCACGGCGTCGCCCTTCATCCGATGGTAGCGGACGAGGATGTCCTGCAGGGTGTTGTTGAGCGCGTGCCCCATATGCAGCGAGCCCGTCACGTTCGGCGGCGGGATCACCACCGAGAACGAGGGCGCGTCGGGCTTTGCACCGGCGCCGGCCTTGAAAGCGCCGGCACGTTCCCACTCCGCGGCGATGCGGGGCTCGATCGCCGCTGCGTCGTAAGTCTTCTCAAGCATGGCCGGTGTGATGGTGGGAAGCGCCGCGCAAGTCAACGCGGCGGAACGGGC
>JADYYB010000004.1 GCA_020853895.1 Bauldia sp.
CGCAGGTCGTGAAGCGCGAGGCGGGCGTCGCCGGCGAGACCGTCGGGCTCGGCAAGCTCGACGCCGCGCCGACCGGGGCGACGCTCGGCACCGGCAAGAACCCGCCGCCGCAGCCGGTCAAGCTCGTCACGCCCGAGCCGGTGATCACGCTCGCCGTCGCGCCGCTCGAACGGAAGGACGAGGTCAAGCTCTCCGCCTCGCTGACCAAGGCGATGGAGGAGGATCCCTCGCTGGTGATGCGTCACGAGGCGGAGAGCGGGCAGACGATCCTCGAAGGGCAGGGGGAGATGCATCTCCGCGTTGCCATCGAGCGGTTGACCAGCCGGTACGGCATCACCGTCGAGACGCACGAGCCGGCCATCCCCTATCGCGAGACGATAAAGGGCGCGGCCACGGTGCGCGGGCGGCACAAGAAGCAGTCGGGCGGGCACGGCCAGTTCGGCGACGTCGAGCTCGAGATCAAGCCGCTGCCGCGCGGCTCGGGCTTCGTCTTCACCGACTCGATCACCGGCGGGGTGGTGCCGCGCAACTACATCCCGTCGGTCGAGCTGGGCGTGGAGGAATATCTCAAGCGCGGGCCGCTCGGCTTCAAGGTGGTGGACGTCGCGGTGCGGCTGACCGACGGCTCGTACCACACGGTCGACTCGTCCGACATGGCGTTCCGCACCGCCGCGCAGATCGGGATGCGCGAAGGGATGGCCAAGTGCCAGCCGGTGCTGCTCGAGCCGGTCGCCAAGGTCGAGGTCGCGGTCCCGTCCGAGGCGACCGCGCGGGTCAACGGCATCGTCTCGCAGCGGCGCGGGCAGCTGATGGGCTTCGAGCCGCGACCGGGCTGGCCGGGCTGGGACGTGGTCGAGGCGCTGATCCCGGAGTCGGAGATCCGCGACCTCATCATCGAGCTCCGCTCGGCGACGGCCGGGGTCGGCACGTTCCGGAAGCGCTTCGACCATCTCGCCGAGCTGACGGGACGGCTCGCCGATCAGGCGATCGAACGGTCGGGGGCGAAGGCGGCTTGAGGTCCCGGCGTATCCCGCCGGCAGACAAAAAACCGGGCCCTGGTGAGGGGCCCGGAGTCTTTTGACCGCGGTGCCCACCGCGGAGGACGAAGACTACCCTTGCCGGCCCCGAAGTGAGGGAGGAACAACCGGGAGGAGAATCACCCCGCAGCCGACTCCAATTGCGTAGCCAGCGGATGACGGGCCGGGAAGGTGTCTTCGGCTTGAGCTGCACATTTCATATGCACCGTCACATCCCCGCAACACTCATGGGTTGTGCCGGTGCAAGCCTATGATCGGGAAGGATTTATGGCCGTTGCAGCGAAGCCCAGGCTCGTAGGGGGTCGTATCGTGCCCCCGAGGACGGCGACGACGTGTGGTCTGCCCCTTCACTTAACCTCCCCGCAAGGGGGAGGTTAAGCGCATCCAATCTCATCCCGGGCCTAGTAGGCCCACTCGCGGGACTTGGCGAGGAGGAAGTCGCGGAAGGCGTTGACCTTGGCCGAGTCCTTCATCTCCTGCGGATAGACGAAATAGCTCGAGAAGCTCGGCACCTGCGCCTCGGGCAGGACCTGCACGAGGTCGGGCTCGCTCTCCCACATGTAATCGGGGAGCGAGGCGATGCCGATGCCGCGGGCGACCGCGCTGCGGATGGCGGAGACGTTGTTGATGGTCAGCACCGGCTTTCGCGGCTCGTCGGGCGGGCGGCCGGCGGTCTCGAGCCAGTTGAGGTTCTTGAGGTGGGTCGGCACCGGCAGGCCGAAGGTGATGATGCGGTGGCGGTCGAGGTCCTCGAGCGAGGCCGGCGCGCCGTGGTGCTTGAGATAGGCGGGCGAAGCGTAGAGGTGGTAGTGCACCGTGAAGAGCCGGCGCTGGATGAGGTCGGGCTTCACCGGCTGGTGCAGCCAGAGCGCCACGTCGGCCTCGCGCATCGAGAGGTCGAGCTCCTCGAGCTCGAGGAGGAGCTCGACTCTCAGGTCCGGGTAGAGGTCGAGGAACTCGTTGAGGCGCCGGGTCAGCCAGGTCGAGCCGAGGCCGACCGTGGTGGTGATGCGGAGCACGCCGCCCGGCTTCTCGCGCGAGTCGGTGAGGCGGGTCTGCACCGCCTCGAGGCGCGAGAACACATCGTGCGCGGTTCGATAGAGAAGGTCGCCCTGCTCGGTGAGGATGAGGCCGCGGGCGTGGCGGTGGAAGAGCGGGACGCCGAGATCCTGCTCGAGCGCGCCGACCTGCCGGCTGACCGCCGACTGGCTGAGGCCGAGCGACTCGCCCGCCTTGGTGAACGAGCCGGCCTGCGCCGCCGCGTGGAAGATCCTGAGCTTATCCCAATCCATCGATCCCCTCGCCGCGGGGACGGCCTACTCCGCCGCCTCGCTGGTTACCTCGGCCGCCGCCAGGAAGCGCTCGGCCTCGAGCGCCGCCATGCAGCCCATGCCGGCGGCGGTCACCGCCTGCCGGAAAATCTCGTCCGTCACGTCGCCCGCCGCGAACACGCCCGGAACGCTGGTCGCGGTCGAATGCGGCGCGGTCCAGATGTAGCCCGAGGGCTTCAGCCGGACCTGATCCTTGAAGAGCTCGACGGCCGGCGTGTGGCCTATTGCAACAAACACGCCGTCGACCTTGCGCTCGGTCACCGCGCCGGTGCGGATGTTGCGGAGCTTCACCCCGGTGAGCGAGGGCGGGACGAGCGGCGGCTTGCCGGGCACGCCGACGATGTCCTCGATCACGGTGTCCCAGAGGACATCGATCTTCTCGTGCGCGAAGACCCGGTTCTGCAGGATCTTCTCGGCGCGGAAAGAGTCGCGCCGGTGGACGATGGTCACCTTGCTCGCGAAATGGGTGAGGAAGAGCGCCTCCTCGGCCGCGGTGTTGCCGCCGCCCACCACGATGACCTCGCGGTTCTTGTAGAAGAAGCCGTCGCAGGTGGCGCAGGCGGAGAGGCCAAAGCCCTTGAAGCGCTCCTCGGAGGGGAGGCCGAGCCACTTGGCCTGGGCGCCGGTGGCGATGATCAGGCTCTCGCCGGTATAGGTCTCGCCGGAATCGCCGCGGAGGGTGAAGGGGTAGCCGGAAAGGTCCGCCTCGACGATATGGTCGGTGACGATGCGCGTGCCGACATGCTCGGCCTGGGCGCGCATCTGCTCCATCAGCCAGGGGCCCTGGATGACGTCGGCGAAGCCCGGGTAGTTCTCGACATCGGTGGTGATGGTGAGCTGGCCGCCCGGCTGCATGCCGTTGATGAGGATCGGCTCGAGCATCGCGCGCGCGGCGTAGATCGCCGCGGTGTAGCCGGCCGGCCCCGAGCCGACGATGAGAACCTTGGAATGCATGGGGGTCGCCCTTTCAGTCCGTGGCCGGCTCTCCGGCCCGCGAGCGGCGCCACGGGGCGCCGCCTTCGATTGCAGCTGTGCGACGCGTTACGCCGCGCGCCGGGAGCGGCGCGCGGACCGGATCAACGGAACTGGACGTTGATGATCTCATAGGACCGGGCGCCGCCCGGGGCGGTGACCTCGACGGTGTCGCCCTTGGTCTTGCCGATGAGGGCGCGGGCGATCGGGGAGGTGATCGAGATACGGCCGTCCTTCACGTCGGCCTCCATCTCGCCGACGATCTGGTAGATCTTCTTCTCCTCGGTGTCCTCGTCGACGAGGGTGACGGTGGCGCCGAACTTGACGGTGTTGCCGGAGAGTTTGGAGACGTCGATCACCTCGGCGCGCGAGACCTTGTCCTCGAGCTCGGCGATGCGGCCTTCGTTGTGGCTCTGCTGTTCCTTGGCCGCGTGGTATTCGGCGTTCTCGGAAAGGTCGCCGTGCGTACGGGCCTCCGCGATCGCCTGAATAATCCTCGGCCTCTCAACAGCGGTCAGCCTCCGGAGCTCGACTTCGAGCGCCTGGAGCCCTCCCGCGGTCATCGGAATCTTTTCCATCGTCTCGGGCATCCTTCGTTAAATACGTAACCTCGCGGAGAAACATCGCTCCCTTCCGGGGGCTATGTCCATCCACGTCCGCCGATTACGCCGCTGCAGCGAAATAAGACTGCAACGGGCGCACTTCAAGGACGCCGGTCTGGAACGCCTCTATTCCCTCCGCGGCCGCGATCGCCCCCGCCAAAGTCGTGTAATAGGGGACTTTCTGCAGCAAAGCGGCCCTTCTCAGGGACCGGCTGTCGGCAAGGGCCTGCGCGCCTTCGGTGGTGTTGAAGACGAGCTGGACCTCACCGTTCTTGATAGCATCAACGATGTGCGGGCGGCCTTCAAGAACCTTGTTGATCTTTGAACAAGGCACCCCTTCGGCCTCCAGAAAGCGCTGAGTTCCGCTGGTTGCGATGATCCTGAAGCCGATCCGGGCGAGGCGCTGCATGGTCGGCAGGATGCGCGGCTTGTCCTTGTCCCGGACCGAGACGAAGACCGTTCCGGAGGTCGGAACCGAGGTGCCGGCGGCGAGCTGGCTCTTGGCGAAGGCGATGGCGTAGTTGCGGTCGAGGCCCATGACCTCGCCGGTCGAGCGCATCTCCGGGCCGAGCACGGTGTCAACGCCCGGGAAGCGGGCGAAGGGGAAGACGGCCTCCTTGACCGCGATGTGGTCCAGCCGCGGCTGGCTGAGGGCGAAGGAGGCGAGGCTCTCGCCGGCCATGATGCGGGCGGCGATCTTGGCGACCGGCATGCCGATCGTCTTGGCCACGAAGGGCACGGTGCGGGAGGCGCGCGGGTTGACCTCGAGCACGTAGATCTCGCCGTCCTTGATCGCGAACTGCACGTTCATGAGGCCGCTCACGTCCAGCGCCGCGGCGAGCGCCCTGGTCTGGCGCTCGAGCTCGGCCAGCGTCGCCGCCGGGAGCGAGTGCGTGGGCAGCGAGCAGGCGCTGTCGCCGGAATGGATGCCGGCCTCCTCGATATGCTCCATGATCCCGCAGACGAAAGCGTCCTTGCCGTCGGCCAGCGCGTCGACGTCGATCTCGATGGCGTCGGAGAGGTAGCGGTCGAAGAGGAGCGGGTTGTCCTTGAGGACCGTGTCGATCTGGCCCGGCTTGTTGCCGGGCAGACGGGCGCGGATGTCGAGCGGCACGAGCTCGACAAGCGTGTCGGCGAAATAGTTCGCCAGCTCGTTGTCGTCGCGGATGATCTGCATCGCGCGGCCGCCCAGCACATAGGACGGGCGGACGACGAGCGGGAGGCCGAGCTTGGCGGCGACCTTCTGCGCCTCGCCGACCGAGTAGGCGATGCCGTTCTCGGCCTGCTTCAGCTCGAGCCGGCTCATCAGCTTCTGGAACCGGTCGCGGTCCTCGGCGAGGTCGATGGCGTCCGGCGAGGTGCCGAGGATCGGCACGCCGGCCTTCTGGAGCGCCGCGGCGAGCTTGAGCGGGGTCTGGCCGCCGAACTGCACGATGACGCCGTGCAGCGTGCCCTTCGACTGCTCGACGCGGACGATCTCGAGCACGTCCTCGGCCGTCAGCGGCTCGAAATAGAGCCGGTCCGAGGTGTCGTAGTCGGTCGACACGGTCTCGGGGTTGCAGTTGATCATGATCGTCTCGTAGCCGGCGTCCGAGAGAGCGAACGCCGCGTGGCAGCAGCAATAGTCGAACTCGATGCCCTGGCCGATGCGGTTCGGCCCGCCGCCGAGGATGATCACCTTCTTGCGGTCCGAGGCCTCCGCCTCGTCGGCGAGGCGGCCGGCGAAGGGGGCCTCGTAGGTCGAGTACATGTACGCCGTCGGCGAGGCGAACTCGGCAGCGCAGGTGTCGATGCGCTTGTAGACCGGGTGCACGTCCAGCCTCTCGCGGAGCGCCTTGACCTTCCCCTCCTCGCCGTCGGTCAGCGCGGCGAGGCGGGAGTCGGAGAAGCCCATCGCCTTCAGCCTGCGGAGGGCGGGCGCGCTTGCCGGCAGGCCGAGGCGGCGGACCTTGTCCTCCATGTCGACGATGTCCTTCACCTGGCGAAGGAACCAGGGGTCGATCTTGCAGGATTCGTGGATGAGCTCGATCGAGGCGCCGCGGCGCATCGCCTGCGCGACGCGGAGCAGCCGGTCGGGCGTCGGCTGGCCGAGGACGGCCTTGATGGCGTTCATGTCGTCGCCCTGGCCGAGGCCGGGAATGTCGATCTCGTCGAGGCCGGAGAGGCCGGTCTCGAGGCCGCGGAGCGCCTTCTGCAGGGACTCGGCGAAGGTGCGGCCGATGGCCATGACCTCGCCGACCGACTTCATCGCGGTGGTGAGCAGCGGGTCGGCGCCGGGGAATTTCTCGAAGGCGAAGCGCGGGATCTTGGTGACGATGTAGTCGATCGTCGGCTCGAAGGAGGCCGGCGTCGCGCCGCCGGTGATGTCGTTGTCGAGCTCGTCGAGCGTGTAGCCGACGGCGAGTTTCGCGGCCACCTTGGCGATCGGGAAGCCGGTCGCCTTGGAGGCCAGCGCGGAGGAGCGCGAGACGCGCGGGTTCATCTCGATGACGACCAGCCGCCCGTCGGCCGGGTTAACGGCGAACTGCACGTTGGAGCCACCGGTCTCCACGCCGACCTCGCGGAGGACCGCGATGGAGGCGTCGCGCATGATCTGGAATTCCTTGTCGGTCAGCGTGAGGGCCGGGGCCACCGTGATCGAGTCGCCGGTGTGGATGCCCATCGGGTCGACGTTCTCGATCGAGCAGATGATGATGCAGTTGTCCGCGCGGTCGCGGACCACCTCCATCTCGAACTCCTTCCAGCCGAGCACCGACTCCTCGATGAGCACCTCGTTGGTCGGGGAGGCGTCGACGCCGCGCTCGACGATCTCGAGGAACTCCTCGCGGTTATAGGCGATGCCCCCGCCCGTGCCGCCGAGCGTGAAGGACGGGCGGATGATGCAGGGGAGGCCGATCTCAGTGAGCGCGGGAAGCGCCTCGATGAGCGAATGGGCGAGGATCGAGCGCGGCGTCTCGAGGCCGATCTTGCGCATCGCCTCGCGGAAGAGCTCGCGGTCCTCGGCCTTGTCGATGGCGTCGGCGGTGGCCCCGATCATCTCGATCCCGAACTTGTCGAGGACGCCGAGGCGGCGGAGCGAGAGGGCGGTGTTGAGCGCGGTCTGGCCGCCCATCGTGGGGAGGAGGACGAGCTTCTCGTCCGGGCGCTCGGTCCGCTCCTTCTCGATGATCATCGCCACGATCTCGGGCGTGATCGGCTCGATATAGGTGGCGTCGGCGAGGTCCGGATCGGTCATGATCGTGGCCGGGTTCGAGTTCACCAGTACGATCCGGTAGCCCTCCTCCTTGAGGGCCTTGCAGGCCTGGGTGCCGGAATAGTCGAACTCGCAGGCCTGGCCGATGACGATCGGTCCGGCGCCAATGATCAGGACGGCATCGATGTCGGTTCTTTTAGGCATTCACGGCCGCGTCAAACGAAGCCCCGGTGCGGCAGCCGCTCCGGGGCAGGGGCAAGGGATCGCTCAAGTCAGAGCCGCCTTATAGGGGAAAGAGCCAAGGCGGAAAACCCTGCCCCGCCACCTCCCTACGCGGCGGATCGCCCCCCGGTGGC
>JADYYB010000005.1 GCA_020853895.1 Bauldia sp.
CGGAGGCGCTGGGCGGCGAGCGCGGCGAAGATCGCGGCGAGCGGGATCACCGAGTTGTGGAACTCGGTCACCGCGAGAATCAGGAAGATGAGGATCGCGTAGGCGAGCGCGCTGCTCTTGGCGAGGCGGAGATGCTGCGCCGCGCCGGCCACGACGAGGAGAGCGAGGATGAAGGTGGCGGCGATCACCGCGATGGGGAGCGGCGAGGAATCGATGTGGCTCTGCAGGAAGAGATGGACGCCGACCGGCACGAAGAGATTGTCGAAGCCGTGCCACGAGTCGGCCTCGACCAGCGCGCCGAAGGCGGCCACGACGAGGCCGAGAAGGACGACGGTCAGCCGGTCGACATCGGTCATCAGGAGGAGGACGACCATGGCGAGGATCCAGCTCACCAGGAAGAAGATGGCGACGCCCTCGAGGCTCTTCTGGCCGTCGCCGATGCTGAAGACGCGCCTTCCGTAGCGCGTGCCGGCGAGCGCGGCGGCGGCGTCGGACAAGGTCACCAGCGCGATCGGGAGGACGTACAGCACGGGGTCGCCGAGCGAGCGGTAGAAGAGGACGCCGACCGAGACGGCGAGCAGGATCTCGCCGTAGGATTTCCGCTGCACGTCGTGGAGCGTGGAGCTGATGCCGGTTCGCGCGAAGGCCGGCAGGCGGAGGACGAGGAGGACGAGCACTGCGAGGGTCGCCAGCACGACCACCGGCCAGCGTTCGTGGAAGATCAGCGGCAGCGACAGCGCGTAGAGGCCGGTGGCGATGTGCATCGCCTTCCGCTTGAGCTCGGGCGACCAGCCGAGGCGCGGGGCAAGCCACCAGATCAGCGCCATGAGGCCGACGAGGACCGCGATCGAGCCGATCGCGACGGCGACCGAGGCGAGCGGGCTCACGCGCGGACCTCCTCGACCACGAAGTCGGAGTAGAAGAAGGCTTTGTCCTTCGGTTTGAGCCGGTCCTCCACCTCCTTCAGCCGCGTGACGCGCGAAGCGAGCGCGGCGGGGACGCGGCGCGGGACCATCATGTTCCAGTAGACGAGGCGGGCGCCGGGGCTCGCGATGCCGAGGATCGAGCGATAGACCGACTCGAAGGTGGCCTCGTCCATGTACTCGAAGATGTCGGAGAGGTTGAAGCCGTCGGCTCTCTCGCCGGGGCCGAGCGCGGTCTCGATCGGGCCTTCGTGGAGGACGAGGCGGTCGAGGCGGGAGCGGATGAGGGCGTAGCTCTCGGCGCGCCAGGCAAGCGGGAGAGCGGCGCCGTGCGTGCCCTTGATGATCCAGTGGAGATAGGGGTTCGCGGCCGGGTCGTTGGCGATCGCGGCGTGGCGGACGCGCCGGTCGACATGGGCCGCGACGCTGCCCTCGACATGATCGAAGAAGGCGGGGTCGCGCCCGAGCCGGCCCATCGTGAAGCGCGAGAAGAACAGCTGGAGGAGGAGCCGCCAGCGGCGGTTGTTCCAGCGCTCTTCGAAGAACCGCGCACGCTCGGCGGGCGGGCGGGAGACGAAGAGGTCGTCGCGGGTCTTACGCGCGTGGACGAGCGGCAGGAGCCAGCGGGCGAGAATGCGGAAATAGCGCTCGAACTTGCCGACGCCGCCGAGCCCGTGGGCGAGGATGGCGTCGGTCTGCGCCGTCCAGAACGCGCGTGTGGGTTCGTCGAGGCGCGGGAGGACGCGCGCGAGGATCGCGCCACGGCGGGCCGAAGGGCGCGAGCCCATCAGCTCGAGGAACTCGGGATGGGTGAGCTCGCGATAGGCGGCGATGCGGATGCGGAGGCAATCGAGCTGGACGCGCGAGATGTCGACGGCGATCACCTTCGCCGGGTCGAGGGTGAGGAGCGCGAGCGCGTTGTCGCCGGCCGAGCAGATCGAGACGAGCGTCGCGCCGGGGCGCTGCGGCATCGCGGCGACGAGGAGGTCGGCGTCCTCCCAGAGCTGGGCGTAGCGGATGTGCTCGAAGCTCGCCCGCTCCGCGATCGACTGCGGCGCGGGTTCAGCCATCGAGCTTCCTGACGAGGCCGGTCGCGCCGTCGACCTCGATGCGGTCGCCGGTCTTGAGCCAGGTCATCGCGCCCTTCAGCGCCACCACGCAGGGGATGCCGAGCTCGCGGGCGACGATCGCCGAGTGCGAGAGGAGGCTGCCGCGCTCGACCACGATCGCGGCAGCGTTGGAGAAATGCGCGATCCAGCCGGGGTCGGTGTGGCGGGCGACGAGGATCTCGCCCAGCGCGATGGGCGTCGTGGCCGGGTCGGCGATGACGCGGGCGATGCCGGTGGCGATTCCGGCCGAGCAGCCGAGGCCCTGCTGGCTGACGGCGGTGTTGGCTGCAACCAGCGCGGTCGTCGGCGAAGCGCGCGGGCGGAGGATCGCGGCGCCGGTCGCCGTGATCCGTTCGGGCATGTCGGGCAGCGCGGCGAAGGCGTCCATCTCCGCCTTGCGGCGGGCAGCGATGGCGCGGAGGTCGGTGTCGAGCGCGAAGCCTTCGATCGAACCGAGGACCTCGTCGAGGCTGAGCATGAAGATGTCGCGCGGGGCGTCGATCACGCCCGAGGCGTGCAGCTCCTTGCCGATGGCGAGGAAGACTCTTCGCGCACGGCCGAAGACGCGGGTGCGCTCGAATCTGAGGTTCTCGCGGTCGCGGACCCGGTTCTTGGTCCAGCGCATCAGGTGGCGCATGACGAAGTGGCGGACGCGCTTGCCCTCGAACAACTTGGCGAGCCTCTGGTCGGCGTGGTCGGCGCGCGCCACCTCGCTGCGCGTGCTGCGCGCGGCGGCGGCGATCGAGGCGAAGAGCGGGCGCGGGTCCTCCGAGAGGGTGATCGACTCGAGCTTCAGCTCCTCGAGGCAGCGGTCGCCGAACTTCGCGAGGTACTCCGCCACCGCCGGGCCGAGCGTCGGGTGCGCTTCGATGCGGCCGCGATCGGCGGCGTCGAGGGCGGCGAGCAGGCCAGCGTCGCCGGCGGCGAGGCGGCCCATCGCCCGGATGCGCTGCGCCGGCTCGGCCGAGACGATGTCGCCCTGCCCGATCATGACGTCGTTGTGGAGGAGCAGCCCCGGCGGGCCGGCCCAGGACTCGATCAGCCTCCGCGAGGCGCCGAAGGCGACCATGCACAGGAAGTCGTTGACGAGCGGGGCGTCCCAGCGGTCGAGCAGCTGTGCTTCGATGCGGCGGTACTCCGCGGCGAGGCCGGAGAGCGGGAGCGTGGCGACCTTGTCGGCGCCGGCGAGCGCGGTGTTCAGGCGCTTATAGAAGGCGCGCATCGTCCGCTTGAGGCGGAAGGACTCGCGCGCGAGGCGCCAGGCCATGCCGACCATGCGGACGCGGTCGGCGAGGCCGCCGAGGACGCCGCGGCGGGCGCCCATGCGGGCCATGAAGTCGGGCGGAAGGGGCTCGCTGACGCCCATCATGGTCTCCATCCAGCCGGCGTTCAGCGAAAAGCCGGGGAGGAGCGCCAGCGCGCGATACCAGTTGCCGAGGTTGTAGTAGACGCGGCCGTCGAGCCTCGCGAGCATGTTGTCGAAGACGCTCGCGTTGGCGCGCACGACCGACGGCCGCACGCCGACGAGGCCGACGAAGACGCGGTAGATGCGCGAGTAGGCATAGCGCGCGAAGCTGTAGGTCAGCGGGGAGACGAGACGCGGATAGCTCTCGATGATGTTCGAGTTGTCGAAGATCAGCGGCGCGTCGTCGGGGATGGCCGCCGGGCGGAGCGCGGTGGTGATGGGGCGGGCCTGGAGGAGGAAGAGGCGGTCGCCCTCGATCGCCCACTCGATGTCCTGCGGGGAGCCTCGGGCGGTTTCGACGCGGGTCGCGAGGTCGGCGAGCTTGGCGAGATCGGCGGGCGCGAGGACGCCGTTGGTGGGACCGTCGATGCGCTCCGCCGTGGAACGGTCGAGCGCGTAGCTCTCGCCGTCGACCTCGCCGGCGACGAGGCGGTCGCCGAGGCCGGCGGTCGCGCTGACCACGATGCGGTCTCTTCGGCCGGTGAGCGGGTCGGCGGTGAACATCACGCCCGCCACGCGCGCGTCGACGAGGCGCTGGACGATCACGGCGGGCGCGCCGCCCTCGGGGTCGAGGCCGCGCGAGGCGCGATAGGCCTTGAGGCTGTCGGTGCGGCCCGAGGCGGCGACGCGCTCGGCGGCCTTGGCGATGTCCTCGCGGGCGACGTCGAGCACGGAGAGGTACTGGCCGGCGTGGGAGTCGGCGGAGCCGTCCTCCTCGCCGCCGGAGGACCGGACGGCGAAGCGTTCGCCGGGGAGCTTCGCGAGCGCGGGCGCGAGTTGGTCGCGGGCTTCGGGCTTGAGGCTCGCGCCGTCGAAGGCGGCGGGCAGGATGACGAAGAAGGGCGGCACGTCGAAACCCGCCGCCGCGAGATCGGCGAGCGCGCGGGCCTTGCCGCCGACATCGGCGCGCCCGGCGGCCGCTCCCATGTCGAGGACGAGGGCGTTCATGCGAAGGCTCGCAGAACGAGCGGCGCGAAGCCGACGGCGCCGTAGGAGAAGAGCACCCAGACCCCGGCGGCGGTGTCGATCATTTTCTGTGCGCTCAGGGTCGGCGAGCGCAGGAAGCGGACGGCCATAGCGATTGCGAAGACCAGTGCCAGAGCGGCGGGAATGGCGACGGCGAGCATCGCGTCGATGCGGGCGCCGACCGCGAGGATGAAGCCGAAGGCAACGAGGAGGCAGGCGATCCACGCCAGCACGGCGCGCGGAATGCCGAGGAGGCTGGTGTAGGTCTCGACGCCGGCGCGCTCGCTCTCCGGCGCCCAGATCTTGCGGCCGATCTCGAGCACGCAGCCGTTCAAGAAGCTCAGCACGAGGAAGAGCCAGAGGCCGTGCGGCGCCGACCAGCCGGCGCGCGGCAGCCACTCGGTCGCCGTCACGAAGAGGTCGATGAGCGGCATGATCAGCATGTGCGAGACGAGGTAGAGGAAGGGCCGGGCGCGCAGCCATTCCGCGACGAAGAACTCGGCGCTCATCAGGCCGAGCCACAGCCAGACCAGCGCCAGCACGAGGACGAGGCGAAGGTCGAAGAGTCCGGTCAGCGCGAGGAGCACGATGCCGAGCCCGACCGCCACCCCGACGACCTCGCGGAGGGTGACGAGGCCACGCGGGACGGGGCGCTCGGGGCGGTATCTGCGGTCGTCGTCGGCGTCCTTGACCTCGTCGGCGGCGCGCAGCTGGATCATGAAGGTCAGCGCCGCGAAGAAGGCGAGGAGGTAGGTCCAGACGCCGGCCAGCTCGCGGCCGGCGAGGAGCGCGGAGAGGGTCACGCTGGCCGCGCTGAAGACGGCGATGAGGACGGCGGTGCGGGCGAGCGGGATGCGCTCGGCCTGGTAGGCCCAGAGGCGCCGGAGGAGCGGCGGAGCGTCCGCCGTCAGCGCGTTCATTGGCGGCCGCGCGCGAGCTTCTTGTGGGCGCGCGCGAAGTCGCCCGCGGCGATGGCGCCCATGATCGAGAGCTCGCCGCAGAGACAGAGCGCGGCGACGATCTCGGCGAGCGCTGCGGCGCTGTTCTCGCCCGAAAGGCCGAGGAGGTTGAGCGCCGCGCGCTGGCTCGGGAGGCCGGTGCCACCGCCGACCGTGCCGACCAGCACGTTGGGCAGCGTGACGGAGAGGAAGAGATCCTCGCCGCGCGGCTCCATTCGCGTGATGCCGACGGCGGATTCGGAGACGCAGGCGGCGTCCTGGCCGGTGGCGATGTAGAGCGCGGCGAGGCCGTTGGCGTAATGGCCCTGAGCGCCCATCTGGCCGCTCAGGAGCGCGCCGAGGCCGGCGATCCGCGCGTAGTCGAGGAGGCCGGCGGCGCTGACATGGAGGCGCTTCTCGACGAGCTCTGCGGGGATGGTGATGGACGCGCTGACCTTCCGGCCGCGGCCCATGATGGCGCCGAGCGCGGAGGCCTTCTTGTCGCCGGAGAAATTGCCCTCGATGTACCAGCGCCTCGGCTTCACCGGACTGTTGGCCTCGATGAACCGGCACAGCGCCTCGGTGGCGATGGTGACCATGTTCTGCCCCGAGGCGTTGCCGGTGGTGTAGCGGCAGCGCAGGAACACGATCTCGTTGTCGGCGGAGGGCTCGAGGGAGATCAGCCTGCCAAAGCGCGTGGTCGATTCGGCGGCCGCCTTCACGGCGTCCTCGCTCTTGACGATCCACTCGACGAAGATGCCGACCTCGCTGACATTCCCGAAGACGAAGGCCGGGGTTCTGAGGACGCCCTCGTTGAGGAGGGCCGCCGCAATGCCGCCGGCCTCGGAGCAGAGATGGGCGCCGCGCGAATAGGAGGCGACCAGCGCCGCCTCGGTGGTGGCGAGCGGCACGAGGTAGTCGCCATAGGCGTGGATGCCGTTGACGCGCATCGGGCCGACGATGCCGACCGGCATCTTCACCGTGCCGATCATGTTCTCGATGTTGGACGAATAGCGCTCGGCGGCGGCGAGGGTCTGCGGGTCGGCGAGCTCGGCGCGGTCGGCGGGGTTGACGCCCGGGCCGGCGAGCTTGTCCCAGAACCGGCCGATCGTGGCGGCGCTCGCCCGGCGGGCGAAGCCGACCGGCTTCGGCGGATCGGCCGGACGGGAGGCGATGCGCGCCCTGGCGGCCTCGTTGGAATAGGCGGCGCGCAGGCGCTCGAGATGGCGGACGACGCTCTGCGGGACGATCGACACGGGCGGCTCTTCCTACCGGTTATGGGCACTCGGCCAAGTCTAGCCGATCGCCTTGGCCGGTTGGCTACGCCGCCCGAAGGCGGGCTTCCTCGGGGCGGGGACGCGCGGACCGAAGAGCGGCGCCGGGCGCGGCGCGTAAGCGGGAGCGTGGCCGCCGCGGTCCTCGTCGCCGGCTTCGGCGGAAGACGGCGCGGGGCGCGGGACGAGGAGCTCGACGAGGATCAGCAGGCCGACCACGGCGATGCCGCCCCAGGCGACGGGCCGGGAATAGGCCACCCATGCCTGCATCGTGTTGGCGAAGCCGGCGATGCCCTGAAGGCTCGGGACGAGGGCAAGGAGGCGCGGCACGAAGGTGAGGAAGCCCAGCACGGCGAAGACGCCGAGGCCGATCAGCACCGCGAGCCCGATCGGGCCGCGGACGCTCCACAGCGGCGGCTCGGCGCCGGGCTCTTCGGAGGGCTCGCGGGCCACCGACCACCACAGCGCGACCGCGAGCGCGAGGATCAGGAAGGGCGGGAGGCTGACGAGGAGCATCTCGCCGACCAGGCGCCAGAGCGGGATCGGGGCGAGGAAGACGGACAGCTCGCAGGCCAGGACGCCGGGCACGACGAGCCCGGCCAGAAGCGGCAGGCCGAGGGTGCGCGCCCGCCCCATGCTCGGGCCGATGACGAGGAGGAAGAGAAGGACGGTCGGCGGGAGGCCGCTAAGGAAGCCGCCGACGAGGGCGAGCATCGCCAAGTCGTCGGAGCCCCCGCTCATCGCCATCAGCGCGCCGACGATGGCGACGGCGAGGACGCCGCAGAGGACGAGCCGCGTCGCGAGCTTGGTTGCGTATCTGCCGCCGGTCACCGGGTTCTCTTCCGAGGAACGAGGAAGAGGACAGGCTAGAGCCGGGCCGTTCCGGTCCGGTTAACCGTTAAGATTCGTGCGAAGCATGGTTACGCGGGCGTTAAGCCAGAACTCTTCCTCGCCATGAAACGGAGTTCGGCGCGGAGCGCCTGGTGGGGTAAGCCTTTCTCCTGACGGGCAAGGGCTGGCGGAAAATTCCCCCTCCCCCCTTGTGGGGGAGGCCGGGAGGGGGCCTCGCGGCAAGCCAGGCACGAAAAACCCACCGCAGCGCGGGCTGATAGCGCGGATTTCTTGATGATGCCTCGCTTGCCGCTCGGCCCCCACCCCGGCCCTCCCCACAAGGGGGAGGGGGAAAAGGGGCCATACCCTCTCTTGGATGCGATAGCCCTCGCACCGAGGGGCGGAAGAACTACTGCGGGAGGGCGCTGGGCGGGAGGCTGGCGTCGTAGACTTCCCAACGGGTCATGGCGTCGACCAGCGGCTGACCCTCGACGCGGTACTGGTGGGCTTCGATGCGCACATATTTGCCGTCCACCATCTTGGTGCAGACCTGGTCGTAGAAGACATCGCCCACCGCGCTCTGGCCCGGGCCGGCGGGACGGTCGGCGCAGCGCCAGCCGTCGAGGCCGTAATTGGGCATCACGCGCTGGGCGAGGAGATGGGAGCGCTCCTTGTCCTCGTCGGAAGCGCGGCTGTCGGTGACCACGCGGAAGAGGCGCGCGGTGCCGGTCTCGTCGAAGAGGAGGGACAGCGCGACCGGGAAATTGCCCATCCGGGTGATGCCGTAGCGCTGCAGCCAGAGCTCTTCGGGGTTGCGCTCGCGGAAGGCCTGGGAGAGCGGGCTGCTGGTGGTGTTGTACTCGACATAGACCTCGCGGAGGCCGCTCGGCTCGGGCGGGCACTGCATGAAGTCGGTCCAGCCGGCGAGCGGCGGGCCGGGCGGTCCGCCATTGCTGCCGCAGGCGAAATTCTCGAAACCGAAAGTGTTGATCTCCGCGGCGGCCTGGCCGATGCCGAGGGTGCGGTATTCGGGCGAGAAGGTCTGCGCGGAGGCCGGGGAGGAGAGATACAGGACGAACGCGGCGGCGATCGCGGGCAGCCAGGGCACGGCTGGGCGCGCAGCGGCCTTCAGGCGTTCGATCGTCTCACCGCATGTCTCCCCCATCGCGCCCTCCCAAGCGTCTGAAGCCGAGCAATCCTATACGCTTAGCATGGGGTTGACGGGATGCACTATGGCTTCCCTTCGAGCCGCTGAGCCGTCGTGCGTCCTTCGAGGCCGCCTTCGGCGGCACTCAGGATGAGGACCGTGGGCAGGGGCCAGAGCGCGGGAAGCGACAGGATGCATCGGCTTCAAAGGACGCGAGCCTGACGCTCCCACGCCCTCGCCTGTCCCCTCACCTCCTCACCTTCCACGCCCTCGCTTGCCCTCCTACCTCCCTACCTCATCCTCCCCCACTTCCTCATCCTAAGGTGCTGCCCGGAGGGCAGCCTCGAAGGACGCAGCACGGCAGGGCCTGGCCGCCTTGCGGGGCCGGCGCTAAGGCGGGCGGGTGGTGCCGTCGGGCATGAGGGTGCCCGCGAAGACCGCGCCGGTGGTGGTGGCGTTGCGGAGGTTCGCGGTGAGGAGGCGGGCGCCGCTGAAATCGACGCCGGTCAAGTCGGCGCCCTCGAAATCGGCGCGGAGGAGATCGGAGCGCGAGAGATCGGCGCCGGCCAGCTTGGCCTGCCGCAAATTGGTGTCGGACATGTCGGCGCCGATGATGACGACGCCGGTGAGGTCGAGAGCGCGCATGTTGACGGCGCGGAAGGAGCTGCCGCGGAAATCGGCGCCGATCGCGGTCGCGCCGGCGAGGCGGGTGTCCTCGAACTGGCTGAAGGGCAGCACCGCGCCGTCGAACTTGGCGCGCTGCAGGAGGGCGTGGCGGAAGATCACCGCCTGCCCCTCGGCGTCGGAAAGATCGGCGAGGTTGAGGGTGGCGCGGAAGAAGATCGTGTCGAAGAGCCTCGCGCCGGCAAGGCTCGCGCCAGTGAGGTCGGCGTCGGTCAGGTCGGCGCCGGAGAGGTCGGCGCCGGCGAGATCGGCGCCGGCGAGATTGGCGTCGAAGAGGACGGCATCGACGAGGATCGCATCGGCGAGCTCGGCGCCGGCGAGGTCGCGGCGGCTCAGATTGGCAGAAGTGAGGTCACAGGCGGAGCAGGACTTGCTCGCCCCGCTCAGGAAATCGGCTCGCGGGTCGCCCTGCGCGAGCGCGGCGCCGCCAAGGGCAAGGGCGCCGAGCGCGGCGAGGGCGAGGCGGCGGATCATCCTCTAGGCGGGCAGCGCGGCGGCGGGAAGGCTCGCGTCGAAGACCTCCCAGCGGGTCAGCGAGTCATACTCGCCGGGCACGAACTGGCCGTTGACGTCGACGCCGGTCTGGCCGGGGCGGCGGAAGAAATGGGTCTCGATGCGCACATATTTGCCGTCGAGCGTCTTCTTGCAGACCTGGTTGATGAAGACGTCCCCTACCCCGCTCTCGCCGGGCTTGGGCGGACGGTCGATGCAATCCCACTCACCGTCGCCATACATCGGCATGACGCGCTGGCGGAGGAGATAGGCGCGGCCGCGATCCTCGATGGCCGCGCGCGTGTCGGTGACCACGCGGAAGCCCCGGGCGATGCCGGCATCGTCGAAGAGGAGCGAGAGGACGACCGGGAAATTGGCCATGCGCGTCCCGCCATATTGCTGCAGCCACAGCTCCTCCTCGAACTGCTCGCGGAACATCTCGGAGATGCGGCCGATGCGCGTGCCATACTCGGCGTAGACTTCGTGGAGGCCGCTCGCCGGCTCGGGCGCGCATTTCATGTAGTCGGCCCAGCCGGTGAGGGTGAGGCCGGGCGGGCCGCCATTGGTGCCGCAGGCGAAACCCTCGTAGCCATCGGTGGCGAGCGTGGCGGCGTCCACGCCGAGGCCGAGCTGGCGGAACTCGGGCGCGAACTCGGCGCGCGCGGCGGTCGCGAGGCCGAGCGTCAGCACGGCCGCGGCGAGGAGGCGGGCGAGGCGGAGCGCCGGGCGGCCGCCCTTCCCGCGCCACGATGGCGGTGAAAAGGGAGGGGCCGGCCGGGCCGCTGTCCGGGCGCCGCGCAAGGAGGATGGGACAGTCGTGAAACCGCTATTCGGCGCCGCCGTTCTCTCAATCAGCATCGGGATCTTCCACTCATCGACGGGCGCCGCGCAGCCGGTCGCGCTCGCGGTCGGCGAGAGCATAACCGGCAGGGGCGTGGCGATCGAAAGCGACGTTCTGGGCATAGACGGGACGGTGATGAGCCTCTGGGGCATCGAGGGGCCGCTCAAGATCCAGCCCTGCTTCCTCGACAACCGGAACTGGGATTGCGGGCTGGTCGCGCATCGCGAGCTCGAGATCATCCTCGACGGAGGCCCCGCGACCTGTACGCGGATGGAGGACAATTCGTTCCGCGCCCGCGTCATCACCTTCGCGCGCTGCACGGTGAACGGGGTCGACGTCAGCGCGGAGATGGTGCGGCGCGGGATGGCGATGGCCTATCCCGACCAGTCGGCCGACTACGTGGCGCTGCAGGCGGAGGCGGAGGCGGCAAAAGCGGGCCTCTGGAAGGCGCAAATCTTCGAGCCTCCCTGGGTGTGGGAGGAGAACCGCCGCGGCGGGGAGCGCTGAGGTCGCGATCATCGTGAGCGGAAATGGCCGGGGCTTCCCCCGGCCATCTCGTAGAGCCTTGGCGGACGACTATTGGTCGACCGTGTAGACGTAGAGCGCGTCCATCGGCACGAAGAAGGCCGTGGCCGGGTCGCGGGTGCGATCCGCCCCGCCGACCGAGGCGCCGGCGAGGACGGCGATGTACTGCTTGCCGTCGACCGCGTAGCTCATCGGCGGGGACCCGATCGGGGTGCCGATGTTGAGGTCGAAGAGGGTCTCCAGCGTCTCGTCGTTGTAGGCGGTCAGCCAGCCGCCGCGGAAGGTGTTGAACACCACCCCGCCGGCGGTCGCGAGCACGCCGTTGCCGCGTGCCGGCATCAGCTGCTTGGCCGCCGGAGCGCCGGTCTCGAGGTTGACCGCGACGACCGAGCCGCCCTGGAACACCTGCGGCATCACCGTGCCCTGCGGCGCCGGGAGACGGCCGTTCCATTCACGCTGCGCGGTGACCACGTTGTAGTCGCCGCCGGTGATGGTCGGGTTTGGGGCGACCGTCGGCATGTAGGCCGAGCAGCCTTCGTTGGAGGTGAAGTAGAGCATCCCGGTCCGCGCGCTGAGCGAGGCGGGCTGCCAGTTCTTGCCGCCGCCGAGGGTCGGGCAGTAGATGCCGACCGCGGTGTCGCGGGCGCCGACCGTGCCCTCGACGTATTTCTGGAGGGTCGCGTTCGGGTCGTAGTTGACCGGGCGGCCGGTCTTGGGGTCGAGGCCGTTGGTCCAGTTGAGCTCGTCGACGTACTGCGTGCCGTAGAGGAACTCGCCCGAGACGCGGTCGAAGGCGTACATGAAGCCGTTGCGGGCCGCGCGGACGACCGCGTTGCGCTCCTGACCGCCGATGTTGAGATCGATGATCTGCGCCTCGCCGATCTCGTCGTAGTCGTAGGGGTCGTTCGGCGTGAACTGGAAGTACCACTTCATGTCGCCGGTCTCGACGTCGAGCGCGAGCAGGCTCGAGGCGTAGAGGTTGTCGCCCGGACGGTACTCGGCGTCGATCTGCGGCGCCGGGTTGCCGGTGCCCCAGTAGGTGAGGTTGGTCTCGGGATCCCAGCTGCCGGTCTGCCAGATCGAGCCGCCGCCGGTCTCCCAGGTGCGGTCGTTGACCCAGGTCTCGTGACCCGGCTCGCCCGGCCCCGGAATGGTGTAGTGGCGCCAGTTGGGCGTGCCGTCGGCGAGGTTGAGGGACTCGACCCAGCCGCGGATGCCGTATTCGCCGCCGGCCGGACCGTAGAGGGCCGCGTCGCCGACGATCAGCGGGGCGACGGTGAAGCTCTCGGCGCGCTCCTTGTCGGCCTGCTGGACCTCCCAGTTGAGCTCGCCCGAGTCCTTGTTGATCGACATCACGCGGCCGTCGAGCGTGAGGGCGATGATGTCGTTGTTCCAGAGGCCGATGCCGCGGTTCTCGGCGCCGCAGCAGGTGGCGTCGGAGACCCACTGGCGGTCGACCTCGGGGTCGAGCTTCCAGAGGATCTGGCCATAGACGCCGTCACGCACGTCGACCTTGTAGACGCGGCTCCAGCCGGCCTGGACGTACATGAAGCCGTCCTCGACCAGCGGGGTGCCCTCGTTGCGGGCGCTGACATAGCGGCCGCCGGCGGAGGCCTGGTCGAAATGGGTGACGAATGCCAGGCGGAGATCGCCGACATTGTCGCGGTTGATCTGATCGAGCGGGCTGTAGCGGTGCGCGTCGTAGGTACGATGCACCATCAGCCAGTTCCCGGTCTCGGCATCGGCGTTCAGCAGACGCTCGGCCGTGGTCTCTTCCGCGCTCGCCGCGGATGCGAACGCGATCGCGCCCGCGAGCAGGCTCGCGCCGCTCAAGAGGTACTTGAAGCGCATTGGGGATTCCTCTCCTTGTGCCTTGTCTGGGATGGGTCTTGGTATCTGGGGGCGGTCTTAGGGCCACCCTCATGCAGTGCCCGCGAAGCCCCCTTTCAGGGACCCGCAGAGGCGGCGACTCTAGTCCTCGCCCCTTAGCCAGACAATCCACTCCGATTGGGCGGGAGGGCTCCGCGCGGGATCAAAAAAGCGTGCTCCGCGCGCGACTCGACCGGCGCTTGACACGCCCTATCTGCTCCGGGAAGGTCCCGGCCTCTGGCACTGGGCTGCAGGTAAATGGCCGAGTTAGCCAGCCCAGCAATATTGTCAATGGATAATAATCCCCATGACGAAACATAGCTCAAGGCAGATCGATACTGAACATCCGCCCGGCTTATGCCGGGTTATCCTGGACAGGCGCGACGTTCTACAGGGAATGGCCGCGCTGGCGGCGGGCGTGGCGATGGCCCGGCCGGCCTTCGCGCAGGCCCCGGCCGCCCCCGCCTCCATGCCGCCGCAGCCCGGCGACTTCATCGTCTCCGAGCTCGGCACGGAGGCGCTCACGCCGGCCCGCATACCGCTCGCGCGGGGGCCGATGCTGGGCTGGGCGATGGCCCCGGACGGGACCGTGCGGAAGGCCGATTTCATGAACCAGCTCCAGCTCTTCCGCTTCGAGCCGGCCGAGCTCTCGCCCGAGGCGACCGCGCTTGCCGGCGAGGGCGTGCTGGCCCTCTCGGTGATCTGTACCCATGCCGGATGCCCGGTGTCGGAGTGGCTCGGCGACGAGGGGCTCCTCGCCTGTCCGTGCCACGGCTCGCGCTTCAATCCGAAGGAGAACGGCGCGGTCACGCAGGGCCCCGCCGTGCGCAAGCTTCCGCAGCTCGGGCTGACAGTAACGGACGGCAAGCTGGTCGTCGCGGCGCCCTTCGACTCGCGGGTGGGCGGCGACGAGTTCGGAGCGGAAGACCGCTAGGATCGCTACGGAATAACTATTATGCCGGGCGCCAGCGCCCGCCATCGTGCGTGGGCGGTCCGGAGCGAGGGAGAGTTCTGACGATGCGTTCGAGTTTCTACGGGCTGGCGGCGCTGGCCCTGACGAGCAGCGGGGCGATGGCGCTCGAGCTGCCGGTGGCCGGAGCCTATGGCAGCGAGGCCGGCTGCGCCAAGGCGGCCGAGGCGCGCGAGATCCCGTCGGGCACCGCGATGGCGGTGACCCCGGCGCAGATCTTCCAGGGCGGACTCTTCTGCCCCTACACCGCCGTAACGCAGGGTGCGGGCGACGCCGCGGCGCCGGCCTGGGAAGCCAGCGTGCGGTGCACGGACGGGGAGCACGAGGACGACGCCACGCTCGTCACCTACCGGCTCACCGAGCATGTCGCCGACAAGCTTCTCACGGTGGCGGTGGTCAGCGGTAACGGGATCGAGGGCGAGTTCGCCTATTGCCCGGTGCAGCCGGCGCCCTGAGAGGCCCGCACGCGAAGCCGGCCCCGCGCGTTCCGTGCGGGGTCCCATTTCCCGACTTCGAGGTTTGGAGAATTCGATGCGTTCCGGTTTGACCCTGACGAGCCTGGTTCTGATGACCGGCGCCGCGATGGCGCTCGAGCTGCCGGTGGCCGGCAGCTACGGCACGGCGGAGGGCTGCGCGAAAGCCGCCCAGCAGCCGGCGACGACGACCGCGGACACGCTCGCGGTGACGCGGGCGGAGCTCTATCAGGGCGCCGAGCTCTGCTTCTACACCGGCGTCACGCAGACCGGCACGGACGCCGCGGCGCCCGCCTGGACGGTCGCGGTGACCTGCCCGATCGGGCACGAGGACGAGGCGCAGGTGACCTA
>JADYYB010000006.1 GCA_020853895.1 Bauldia sp.
CATCGTCTTCCGGTCATCTTTTTCGGCAGCTCCACCTGACCTCCCCGAACGGGTAGTTCGCCGATCCCATCGGCAGTGTAGTCGAGCCTATCAGCGAAGAATGGAGGATCGCCGGTGAGGACCGTTCACTCGCCCCGCAGAGGGTTGGCCAGGTACGCTTCGGGATTGATGTTCCTCGCCTTTCTCGTCTCACCGGCCGCAGCCCAGAATCCTGGCGCGGAGGAGGCAAACGGCGGGCGGCTCTGGCAGCTCGGAGGGTGCTTCGGCTGTCACGGCAATCTGGCCGACGGCGCGGGTGACGGGGCCAACACGGCGGGACCGAGCCTCCGTCAATCGAGGCTGGATCGCGAGGGGCTGATCGAGACCATCTCCTGCGGCCGCGTCGGCACGCTGATGCCCTACAATCTGGCCGGGGCGTACACGGAGGTAGCCTGCCATGGCCTCCCTCTCGGCGAGCCGCCCGCCACCGTGACCCGGGGAGGAAGTTTCACCGAGGAGCAGATCGGCACGCTGGCGGACTTCCTCGTCGAGCACGTCGTCGGCCAGTCGCGGATCACTCGCGAAAACTGCGGCGCGTTCTTCAATGGGAATGCCGACGCGCCACTTTGCCGTCAGTATTGACCGAAGGCGACTGTAGGCTTTTCGGCGCGCGAGTGGTGTGGTGGTCATGTCTGCAGGCGGCATCGTCGAGGATCGAGCAAGACGCCTCCCCCCTGGCGGGCCGCGAACGACCGCCGGAAGGACCTTTGCCCTCTCGCTATGCTCGATCCTGGCCGCCGGTACGATCGGCGCGAATTCGGTTTCGGCTCAGGAGGCGGGGGAGAGAGAACGGGCTTTCCTCGCGGGCGAGACAAGAGACTGCCCAGGCTGCAACCTCGCAGGCGTCAGTCTGAAGCGGTGGAATCTCGAGGGCGCGGATCTCTCCTTCGCCAACCTCGAAGAGGCGTCCTTCCATGATGCCAATCTGCGGAACGCCAACCTTTCCGGCGCCAAGGCAGACTATGCCAATTTCAACCTGGCGGACATTACCGGGGCCAACTTCGAGGGAGCTCAGCTCGTCGAGGCACTGGCCTTCGGAGCATCGGCATCGCGGGCCGTCTTCTCCGGAGCCAACTTGAAATATGCGCGCCTGGGCACGGCCACCCTCATCGGGGCGAATTTCGAGGGAGCCGACCTGACGGAAGCCAATCTGGCCGGAGCAACCCTCGCCAACGGTCGTCTCGCGGGCGCCATCCTGTCGGGAGCGGACTTACGGGACGTAACCCTCATCCGTGCCGACCTGACCGGGGTCGTTGCCAGGACCGCCTACTTCGCCAATGCGAGAATGCGGTTCGCCAACCTCAACGGGGCCGATCTCGCCGAGTCGAATTTCGAGAACGCGGATCTCGGAGACACGGACTTGCGAAATGCGAACCTCACGGGAGCGTGGCTCCTCGGGACGAGTCTCAACGGGGCAGCGATGCCAGACAGCATGCCTGCCCGCTGATCGCGGCCTCGCTGTAGACTTCCAGGCGCGTAAATCCCTCGAAGTAGCCCTCCTGCGGATTGGCATAGTACGCTTGGCCCGGCTTCCGCAGGAGATGCGCCTCTATCCTCATGAAGCGCTGATCGGTCCGCATGATGCATCTCGATTTGACGAACATGCCGTTGAACGGCTCCTCGCCCTCGCCGGGCGGAAGGTCCTCGCATTGCCACGGACCGTTGAACAGCGCCTTGAAGACCACGAGAAGGTCGTGCGCTTCCATCCGCAGCTCGGTGGGCGACCTCGGGTCGGTGATCACGCGATAGCCCTGGACGCGGCCCAGATCGTCGATCATGAGCGAGGTGATGATCGGCTGCCTGTAGAAGACATTCGCTGAGTAGCGGCCGATCTCTACCGGATCGCCGTAGGCGCGGGCAACGTACTCCCATTCATTGTCATAGATGAACCAGACCTCGCGCAGACCGGTCTCGCGTTCCACCGGACAACGCTCATAGTCTGCAAATGCCGGCAATTCGACCGACGGTGGCCCGCCATTCGTCCCGCAAGCCGGGTTGACCCATTCGTCGGTCGGCAGGTCGCTGACGGGCATTCCCAGCTCGATGTCGAAAATCCGGGCCGTGGACTGAGCGAGAGCCAGATGTGGCGCCAGGAAGAGCGCCGATGCAACGCCCATGCAGACGAGCCATGTGCGCATGACGGAATCTCGACCGATCATTTAGGCGGCGTCATTTCAGGAAGAAGAAGAAAAGCAGCTGCGGGGATATCCCCGCAGCTGCATCACGACACTTCCTCAATGCCGAAGCCTAGTCCGGCAAGCTGAAGACCACGAGCGTATTGCCGGCCGCCTGCACCGGGACAGGAGTGCCCGAGCGCCCGCCGGTGATGATGGCAACATATTGCTTCCCATCGACCGCGAAGGACATGAAGTTCCCGAGCGTTTTGACACCAATGCTGAAACGCCAGAGCTCTTCAAACGTATCCTTGTCGTACGCCAGAAGCAGGCCGTCCTCGCCGCCGGTGAAGACCAGGCCGCCAGCCGTCGCCATCGCGCCAACCATGCCCAGCGTGCCGCCGGGGATCCCCAGATCGCGGGTGACGGTATTCACGACCTCGCCTGAAGCGACGTCGATGGCGATCAGCGACAGCGCGCTGTCGACGTCCACGCTCTGTGCCTGGGAGCCGAGGCCCTCACGCTGCAGCGGGTTGAAGACTCCGGGCTCGTCGACGTGCCTGACGAGGGTATGGTAGTAGCAGCCTTCCCCTCGGGTATTGTACGTGATCCCCGTGGTGGGATCGTACGATGCGTTCCAGGCGCCCGTCGTTCCACCCAGAAATACCGCACAAAGAAGGGGTGCGTTTTCCGCCGAGCGCCCACGGCGCGGGCCCTGGACGGCGTAGTCCTGCACGCCGGCCGCAGGATTGTAGTCAACCGGCTTGCCGGTCTTCGGATCGATGCCAGCCGTCCAGTTGATGTTGTCGATCTGCTTGATGGCACTTACGAATTCGCCGGTAGCCCGATCCAGCGTGTAATAGTAGCCGGCCCTGCCCCAATTGCTCACGACGGTTCTCGTCTGGCCATTGACCGGCAGGTCGTACAGGATGCTTTGCGCCGTCGAGTCGCCGTCCATCTGGTCGTTGGGCACCTCCTGGAAGTACCAGACGATTGCGCCGGTATCCGCGTCGACCGCCAACCGGCTGACCGAATAGAGGTTGTCACCAGCTCTGAACTCCGGGTCATAGGCTGGAGACGGCTCCCCGGCGCCGAAATAGAGGAGATTGGTCTCCGGATCGAACGCCGGCGGCGGGCCCCAAGGCATGGCTGCCCCGGTCCTCCAGGTCTCACCCGGCCAGGTCCCGAAGTTCGGTTCGCCGGGCTGAGGGATGGTATAGGTTCGCCAGATCAGCTGACCATCGTTGGCGTCATAGCCGGCCAGCCAGCCGACACCCGGGCTCGCTGAACCAATCGCAGCGGTCAGGACCTGTCGGCCGCCGGCGGTCGGATAGACCTGCTCGGCGGTGGGCATGGACTGACGGGCGATCATCTCCGCGGTGTTCGGCTGACCGACCGGCTCCTGGAGGCCGACTTCCCAAAGGAGCTCGCCCGACCGCTTGTCCAGCGAGAAGATCCGGGTGGCGTCGTTGTTGGCCTGGATGATCGTATTCTCATAGAGGGCGAAGCCACGATCCCGATGGAAGGTGGACGCCGGATCGAAGCGCCAAAGCTGGGTGGGCGCGTCGCCGCTGCGGACATCGAGGGCCATCACGCGGGAGTAGTTGTCGTTCACATACATGATGCCATTTTCGACGTACGGTACTTGGCCGCCGTGGCAGACCGCCGTCGCCGAGCGCGCGCCTGCCGGTGGCGGCAAGGTGCAGCCGCCGACAGCAAACATGTACGCGACGCGAAGATCGTCGACGTTTTCCTTGTTGATCTGATCGAGCTGCGAGTAGTGCCAATTGGAGTAATTGCCGTTATGCATGAGCCAATTGTGGGGCTCAGCATCCGCATTCAGTAGTCGATCGGTTGTCGTGGGCGCGAATGCCTCCTGCGCCTGCACGCCGGTGGTGAAGCCGAATATGGCGGTCGTGAAACCGAGCATCGCGGTCGCCGTCAGCAACCTGGTTCGGGTCCTCATCTTCCGATTCCTCCCATTGAAATTCGCAATTCCACTGAATTTGCGTTTCCATCTGAGATCAGATTCGTGATTCTTCCCGAGATGCGGAACAGTAGGTGGCGCGCGTTACACCAGACTACCTGAACGGGTAGAATCGGCGCACTTCAGTGACGGTTCAATACCACTGGGATTTTTGCGGGATTCCGCAATCCGCAGCAGAAGCGTAGACTGAGTTCGCCTTATCCCGAGCTACCCGAACGGGTAGAAGCGGCGCAATTCCCTGACGGTCCCGGATTGGACTAACCGTCGACTTGACTGCGTTGGCCGGGCCGAGAGATGCAAACCTGAGGAGGCGTGCAACTCGGGTGGCGATGGAGGATCGATGAAACGCTCAACTGACCCGCAGTCATCCCTGTCGCGGGCATGGGTGAAGCCAGTCGCGCTGGTCGCGGCAGGCGTGGTGGTCGCGGTCGTCGCTGCCATCGTCCTTCAGAGCCGGTCGGCCACTCAAGCGCCGGACAGAGATGCGGCGAGTGCCATTCGCGAATCCCTAGGCCTGGCGCGTCCCGAGCAAGTCTTTCTCGCCTACCCTGAGGCCGGCCCGCTCGAGCCGTTTCCGCCGAATTGCGATCTGGCGTGCGCCGGCCGCTCGCTGCCTCCGGGCAAGGCCTTCGTCCAGGTCAGTCAGGGGAGGTATGGCTACGGCGCCGGTGACTCGCCGCCGGCGAATTGCCGCCTCCTATCCGTCCGGTTCCCGCCCGAGGACAGCGAGCAACTGACGGCGGAGCCTATGCCGGTCTTCGTTGGGTCGGCGGCGAACTCCAGTCAACTCGGCGCCTGCAATCCGGGCGTTCAGCTTCGCTCTGTATCCGGATCGCGAACTCAGCTGCCAACATGGTATCGAACGGAGTACGGCGTTGCCGTCAGCATCCCGGAACGAATGGCGGGCGGCTTGGTGCCGCTCGGGGTCTGCGCCCGCGACAAGAACGGAGCGGTCAGGCAGTACAAGGTTGACCCGGACGATGAGTGGCTGGCATTCGACGACCCCACTTACTGCCGGGGCCTCCTTTGACGGGCCGATCCAGGCCAAGGGGTGGGAAACCGTGAGCCCCTCACCGTCCTCGCGCGCAGCCAGGTCGATGCAGGCGTGAGGCTCCAGGCAGAGGAGTGGCGGGCCTAGGGAGCAGCGTGGGCGCGTTCGATCGTTCGCGCCACCGCGAGGTTGTGGGTGAGCTTTGAAGACCGCACGCCGGCGGTCTGAAGGTCGGCCCAGTCTCGGACGGCGTCGCCTGGCTGACCCCGCTCGAGGGCGAGGAGACCACGATCCCAGAGGAAATCGCGGCGCTGGCGGGTGGTCAGGAAGGGGGCGGCCGGCGAGACCGCCGACCATGCCCTGAGGGCCTCGCCGCCCTTGGCGTCGCGCTGGGCGAGGCCGATGCAATAGGCCTGAAACTCGCGCTCCATCTCCGCCTTGCGACCATGGCCCAGCCCCTGGAGATACCCGTTCATGGGCTGCACGCGGCCCCCTGCCCGCGCCATGACATGGTCGAAGAGTTCGCGCGGGCGCCAGCCCTCGCAATAGACGACCGGCTTCAGGAAGGACGGGTCCCCCTCCCCGACCAGCCATTTCCGATCGAGGCGGCCCGAGGCGAGGTCGCTGGCGATCGGCGTCCCGGGATAGACCCTGACGCCCGGCGAGAAGTAGATCGGAGCGGCTATCGCGTCCGGAATGGAGTCGACGAACTCGAGGACCTCCTCGATCGTCGCCTCGGTCTCGCCCGGCTGGCCGAGAAGGAGGCAGAAGGAGAAGGGCAAAGCGAGCGCGGCGTGGTCGCGGACAAGTGCGTCGAGGTCGGCACGGCGGAAGTTCTTTCCGTTGCGGGCGAGAACCGCATCGGCCGCGTGGTCCACGGTGAACCGCATCTCGAAGCGAGCCTCCGCCAGCGCCTTGACGAACGCGAACCCGGCGGGTCGTGGATTGACGTAGCCGACGAGCGGAATGTCCTCGAGGCCCTCGGAGCGGCGGACCGCGCGCGTGAGATCGAGGAGGCGATCAGCCCCGGCGAGGTTGACCTCGCTATCGGCGAAGAAGAAGCGCCGGACCTCGGAGTAGCGCGTCCGGACCTCCTTCATCTCGGCGAGCACGCGGTCGATCGGCGATCGCCAGATCTGGCGGCTCGCGAGATGCTCGATGCAGTGGGCGCAGGAGAGCGGACATCCGGCATAGGTGCGGACAGCCGCCTCGCGCCGGTAGCGGAAGTAGATCGCCTCGCGGTCGACGACGGGCGGATAGCCCGCGCGATGCCGGTAGCCGGACCGACGCGCGCCACGGGCCGAGCCCGGCCACAGGGCGCCCTCGACCAGGCGAAGGGCATCCTCGAAGGCGAGGCCGGCCGCCATCGATCGCATCAGCGCCGCGAAGTCGAGCTCGGAGGCGCCGGTCAGCCCGGCATCGGCATCGAGGTAGGCGAGGAGCGGTTCGCCGATCTGGCCGAACCCCGCTCCGCCGAGGACCACCGGGAGATCCGGCGCCACGGCCCGGACCCATGCCATCACCTCCTCGAGGTCGGGGAGGCAGGACTCGGTCTGGATCTCTCCCGCGGCGTCAGGGTCCCACAAGGTCAGCGCGTCGTCGATGTTCCGTATCGAAAGCCCGACGAGCGCGGTATCGGCCCTGACGGCCGCTTCCAGCGCGGCCGCCGGGTCGAGCGAGAGAAAGGGATTGACGATGGTGCTCTCGATGCCCTCGGCCGCCAGCACCGTCCGGACGGTCTCCAGGCCGTAGGGGCCGGGCATGGCGCCGAAGGTCAGGCGCGGCTTGACCGGGTAGACGAGGAGGACGTGCATCGGGCCAGCGCGCGCCGAGGCGCGTCCCTAGTGCATGGCGCCCGACGTCCCGGCGACCGCCTCGAATGCCGCCTCGGGCGAGGCTCCGAGCATCATCGCCTCGATGGCGGCGCGTTCGGCGGGGTGATCCGCGAGGCGCTGCTCGAGCCAGGGGATGAAGCTCCGCATGCTCCCGCACTCATGGCCCGGCACGTCGATCGTGCCGGCAAGGTAGTAGGAGGTGACCGCGCAGCTGCCGCCGCAGACATAGCGGACCGCGCATGTCCCGCAGGAGGGGATGCGCGTGGTCCGCGTCCGGCACGCGGCCATCTTCTGCTCGTTCATGATGTCGAGGAGCGAGCTCTCGTTGAGGTTGCCGCTCACCCAGTCGGGATCGAAGCTGAAGCGGTCGCAGGCGTACACGTTGCCGACCGGATCGACCGAGATGTGCGACCAGCCGGCGCCGCATTGATAGCAGCCGTGGCTCTGGGAGAGCGGGTTGACGATCTTCCGCGCCCAGTCGACGATCGGTTTGACCTTCACCGCGAAACCGGACTCGACCATCGCGAAATAGGAGTCGCGGAGGCAGGTGACGTATTGCTCATCGGTCGGCGCGTTCACCTGGTAGCCGCGGAGTGCCCGCCCGACCGGGGCGAGGCGGTTGAGCGCGATCTGGGTGACGTCGTGCTCGCCGAGGAAGCCGACGAAGTCCCGCATCTTGTCCCAGTTGTGCGAGCCGATGACGGCGACGCATCCGGTCCTCGGCTGATAGCGCTGCAGGATCGACAGGCCGGCGAGGGTCGCCTCGGTCGTGCCGCGGCCATTGTGGAAGATGCGGAGGAGATCGTTGACCGGCGCGTTGCCGTCGATCGAGAAGCCCACCGACACCCGCCGCTCCTGGCACCACGCCGCGATCGCGTCGGTCATGCGAACGAGGTTGGACTGCATCGAGAAGCGGAAATCGATGTCGGGATAGCGCTCCTGGGCGTAGGCCACCGTCTCCTGGATGGCCGGCAAGCCGAGAAGAGGCTCGCCGCCATGGAAGCACACGGAGTAGGAGCCGAGACCAAGGTCCGCCAGTGCATCGATGACGCGGGATCCTCCCTCCGCCGTGAGGATGGGGACCTTGGTGAAATCCTTCTCGGCGCTGCAATAGGTGCAGCCCATGTTGCAGGCGTGCGTGACCTTGAGGACGACGAACAGGTTGGCGGTACGGGCCGGCAGGTCGATCGGCGTCCCGGTTGGCCGCGCCCCGGGCCGTTCCTTGCGCGCGGGGGCATCGTGCACGCGAAGCGTGGAGACCTCGACCATGTCGGTAATCCTCGTTGGGACGACAACCCCTCGCCGGCAACCTCCACGCTGCGGAGGCTGCCGGGCTCTGGCGCGTCGGTCTTGAAGACGGTGCGGGCTATTTCTTGCGGCTCGCGACCGACCGGTCGACCGCTTCCGTGACCTTCACGAAATTGCCGGCCGCCTCGCCGCGCACCTTGATCAGCATCTCGGAGATGATCGATGAGGAATCGCCCCAGGAATCCCCCCAGGAGTCGCCCCAAGAATCGCCCCAGGAATCCGACACCAGGAATCTCGGATCGACAAATTTAGATAATTCGTCGCGAAATACTTTGAACTCCTTGCCGGAAGCGGAGTCGCGCACAAGCGCGACCGAGCGGCTACCCGGCTCGAGAGTGACCTCCTGATCCAGTGTCCCGGCAAATGCCTTGTAGACATTGCCCAGCTTGTCCCGGACCAACACCATCTGCTCGATCTTCTTCTCGGCCATGATCCTGTCCCTCCTCCCAGAAAACCCCGGACACGCAAGCGTTTTTCGCGCCCCGGCCGGCTTGTCGGTCGAGCCATCGCATCGGGCTGGCGTTGACGTTAACTATTCATCGTCACTGCCAGGACGACTAACCGTCAGCGGATAATGATCTCGCAACGGCTACTAGCGGTTGAGCAGCAAACCCCACCTCGGGTTCATGATCCACACCCCCATTTGAGCGAGCCTAGGCTCAGCTCTCATCCGGTGCGCGGTCGCCGCGTCTTCTAAGCAAGAAGCATGAATTCGGGACCAAGGCAGGGTCTTCTACTACCTCTCCTCAACCGCCCTGCCCTGGGAGGGCGCGTGTGGAACTGGGACGGCCCTTGCTGCCGGTCAGCGCTCGGAGAGGTTGGTGTCGCCCCTGTCGAGGGCCGCGCCCATGGCGGCGCCACTGCCCGCGCCGCCACCACCCCCTGTCCCGCCTGCACCGCCGCCTTGGCGGGATCCTTCGCCCTCGCGCCCGCCCCTCCCGCCGCCACCCGGTCCCGATGGCCGCGTGGGGCCCTGCGCGGGGATCGCGAGGTCGGGCGGAATCGGTTCGAGGTCGAGCGCCTCGCGAATGAAGCCCCGGAGCGACACGACGAGTTCGTGGGTGTTGATCTGATGCCCGGCGACGAGCTCGCGGGCGGCGCGCTCCGCGAGGCGGACATGCTCCTCGGTGCCGAGGAGGATGATGTCCGACAGGGCCGCCTCGACGGCGTCGCGGATGCGCCGGCCGCGGTCCGATCCCGTTTCGCCGGTGGCCGTCAGGTCCGTGCCTGCCGCCTCGTCGCTCGAGGCGGCAGGATCGCCCTCCTGGGGCAGGCGACGGAGATGACGCGGATCGACGGTCAGATTGCCGGTGAACGAACCGCCGAGCACCTTGTAGGCCGCGATCAGCGTGCGCAGGCGCTCATTGATCTGGCGGTTCAGGCGCTCCCGGCGCCTCTGGACCGTGGACATGATCAGCAGGCGAATGCCGATACCGATGACGGCGAACAGCGCAAGACCAACGAGGGTCGTCAGCAGGCCCTGCCATGAACTGAGGTCGATGCGGCCCACCGGCGCCTCCCGATCGCTTTTCCGTCAGGTCTCGTCCACGAGCTACGCGGCGGATACCGCGTTCCCGCACAGCGTCCTGCCCGCAATCTACACGCACGGGGAGACTCGAAAACGCCGCTTTCTGGCGCTTGCTCGGCAGTTCCTCCTCAATTTGGATGAGTATATCACCCTACCGGGTGACTAATTCCGACAGCTCAGACGATTGGTGTGAGAGTTGTCGTGTTTTCCTTGTTTCTTTCCCTTCCCACCCTGTAGAGTTTCTTCACCGGCCGTCAGCAGAGAGGAACCTCAATCCTCAGCGGCTTCTAAGCTGCGCAAATTGAGAAGAAGGACGGCGTGGCACAAAAAGGGGAGAAACGGGATGAAATTCTCGACTCGACTATTGGCCGCTACCGCTACGACAGCAACGGCACTTGCCTTTGCTGGCCCAGCGTTGGCGCAGCAGGGGTCGCCGTCGGAGCCCACGACGACCGAGCGCCTCCGTAACGCCGATTCCGAGCCGTATAACTGGCTTATGCAGGGCGGCAATCACAGCAACTGGCACTACTCGCAGCTCGATCAGATCAATCAGAGCAACGTCGCCGATCTCCGCATCGTTTACATGGTCTCGTTCGGCGGCTGCGCGATACCGGCCCCGGAGCGCACCGTGTGCAACGAACACGCGGAGCCGCTGGTGGACAACGGCGTCCTCTATCTGAACGACTCGATGAACAGGATCATGGCGTTCGACGTAACGAGCGGCGAGCGCGCCTATCCTTTGTGGCGCTTTGACCCGGGCGTGGAGCGGTCGCGTGGCAGAGCCCGCGGTATCGCCCTCTACGAGAATGGCGTGGTCCATGGAACCCAGGACAACCGCATCGTCTTCGTCGACAAGCAGACCGGCGAGCTCCTCTGGGAGGTCGGCGCGCAGGAAGTCCTCGACCAGCCCAACACCGCCGACATGATCGCCAATGGCGGCGCTCAGGGCCGGTACCTTCCCTCGGTTCCGGGCGTGTACGGGACCGCCGGCGGCCGGGACATCATCACCATCGGGCCGAGCGGCGCGGGCGTCGGCTGGCTCGCCGCCTACGATGCCACCAATGGCGAGCTGATCTGGCGGTTCCACACCATCCCGCTGCCCGGCGACCCGAATTTCGGCACCTGGGCCGGCGAGACGTGGCGGACCGGCGCGGCGATGCCGTGGGGCAACGCGCCGGCCTACGACCCCCAGACGAACATGCTCTATTTCGGGACCGGCGAACCCTCGCCGGCTTACGATCCGGAATATCGCCCGGGCGACAACCTCTACTCGGTCAGCACCATCGCCCTCGACGCCGATAGCGGCGAGCTGCGGTGGTACTTCCAGGAGGTTCCGAACGACCAGTGGGACTATGACTCGACGGCGAGCCGGATGCTCATTCCGGTGGCCGGCACCGACGGCCAGCAGCGCCTCTCGGTGACCAACTGGGCCCGCAGCGGCTTCCTGATGTCCCTCGACCGGGTCACCGGCGAGTTCCTCCGGGCGACACCCCAGCAGGAGAACATCACCTGGACGGCCGGCATCGATCCGAAGAGCGGCCTGCCGGTGGAGTACAATCCCGATCTCGGCACGTCGATGGTGCAGACTTACGCCCAGGCCGGTCCGCGCCGCGGCCGCGCCGAGGCCGACGCTCCGAAGATCTGCCAGACCTGGGGTGGTTCGCCGACGGGCATCTGGCCGGCGTCCTACAACCCGAACACCGGCATCACCTACAACACGCTGACCCCGGGCTGCACGTATCAGACCGTGGTCCGGACCACCGAGGAAGCCTTCAACCCGCTGGCTCGTGAGGGCCTCGGCAGCTCGACCCGGCAGGTCCAGGTCGAGACGGTGTGGGCGCTGGTTTCCATCGACGCCACCAACGGCGAGCTCCTGCAGACGCTCGTCCGCGACCAGGGGGTCACCGGCAACCGTCAGGCCGAGATCGGCGCCCTGGCGACCGCGGGCGACCTGGTGTTCACCGGCGCGATGGATGGCCGGATCTCGGCCCACCATCCCGAGACGCTCGAAGAGCTCTGGTATGTCAACACCGGTGCGAACACCAAGGGTGGCATCATGAGCTTCGGGGTCAACGGCAACCAGTACATCGCCAAGATCATCGGTGGCGAGGAAGGCAGCGGCGGGGGCATCGGTCAGCACCTCCATCCGACCGCGATGCTGGTCGTCTTCGGCCTCTGAGGCCTGGCTGAGAACTCGGCTCGAATCGAGCCGGCGCGCGCAGGGGGCCCTCCCCCTGCGCGTTTTCTCTGTGGCGGAGGAGACATGCGCTTTCTGTTGTCGGCCCTGGCCTCCCTGGGGATAGTCGCGGTCGCGCCGCCGGACTCTTTTGCCCAATCCCATGCTCGCATCTTTGGCGTGGAGTTCGGTACGCCGGTCAGCGCCTTGCCGGTCGACGAGTGGGTCGACCCGGCCTGCGGGACGGACGGCGGACCGCCCTCGCTGCGCCTCGCGAGCTTCGAGGACTTCGCGAGATGTCGCCCGGAGGAAGACACCGGACTTCGCGAGGTGTGGTTCATCTATGACGATGAATGGGAATACGTCGCGCGCGCCTGGCGCGACGAGGGGGAAATCAGCAGGTACTCGGCAAATGTCTTCTTCAGACAGCCGATCGTCACGTCCCTCCTGATCGACGATGCAGGCCTCGTCCAAGGCTATCGTGTGGTCACCGACCCGCGCGCGCCGGTGGCCGTGCGCCAGGAGGCCCACTCGCTGTTCGCGGTCCTCAAGGGCGTGGTCAACGACGCGCCCTGGGAGTGTGTGGACATTCCGCCCGGTGCAGCGGAGAGCCCCGCCAATGGCGGCTTCCTCAAGACGGACTGCGTCATGGTCGCGGAGGATCGCTTCGCAACCCTGCAGGGCCGGCTCCTGCGCAAGCCCGGACAGGACTTCTTCGACGTCCCGCCCGATGCGTATTTCGAGAGCCTGACCCGCCTCGACGTCTACGCCCGCGATGCCGTCGCGGATGCAGCGTGTTGTCGGGCATTCTTGCGCCCGTGAGAACCGCGCCGCTGAGGTCGGCGTCCAGGAGGCTGCCGCCGAGAAGCACCACGCCGGCAAGGTTGGCGCCGGCGAGGTTCGCGCCGCCTAGGTCCACGTTCCGCATGTTCGAGTCGGTCAGAACGGCCCCTTCCAGATTCACGTTCCGCATGTCGGCGCCGAGGAAATAGCCGACCTCGGCGACGACGCCGCGGAGATCGGCTCGAAAGAGCGCGGCGGAACGAAAGTCCGCATTGTAGAGCTGGGCCTCCCTCAGATTGGCGTCGCTGAGCCGCGCCCCGCCGAGATCCACGCTCGAGCCCCGAGCCCCTTCCAGGTTGGCCCGGGTGAGCGTCGCATTGCCCATCCGGGCGAACTCCAGATTGGCCCCCGAGAAATCGGCTCCGGAGGCGAGCGCGGTGAAGAACATGGCCTCGGTGAGGTCCGCGCCGGCGAAATTGGCCCGCGTCAGGACGGCCCGGTTGAAATTGGCGTAGGCCGCCTGGGCGCCGGAGAAGTTGACGTCGGTGAGATCGGACGCGTGGAACGAAGCTTCCTCGAGATTGGCATTCGAGAGGTCGACGCCGACAAGGCTGCGCCGCTTCAAGCTGACCCCGGCCAGATTGCAGCCCGAGCAATCCATGGTACGCCCCGCGACGAACGCGGCCTCGCGCTCCCCGAGCTCCTGCGCGAGACCGCCATCCGCCGCGCCCAGCATGGGGATCAGGAGGGCCAGCAGGCCCGCGCGATGCTTCATGGGTCAGCCTCCAACGCCTCTGCGGAGAACGCGGCCTCGCGCAAGCGCGCGAAGCCCCCTCTCGCGGCCCTCGTGGACCACCGGCGGCTCCCGCCCGATCAGTATTCCAGGCAGGTCGGCGCGTTCAGGTTCCCGCCGAAAAACAGCGCGCAGTTCTCGCGCGTGATGCGCGTCACCCCGACGACGTTCGCCATGAGGAAATCGACCAGCGTGTCGATCTCCTCGGCGCTGAAGCCCGCGCCAATGGCTATGTCCGGCGCCGGGCCTACCGGCATTCCGAAGCAAGCCGTCTGCGTATAGGCCCCCTCCAGATTGGCCGGCATCGGGGAGCTCGGAAGGCCGCATGCGACGACCTCACGGAGCGACTCCCGGTCGAGGGCCGAGCGCCGCAGATTGGGCCCGCTCGGGTAGGCGCTATCCCCATCGCCTGCCGCGAGGTTGCCGTGACAGTTGAAGCAAGCGCCCTCTGCCCAGAGCGCTCCGCCATCCGTCTGGGCGGCGGCGAAACCCGAAAGCCCAAGCGCTCCGCCGAACATGGCCAGGCTGAAGAACAGCCCACGCCGCAACCGCTTTCCAGCCGCTCCGACCCGATACTCCAACTTCGACATTTTCCCTCCATCGCGCATTTTTCTATTGGTGCTTGGTGCGCGCCCCAGCCCGCTCACCGTATGCAGCCTATGATCCTCGTACAAGTGAGCGCCTTCAGTTCCGCTACAGACAAGAGCCGGGCGTTTCGCTCGTCATGCGGAGTATTGCTGCAGTCCGAATGGTTCGGCGTCCCCCGAAAAGGGGGTAATGAGCGGCCAAGTTGGGGCCGCCCTTCCTTTCGGACACGGCTGGATTACATTCGGAGACCACCCCGCGGATCAGGCGCGCGGTGGCGCTAGCGCCTCGTCGGGCGCTGATCTATAGGGCTGATCCGTAGGAATGACCGACTTCCAGTGCCGAGCCGAAACATTGATACAGCCGGGTCTTCTTCACATCGGCGCGATCGCTCTCCTCTTCATCGCCGCGGGGCCGGTGCATTCCCAGCAATCCGGCGACCCGCTGGATTCGCTTCTCGATCGCCTGGTGGCGGATCAGGACGCGATCGCGCTGCAGGACCCCGGCCATTTCTACAGCTACTATGAACTGGGCACTTTCGACGTCGGGTCGTTCGACCAGAGTTCGGCGGTCGAGGCGCTGAACGAGGAGCTGCGGGACAATCGCGCCCTGGATTGCAGCTTCGCTCCGTATCGCCCCGGAGAGCCTGCTCGCCTTGGGATGGTCAATCTTCTCCTTGGAGCCGGTCAGCAGACCGAGGCGGAGCGGATCCGGGAGCTCCCGCCCGACCGGCTGATCGGGGCGGTTCTCCGATCGTGGGAAGGAATTCCGGGCGACATCCTCGACTGCAACGTTTCGCTCGGCCGGCTCTATTTCGACAACGGCCGCGTCCTCACAGTCTATTACGACGGACGAGTCGACCTTTCCGACTCCGCGCCCAATGTTCCCTCCATGCTCCGCCTCGCCCCGCTCGACGCGTTCAGGCGCGACACGGTCAGGGCCCTGCCCGAGCTGAACGCGGGGGACTAGCCGTCGTCCGTCGGCGGGGCAGTCTGCGTCCGGCTAGAACGGGAAATGAATCGACTGGACGGCCGAGATGAAGGCGACGAGCTCGGCCTGGCTCGAGGTGCCGGTCTTCGCGAATATTCTCTTGAGATGAGTGCGCACGGTTTCCCTCGTCACGTTCAGCCTGTCCGCCACCTCGTCGATCCCCCTCCCCAACGAAATCTGTGCGGCGACCCGTGCCTCGGCGACGGTCAATTCCCATGTCTGCTGGATCATCTCGGCGACGAAAGGCGTCCGCTTCTCGGGGTCGCAGACGATGAGGATCGTTCGAGGGATAGCGGCCTCGCCGGCTCCCTCCTCGCGCTCGAGCGCGATAGCGAGGGCGAATAGAGGCAGCTTGTCCGGACCGCGGCCTATTCTGAACGGTCTCGGCTTTGTCCCAAGGTTTCCGTCAAGGGCTGCCGCCCCAAGCATGGCGCCGAGATCGAGCGAGTGGTCCGGCAAATAGAGCGATCTTCCGACCTCGTTGATCAGGTCCTGGGCCGCCTCGGTCGAGTAGACGATCTTTCCTCGCGTACCCAACAGGAATACCGCCTGCTGTGTGGTTCGAGGCCTGCCATGAGCACCCAAGTAGAGCTGGTTGGCCGCCAATGCTCGCGCCACAGAGAAAGAAGCAATCATGTGTGGGGCTACTTGCAGGATAATATCGAATCGAACCTGCGCGTCGGCTACTCCGCTTATCTCCTTCCTTGCCTCCTCCCATGCGGCCTTCTGGTTGTCCGATAGAACAAGGGAGAATAACCGGTGACGCTCGCCTCGAGGCGTCAAGACTCTCGGGACCTCATTTCGCCTGAACGGGAACCAATAGAAGCGATCGGCCGCAATCAGCGCGCCCGGGGCTGGCCACCCTTCTTCACCTGCGATCCCCTCTGCCTGACCCGCCTCCTCCAACAGGAACGCCACCAGCTGATCCATTGGCAGCTTGGGCATGAGCCCCGCATTCGGGACATATCCTCTCTCGAAACCGAATAGCCAGATTCGGTTGCAGCGAGTTGCCCGGTAGAGCTCGTGCGCGACACCCCAGAGAGCGGAACGATCCATGGAGCCTGCGTATATTCGCGGAATCAGATTTGAGATTAGGGTCATCGTCGTGCCCTTTCTTCTTGTTCGTGTTCTCTGCTCCCATTGTCCCTTCAATGGAGCGGCGGACCGCCAATTCCAGACTGCGATCCGCCAATACGGGGCCGATCAGCGACTACCCCAGGCTGGACACGGGCCATGTCCCCCTAGCGGGTGATGTCGGTATGGAAAGGCGGGACTATACACAGCTTGCGTTCGAGTTTTCTGCAGTGGGGGAACAGCAGATGCTGGATGGAGCCGTGGGAGGCCGTGGTGAATCACGGCCTCGATCGAACGCTGCGCGTGTGTGCCAGGGTGAGGGGTTCCCCAAAAAAGCAAAGTCCAAGAAGGATATGGGAGGAGACATGATTAAGTTGATTGGTACAGCCGCCGCCGGCGCGCTGATCGGCCTTTTGCCGCTTGCGGCCCAGGCACAGGACTCGCCCGGGGGGCGCCCGCCGACCCAGAGCATGACCGAGACCGGCCCGACGACCTGGCCGAGCTGGGGACCGACGACCCGCGAATGGTCGGCGCCGGCGCCCGGGCGCATTGCCGAAGACTGGGTCTACGGCAACCGCTTCGACAACCCGGACCACGTGATCTGGAACGAGGCCAAGCGGCGAATGCTCGCCGGCGAAGACGTGATGTCGTTCACCGCCTCGCGCGGCTGGACGCCGGAGCGCTACTGCAACACCGCTGCCGCCGGCTACGACTTCGCGTTCGTGAACATCCAGCACCAGGCGCTCGACGTCTGGCAGGTTGCCGACATGTATGCCGGTTGCGGCCTCATCGAGGCGCCTGGCGGAAACGGGACGTACTTCTCGCATGGCGCCCGCATTCCGGACTCCAGCGAGCGCTGGATCCAGGCCATCCTCGATGCCGGCGCGATGACCCTCGTGGTCCCGACCGTCGACACCAAGGAAGAGGCCGAGCAGATCGTCCATTGGGCGCTGTTCCCGCCTCTCGGCGCGCGGTCCAGCGGCGGCGGTCTCATCAGCACGCTCTATCCCGACGTGCCGGGCGGCTACCGCAACTCGTTCAACGACAACATCCTGATCATCGCCATGATCGAGACCCTCGAGGGCGTCGAGAACGCCTACGAGATCGCCAGCGTGCCGGGCATCGACGCGGTGTTCGCCGCCTCGGGCGACCTCGGCAACTTCTCGGGCTATGGCGCGGGTGACGAGGCTTACGAGTTCCTCGTGCAGCGGATCGTCGATGCGGCTCGCGCCGCCGGCAAGCCGGTCTGCGGTCCGGACGACTGGCACTACGCCCGGGTGGCCGACGACCCGGTCCGTCTGTCGCAGCACTTCACCTGCTTCCAGGGCGGCAGCAACCCGGACGTCGACCTCGCGGAACGGAAATAGCCTGACCTGATCCCGGCGCGGGGAACTTCCCATGGGCACCAATGTCTGCCCGCGCCGGCGATCACTCTGCACTGCGCCACGATTTGGCGCAGTGCCTTTCTCCGACATCGGATTGGGCCGCTCCCGCGGCGGCGTGTCGGATGGGCAAGGGCGGACAAGTCTCCGCCACCGATAGCCTCACTCGATTCATGAAAGGTGGAAGCGTATGAGAATTGTTCTCGCATCGGCCGCGGTCATCCTGCTGGCCACGACTGCCGTCCAGGCCCAGGCGCCCGGCGCGGAGGTCTCGGCGGCGGCTACAACGGTGATCGAGGCCATAGGGGAGGCGTGCGACGCTCCCGAATACGAAGAGGAATGCTTCCGCGCGATGGGCCGGGCCATCACCGCCGCCGAGCCCTTGTCGGACGACGACAAGGCCGGCGTTTACGCCAAGATCCGCAGCTATGCCGAAAGGCGTCCGCAATGGGCCGGCGAGATCGGCAGGCTCCTGACCGACAACAACATACCCGTCACCAACCCCGCCTGACGGGGCGGGCGGCCGAGACAAGCGGCGCGTATGAATTTCTCAGGTTCGACCAGCGCGGCCCGTCCGGGTTACGCCGGGGCTCCTCGAGACGGTTCCTTTTGCGCTACCCGTCCGGACGGTCGGCGCCGACCGATCGAGCACCGGTCAGGCCCCGCCGGTCGTGGACCAGTCCCCTGGAGTTGCCGGCATGCTCCCCGTTCGAGGAGCACGCCGGCAAAGTTCACTTCGGGAGTACTGTGATCGCCACAGGAGGCAAGTCTCGGACGATTCACCGAGGATAGTGAAGGCGGTGTCCGAGTAGACCCAGTCTGCCCCAGGTCTCAGGAAAGCTCGTCCCCCTCGGGGGTGATCAAGCCCCCTGCCCGATGCAATGCCAGATCGGGACTGAATCTGGCCTCTGGATTCGACCCCTCCTTCCTGCGCCACGGCCGTGCGCCGCGGGGACTCGATCCACCCCCTGCCGGGACCCTCCCCCTCACTCAGGAGCGCAACGGCGTGCGGCCGCTCGTGACTCCTCTTCCTCCGGGGCCGGGCTCACCCTGCCGGGGGACGTGAACCAGGGGAAGACAGGCTATCGCTCTGGCGTAGCCGCATCGTTGGCGACCGGCGCGGGATCGCGGACGACTTCTCGACGAATGAAAACGAGAGACCGAGAAGCAATCCCCGTCCGGAATTGACGGTGCAAAGGGAGGGGTGTCGTCAGATCGGCACGGCTGAAATGCCGCTCCAGGGAGGAGCGATCGGGCCGCATGTGCACATGCGCGCCAAGCGCCATTCCACGCCACCCAAATACAGCGCGATTGGGCGCACTGGAGGAGAGAAGACCATGACGAATGCGAGAAATCTGATCACCCGCCGTACGGCACTCCTTTCGATCGGAGCTGGCACAGCTGGTGCCCTGGCCGCGCCCTATGTTGCGAGAGCGCAAAGCACTCTGCCGACGGCGACCTACACCATGGGCACCGACGAGGCGTTCGCCACCGCCCTCAACGGGGGCAATGACACGGCCCGGCTGCGCGGTCCGATCCAGCGCATCGCGATCGGGTTCAACTTCACCGAGGGCCCGGTGTGGTTCGGCGATCAGCAGATGCTGATCTTCAGCGACCTCGGCGCCAACCGCCTCTATCGCTGGGACAACAAGAACGAGCGGCTGGACATCTACCGAGACCCCTCCAACCACGTCAACGGCAACACCACCGACAAGCAGGGCCGTCTGATCAGCTGCGAGCAGCAGACTCGCCGCGTGACGCGGACCGAGCACAGCGGCGACATCACCGTCATCGCCGACAGCTTCGAGGGCAAGCAGCTCAATACCCCGAACGACGTGGTCGTGCACTCGAACGGCTCGATCTGGTTCACCGACCCGCCGAACGGCCTCGACGACGACTTCGAGGGGCGCCGGACGACGCGGGAGCAGGAGAACACCAACGTCTTCCGCGTCGACCCGGACACAGGAGAGATCACCGCCGTCATCACCGACATTCAGCCGAACGGCCTCTGCTTCTCGGAGGACGAGTCGAAGCTCTACGTCACCAACAGCCGGACGCCGGCGGAGCTCGGAAGGATCCGCGTCTACGACGTGAGCGCCGATACCAAGACCCTTGAGAACCCCCGGATCTTCATCAATCCCGAAATGGGCAGCGCCGACGGGATCAAGTGCGACTTCGAGGGAAATATCTGGGCGAGCTGGGGCGGCAGCCCGGAGCTGGCCGGGGTGCGCGTCTTCGCACCGGATGGCACGGACTTGCTGCAGATCACGCTGCCGACGCGTGCCGCCAACCTCTGCTTCGGCGGGCCGGTCGGCAACATGCTGTTCATGACCAGCAACCGGATGGTGTACAGGGTCTTCACCAACACCCGTGGCGCCAACATGATCTGAGTTGAGACGGCGGGCCGCCTGACGCGACGCGATCGCGCCGGGCGGCCAGCCCGCACGCCCCCCGCGGAACCGCACGAGCGGAGCAGAATTTCCGACAGGTCAGGGAGGGTACGACAGGTCAGTCCGGCGGTGGCACGACGATTGCGACGGTCTTGAGAGTCCGCGGCGCCTCCTGACCGTCAAGAGCAGAAGCCAATCGATTTCGCCGGAGGGTCGCTGCCCTTCTCTTCGGTCCCGGTGATCGAACGAGCCGCGCCGGGAGCATTTGCTTCCGGCGCGGTTCCTTTCCTGACGGTCGCTCCGGGCCTGACGCGCCGAGCGACCGATCCCCTTCTATTCCTGGCTCAGCGCCCAGTTGATCGCGGCGTCGAAGAGGCGGTGGCCCTCTTCAGTCATCGAATTGTACGTGCCGGGGCCGTTCTCGTTCTCGATGAAGTACTGGATGCGCAAGCCGGGAGCGGCCGAGCCGTCGGCGAGCTGCCCGCCCTTGGGAACGAAGTAGATCGTAGCCGCCGAGCTGTAGTCGGCAGCAGCCCGGGGGTCGTCATCGCC
>JADYYB010000007.1 GCA_020853895.1 Bauldia sp.
CGGGCGTTCACACCCAGGCGAGCAGCCACATCCTCGACGGCTTCAAGCCGTTCTACGAGTCGACCGTCACCGCCAATCTCTGGCGCGACGGCGCGGTGATGCTCGGCAAGCTCAACATGGACGAGTTCGCGATGGGCTCGTCCAACGAGACCTCGTATTACGGCCCGGTCATCAACCCCTGGCGCGCGCGAGAGGCGGACAGCCGCCTCGTGCCCGGCGGCTCCTCGGGCGGCTCGGCCGCCGCCGTCGCCGCGCAGCTCTGCGCCGCCGCGACCGCCACCGACACCGGCGGCTCGATCCGCCAGCCTGCGGCCTTCACAGGCACCGTCGGCATCAAGCCGACCTACGGCCGCTGCTCGCGCTGGGGCATCGTCGCCTTCGCCTCCTCGCTCGACCAGGCGGGCCCGATCGCGCGCGACGTGCGCGACGCGGCGATCATGCTCCGCTCGATGTCCGGCCACGACCCCAAGGACAGCACCTCGGCCAACCTCGCCGTGCCCGACTACGAGGCCGCCATCGGCCGCTCGGTGAAGGGCCTCACCATCGGCATCCCGAAGGAGTACCGGGTGGACGGGATGCCCGCCGAGATCGAGGCCCTCTGGGAGCGCGGCAAGGAGTGGCTCAAGGCGGCCGGCGCGACGATTAAGGACATCTCTCTCCCGCACACCGCCTACGCCCTGCCGGCCTATTACATCGTCGCCCCGGCCGAGGCCTCCTCGAACCTCGCCCGCTACGACGGCGTCCGCTACGGCCTAAGGGTCGAGGGCAACGACGTCATCTCGATGTACGAGAACACCCGTGCCGCCGGCTTCGGCCGCGAGGTCAAGCGCCGCATCCTGATCGGCACCTACGTCCTCTCCGCCGGCTACTACGACGCCTATTACATCCGCGCCCAGAAGGTGCGGACGCTGATCAAGCGCGACTTCGACGAGGCCTTCGCCGGCGGCGTCGACGCGGTGCTGACGCCCGCGACGCCCTCTGCCGCTTTCGGCATCGGCGCCAAGGCCGACGCCTCGCCGGTCGAGATGTACCTCAACGACATCTTCACCGTGACGGTGAACATGGCCGGCTTGCCCGGCATCGCCGTCCCCGCCGGCCTCGACGCCTCGGGCCTCCCGCTCGGGCTCCAGCTCATCGGCCGCCCCTTCGACGAGGAGACGCTCTTCCTGACCGCCGCCGTGATCGAGGACGCCGCCGGCCGCTTCGCCCCGCAGCGCTGGTGGTGAGGCGGCGGTGACGAGGACGCCGGCCGAGGCCCGCACCCGCGAGGAGGTGAGGGCGGAGATCGACCGGCTCGACCGCGAGCTGGTCCGCCTCCTCGGCGAGCGCTTCGGCTTCATCCGCCGCATGGCCGAGATCAAGTCCGACCCGTCCGAGGCCTACCTCCAGGAGCGCGTCGACGCCGTCCTCGCCAACGTGCTGGCCGAGGCGCGCAAGGAGGGGCTCGACGAGGCGCTGGTCGAGAAGCTCTGGCGCCTCCTCATCGACTGGAACGTCGAGTTCGAGCGCCGCGAGATCGCGGGACGTAGGAAGCAAGACCGCACCTAGCCGGCATCCGCGCATCGGCAGGGAGTCGGGAAGCGGAGGAGCGCCATGGCGCATGTGATCGCAGGGATGACCATGTCGCTGGACGGCTTCGTCAGCGACGGGAGTGGCAGTGTCGGCCCGCTCTACGCCGACCTCGGCAACATGGGCGACGACCCGCGCGCGGCGGAGTCGATCAGCACTACTGGCGCCGTGGTCATGGGCCGGAGGACCTTCGAGATGGCCTCCGACCCCGACTCCTATGCCGACACCTACGAATTCCAGGTTCCGCTCTTCATCGTCTCGAGACACCCGCCTGCGAGCCATCCCAAGGAGAACGACCAGCTGACGATGACTTTTGTCGGCGACGGCGCGGTCAGCGCCGTCCGGCAGGCCAAGGTGGCCGCCGGCGCCAAGAACGTCGTCGTGGTGGGCGGCCCGCGAACGATCCAGTCGCTGCTCAAGGCGGGCGAGGTGGACGAGCTTCAGATCGACATCGTCCCGATCCTCCTGGAGGAGGGCCTCCGCCTCCTCGAAAACCTCGCCGGCCACGACATCCGCCTCGAACGCATCGGCGTCGACCTCATCCCTACCGGCCGCACGGGCCTTCGCTTCGCGGTGAAGAAGTAGCTCACGACGAATCCGAGCGGGGTTCGGCCAAGTTTGCGGTTCAACCATTCTCCGGCTAGATCAGGAAAATGGCGAAATCGAACAAAAATCCGCCCGCGTTGGCCGGCAAGGAGGTCAAGCCTTCGACGGCCCCGGCGAAGTCGGCTGATATCTTCAAGCACCCGCTCCTCGGCTCGCTGAAGGGCACGATCGCCGTTCTACCGGGCGTCGACCTGACAGAGCCGGCAGACCCCGACTGGGGGAAAGTCTACGAATGACCATCAATGTCCGCCCGCCAGACCCCAAGAAGCTGATCCGCGGCGACAGCGGCGACTGGGAGGTCGTGGTCGGCATGGAGGTCCATGCCCAGGTCACCTCCAACGCCAAGCTCTTCTCGGGCGCCTCGACCGAGTTCGGCGGCGCGCCCAACAGCCATGTCAGCTTCGTCGACGCGGCCATGCCGGGCATGCTGCCGGTGATCAACGCCGAATGCGTGGCCCAGGCCGTCCGCAGCGGGCTCGGCCTCAAGGCCGAGATCAATCTCCGCAGCGTCTTCGACCGGAAGAACTATTTCTACCCCGACCTCCCGCAGGGCTATCAGATCTCGCAGTACAAGCAGCCCATCGTCGGCGAGGGCACCGTCACCGTCGACCTTCTCGACGGCACCAGTTTCGAGGTCGGCATCGAGCGCCTGCATCTCGAGCAGGACGCCGGGAAGTCGCTGCACGACCAGCACCCGTCACAGAGCTATGTCGACCTCAACCGGTCGGGCGTGGCGCTGATGGAGATCGTCTCCAAGCCCGACCTCCGCTCGGCCGAAGAGGCCCGCGCTTATCTCTCGAAGCTCCGCACCATCCTCCGCTATCTCGGCACCTGCGACGGCAACATGGAGGAGGGGAGCCTCCGGGCCGACGTCAACGTCTCGGTGCGGAAGCCGGGCGGCCCGCTCGGCACGCGCTGCGAGATCAAGAACGTCAACTCGATCCGTTTCGTCGGCCAGGCCGTGGACTACGAGGCGCGGCGCCAGATCCGCATCATCGAGGACGGCGGCACGATCGACCAGGAGACGCGCCTCTTCGATCCCGGCAAGGGTGAGACGCGTCCGATGCGCTCCAAGGAAGAGGCGCACGACTACCGTTACTTCCCCGACCCCGACCTCCTGCCGCTCGAGTTCACGCAGGAATGGGTCGACGAGCTTGCCCGGAACCTCCCCGAGCTGCCCGATCAGAAGCGCGCCCGTTTCATCGCGGACTACGCCCTCACGCCCTACGACGCGAGCGTTCTCGTCGTGGAGAAGGAGTCGGCCGACTTCTTCGAGCGCGTCGCCAAGGGCCGCGACGGCAAGGCCGCCGCCAACTGGGTGATCAACGAGCTCGCCGGCCGCCTCAACAAGGAAGGCAAGGACATCGCCGACAGCCCGGTCGACTCCGTCCAGCTCGGCGCCATCCTCGACCTCCTCGCGGCGGGCACCATCTCCGGCAAGATCGCCAAGGACCTCTTCGAGATCGTGTGGACCGAGGGCGGCGACCCCCGCGAGATCGTCGCCAAGCGCGGCCTCACCCAGGTCACCGACACAGGCGCCATCGCCAGGGTCGTGGACGAGATCATCGCCGCGAACCCCGACAAGGTCGCCGCGGCGAAGGCCAAGCCGACGCTTCTCGGCTGGTTCGTCGGCCAGGTGATGAAGGCAAGCGGCGGCAAGGCCAACCCGCAGACCGTCAACGACCTCCTCAAGGAGAAGCTCGGCCTATGAGCGACATCGCCTCGCCTCCCCAGCCTCGGCCGCTCCTGACCTTCGGCCCGGGCGCCGAGACGCTGCTCTTCTGGGAGAAGGGCCGCGTCATGTACAACGCGATCCTCCTCCTCATCGCCGTGCCCTTCGTCGGCTTTTCGTTCTGGTACTGGCCGGCCTTCATCGGCCTCGCCATCGCCGCCAACGCGCTCTACTGCGTGGCCTACCCGGTCGATCTCCTGATGCAGCAGACGGTTTTCGCCGCCGGCTGGATGCGGGTCGGACGCTGGCTGCTCCTCATCGGCGGCACGGCGCTTGCAGCCATCCTGGCGATCAGCGTGACCTATGGCGCGATGACCTTCGACGCCATGAATCTCGTGATGGATTGACCCCATGGCCCTCGCCGCACTCGCCCCCGAACTAGGCAAGCAAGCGCCCGATTTCTCGCTCCCCAGCGTCAACGGCCAGCTTTACGCCCTCGACGAAATCGCCGGCCCGCGCGGCACGGTCGTGGTCTTCATCTGCAACCACTGCCCCTACGTGAAGGCGGTGGCCGATCGCATGGTGGAAGATGCCAGGACGCTCGCCGCCGAGGGCATCGGCTTCGTCGCCATCTCCAGCAACGACGTGGCGGCCTATCCCGAGGATTCCTTCCCCAACATGAAGGCCTTCGCGGAGCAGCACGACTTTCCGTTCCCCTATCTCTACGATGAGAGCCAGGACGTCGCCCGCGCCTATGGCGCGGTCTGCACGCCGGACTTCTTCGGCCTCGACGCCGACGGCCGCATCCAGTATCGCGGCCGCCTCGACGAGGGCCGGCGGGACCCGCCGCCCCCCGGCGCGAGGCGCGAGCTGGTCGAGGCGATGCTCATGATCGCGGAGACGGGGAGGGGCCCCGTGGAGCAGATCCCCTCCGTCGGCTGCTCGATGAAGTGGAAGGGCGAGTGAACTCTGACGCTTAACCTCCCCGCAAGGGGGAGGTTAAGGCGCGATGACGCTACCGCGTCGAGCGGATCGTGTAGGTCGCTTCCGGCTCCGCGCCGCCCTCGACCGCCGCGATGGCGTAGTCGGCGTAGGCCTGCACCGAGGCGATGCAGATCACCTGGTCGCAGAGGGTGAGCCCGGGGGCGACGTCCGCCTCCGAGCCGATGACCTTGTAGGCGTTGGCCGTCCCGGCGGCGAGGTCGACCTCGAGGAGGGCGAAGAGCCACCCCTCGGCCGGATCCTCCGACCCCATCTGCACCACGTAGTAATCGTCCCGGATCGGCTGGAAGCGGAGGAGCACCTTGCCCTCGCTAGTCGGCATCGCGTAGTCGTCGCCCTCGCGGACCAGCGTGACGTCCTCCCCGTCCGACTGGGTGAAGGCGATCTCCTGGTAGGGGAAGGCGGCGTCGCCCGGCGCGATCAGCGGGGTCTCCGACACGAAGCACCCGGCGAGGACCAGGCCCGTCGCCGCCAGCACCAGACCGCTCAAGAACCGACGCATCGCTGACCCTCCCCAAGTTACCGCGATGATACCGGACGCGATGGCCGCACACGAGTCAGCGAGAGGAAATTGCTTCTCTTGACGGCCCTGTGAAATGTTCGCTTTCTCGGTGAATGTTGCATTTTCGCCGAAGAGAGGCGATATGGGATTCCCACGCCCGATCAACGGCTTGGATGGGGTCGGAAGGTCAGTTGCGGCCCAGTCACAGTCTTTTGCGAAGTGATCGACACGGCTCGCGGATTGCCGTGCTAAAGCCATAAAATAGCATAAGCTTCACGGTCGTCGGGTGCGCGCGCACCCGGTTCTCCGCATCGCCGGGTCGCAAGGGCGGCCGCTACGCTCCTCGGGGCGGCGGACGAGCGGACGTTGAGTACTGTTGGGTTCGGCGCGGCGGCGCCGCAGAGGTGAGAATTGGACGCTCGTACGATCGACAAGAAGCTTCTTCCCAGCCGGCACGTGACGGAAGGCCCGCAGCGCGCGCCGCATCGCTCGTACCTCTATGCCATGGGCCTGACCACCGAGCAGGTCCACCAGCCGCTGGTCGGCGTCGCCACCTCGTGGAACGAGGCCGCCCCCTGCAACATTTCGCTGATGCGCCAGGCCCAGGCCGTGAAGCGCGGCGTCGCCTCGGCCAACGGCACCCCGCGCGAGTTCTGCACCATCACCGTGACCGACGGCATCGCCATGGGTCACCAGGGCATGAAGTCCTCGCTCGCCTCGCGCGAGGTCATCGCCGACTCGGTCGAGCTGACCATGCGCGGCCACAGCTACGACGCGCTCGTCGGCATGGCCGGCTGCGACAAGTCCCTGCCCGGCATGATGATGGCGATGGTCCGCCTCAACGTGCCCTCGATCTTCATCTACGGCGGCTCGATCCTGCCCGGCACCTTCCGCGGCAAGCCGGTGACGGTGCAGGACGTGTTCGAAGCGGTCGGCCGCCACTCCGTCGGCGCCATGTCGGACGCCGATCTCGACGAGCTCGAGCAGGTGGCGTGCCCCTCCGCGGGGGCGTGCGGCGCGCAGTTCACGGCCAACACCATGGCGACGGTGTCGGAGGCCATCGGGCTCGCGCTTCCCTACTCGGCGGGGGCGCCGGCGCCCTACGAGTTCCGCGACAGGTTCTGCGCCGCCGCCGGCGAGGCCATCCTCGACCTGCTCAAGGCCAATATCCGCCCGCGCGACATCGTCACGCGCAAGGCGCTGGAGAACGCCGCCACCGTGGTCGCCGCCTCCGGCGGCTCGACCAATGCCGGCCTGCACCTGCCGGCGATCGCGCACGAATGCGGCATCGAGTTCACCCTGTTCGATGTCGCGGAAGTGTTCAAGCGCACGCCCTATATCGCAGATTTGAAGCCGGGCGGCCGTTATGTCGCCAAGGACATGTTCGAGGCTGGCGGTGTGCCTCTGCTCATGAAGACGCTGCTCGATCACGGCTACCTGCATGGGGACTGCATGACAGTCACCGGCCGCACCATCGCCGAGAACCTGAAGAGCGTTCATTGGAACGACGAGCAGGACGTCGTGCATCCGGC
>JADYYB010000008.1 GCA_020853895.1 Bauldia sp.
ACCGCCGTCGCCACGGCCGCGAAGCCCATGCTCGTGGCGATCCACGCGCCGAGCCCGCGCGGCAGCCCGAACGCGCGCACCCGGTCGGCCGCGCTCTGCAGGAGGTAGAGCGCGGGCACGGCGAAGCCGAGCAGCACCGGCAGCGCGCAGGCGGCCGCCGCGCCGGCGCCCTTGAGGCCGTGCAGGCGCACCGGCCGCATCGGCTTGGCGCTGCGCGCGGAGAGGCTGATCCTCTCGCTTCTCCGGCCGCGCCGCTCGAGCGCCAGCAGCGCGACCACGATCGCCAGCATGAAGAGCGCGATCTGCGCCGCCCCCTCGATGCTCGAGCGCGTCACCCAGGTCGTGTAGATCGAGACGGTGAGGGTGCGGATGCCGAGGAATTCGGAGGCGCCGATATCGTTCAGCGTCTCGAGGAGCGCGAGCGCGACGCCGACTGCCACCGCCGGCCGGGCGAGCGGCAGGGCGATGCGGAAGAACGCCTTCGCCCGGCTCATGCCGAGCGTCTGCGCGGCCTCGATCGCGGCGGGCGACTGCATCAGGAAGAGCGCTCGCACCGGCAGATAGACGTAAGGGTAGAGCACCAGCCCGAGAAGGACGATCGCCCCGCCCATCGAGCGGATCTCGGGGAACCAGAGGCCGCGCACGCTCGTGATGCCGAGGACGCCGCGCAGCCAGCTCTGCACCGGCCCGACCGGGTGCAGCACGTCGAGATAGGCGTAGGCGACGATATAGGTCGGCACCGCGAGCGGCAGGACCAGCGCCCATTGCAGGACCCCGCGTCCGGGGAAGCGGTAGCGCGCGATCAGCCACGCCGTGCCGACCCCGATCACGCTGACGACGATCGCGACGCCGATCAGCAGCACGGCGGTCGTGCGGAGCGAGACCGGCAGCACGTTGGCAAGGAGATGCGGCCACAGCGCGCCCGAGCCTTTGGCGGCGAAATAGACGAGCCCCGCGACCGGCGCCAGCACGGCGAAGGCGACCACCGCCGCGAAGATCAGCCACGGCCAGTCGCCGCGATGGATCCGCGCCCGACGGCGCAAGGTCCCGCGATCGGGAGCGAGACCCGCGTCCGGCCCGGTCGTTGCCGCGACCAATACCTAACCTCCCCCTCGAGGGGAGGTCGAAATCGCGCAGCGATTTCGGGAGGGGGGCGCGCCGGCGCCGCTATCGGCGCCGGGTCCTTGCTGCTGAGACGTGGCTCCCCCCTCCCGAAACCCGCTGAAGCGCGGGTTTCGACCTCCCCTCGAGGGGGAGGTTAAGAGAGGGGGAGCGATCGACGCCACTAATTGTCGAAGCCGACCTTGTCGACGAGCTCGCTCGCTTCGACGCGGTGCGCCGCGATCTCGGCGAGCGGGGTCGGGTCGATGGTCAGCGTGCCGAGCTCGGCGATGATCGGATCGACCGGCGCGCCGGCGGTCACCGGGTACTCGAAATTCGCCCTTGCGTAGATGTCCTGCGCCTCGTGCGAGACGAGGTACTCCATGAACTCGATGGCGTTGTCGCGGTTCGGCGAATTGACCGCCACCGCCGCGCCCGAGATGTTCACATGCGTGCCGAGCCCGTCCTCGAAGGTCGGCAGGATGACGCGGATCGCGTTGCCCCATTCCTGCTGCTCGGCGCCGCCCGCGCCCGAGCGCATCAGCCCGACATAGTACGAGTTGGCCACCGCCACGTCGCAGATGCCGGCGAGGATGTCGCGCGCGCCGTCGCGGTCGCCGCCCGTCGCGGTGCGGGCGAGGTTGGCCTTGAGCGCCTGGAGATAGGTCTCGGTCTCCTCCGCGCCGTGCTTGGCGATGAACGCGGCGAAGAGCGAGGTGTTGTACGGATGCTGGCCCGAGCGGATGCACACCTTGCCCGCCCAGCGCGGATCGGCGAGGTCCTCGTAGGTGAGGCTCTCGTCGGTGACGCGGTCCTTGGAGACGTAAAGGACGCGCGCGCGCAGCGACAGCGTATACCAGTGGCCGTCCGGGTCGCGGAGATTCTCGGGGATCGCTTCGTCGAGCACGTCGGACTCGATCGGCTGGGTGAGGCCGCGGTCGACGAGGTCGACGAGGCCGCCATAGTCGACCACCATCAGCACGTCGGCCGGAGAGTTGGCGCCCTCGGCCGCCACGCGCTCGGCCAGGCCCTGCGCCACCAGCACCGCGTTCACGCGGATGCCGGTCTCGGCGGTGAACTGGTCGATCAGCGGCTGGATCAGGCCCGGCTCGCGGGTGGTGTAGAGGTTGACTTCCTGGGTCTGGGCAAAGCCGGGAACGGCGCCGGCGACGGCGAGGCCGACACCGAGCGCGAGTGGGTTCAGTCGCATCAGCTTCCTCCGGACGGCGAGCAGTTGGCCCGCCTGTTTTGTGGGTGGGACGCGCGGGGCGCGGCTCGGCGATCCATGTCAAACATGATTATCACAGTCAACAAAAAAGGACCATGATTTCAGTAGCTTAGAACGAGTTTAAGATGGAGGTGTTCTAAAGTGCGGGCGGCTCCCGGCTAGCCCGCAAGCACGCGCGTGTTGGGGAAGGTGACGCGTACCAGCGTGCCCTGGTTGACCACGCTGTCGATCGCGAAGGAAGCGCGGTTGGCCTCGACCAGCGCCTTGGTCAGCGGCAGGCCGAGCCCGGTCCCGTCGAACCGGCTGTGGCCGGAGACGGCGAGCTGCCGGAACGGCTTCAGCGCCGTCTCGATGTCCTTCTCCGACATGCCGACACCGGTGTCGCGGATGCGGATCACCACCTCGCCGTTGGTCTCGAGCGCGGTCGAGACGATCACCTGCCCGCCGGCCTGGGTGAACTTGATGGCGTTGGAGAGGAGGTTGAGGACGATCTGTCGGAGCGAGCGGAGATCGGCCACGATGTTGGGCACGCCGGCCGAGAGCGAGGTGCGGATGATGATGCGCTCGCGGTTGGCCTGCGGCTGCATCAGCGCCACGCACTCCTGGATGATGTCGTTGACCGCCACCGACTCGAAGGCGAGCTCGAGCTTGCCGGCCTCGATCTTGGAAAGGTCGAGGAGGTCGTTGATGAGGCTCATCAGATGCGAGCCGGAGAGGTGGATGTCGCGGAGATATTCGCGATAGCGGTCGCTGCCGACCGGCCCGAACCGCTCCTCGATCATCACTTCCGAGAAGCCGATCACCGCGTTGAGCGGGGTGCGGATCTCGTGGCTGATCTTGGCCAGGAATTCCGACTTCTGCGCGTTGGCCTCCTCGGCCGCCCGGCGCGCCGCCACGAGCTCCTCCTCGGCGTTCTTCCAATGCGTGATGTCGCGGAGCACGGCGCAGAATTTGCCCGTCGCCCCGACCGGCCCCATCGTCATGAAGAGCGGGATCAGCCCGCCGCGCGGCACCTTGCCGATCACCTCGCGCCCGTCGTTGAGCACGCTCGCCACCCCGTTGCGGGCGAGGCCGTCGAGATAGTCGAGCGCGGCGCGATGGCTCTCCTCGGCGAGGAGAGTGACGAAGGCCTGGCCGGCGACATCGGCGCTGTTCACCCCGAAGAGCGCCTCCGCGCTCTTGTTGAGGCTGACGATGCGCCCGTCGGCGTCCAGCACGACCACCCCGTCGGTGGCGGTGTCGAGGATCGCTTCCAGCTCGATGAGCCGGCTGGTGATCGCCGCCTCGCTGTCGGCCGTGAGCGGCGGCTGCTCCGGCGCCAGCGGTGGCGCCGCGAGAGGCGGTTCGGCCAGCGGCTCCGCCTCTACCGGCTGCGCCGCCTCGGCTGGCGCGTCCCCGACCTCGGAGAAGAGCAGCATGAGCGCCCCGCCGTCGCCCCACGGCGTGGTGCGGAGAAGCGTGTCGGCGGCGATCGTGCTGCCGTCGGCGCGGCGGAGGCTGCGCCGGCCCGATGGCTCGTGCGCGGCCTCGTCGGCCGGATGCGCGAAGAGCGCGGCGAGCCCGCCCGCCTCCCGGAACTCGGCGAGGCCCGGGTAGAGCGTGAGGTCGAGGAAGGCCTGGTTGGCGTAGACCGGCGCCTCCTCCTGGAGGACGAGGATCGCGGTCGGCAGCCGGTCGAGGAGGCGCCGGTCGGGCGCCGCCCGCCCCGCCGGCTTGCCGTCGGCCGGACCACCTGCTGCCTCGGCCGTTTCGCCCTTGGCCGAGATGTCCGACGGCAGGGTGACGCCGAGCACCTCGGCGATGCGCGCGAAGGCGTCCTGCTCGCTGCCCGAGAGCGGCGGGCGCGGCGTCACGCGGACCGGCGTGCCCGGCAGCCGGACGACGTTGGAGCCCTGTCCGCTCCGCTCGGACGTTGCGGCCGCGGCGGGCGGCTCGCCCTCCACCGGATCGGCGTCGGGCGCGGGCGCCGGGATGTCCTGGGCGAAGTCGCCCAAGTCGGGCGGCTCGGCGTCGGGCCCCTTCGGCGGCAGGCGCTGGTCGTTGCCGCGCACCACGCCGAAGCCGCGAAACCCCTCGAAGCTGCGGTCGCGCCGGAAGGCGGGCAGGGCGGCGAGATCGACCGCGACGCGGATCTCGCTGTCGTCGACCGGCCAGTAGAGCGTCACCCCGCTCCACGTGTCGCGCCGGCCGAGCGCGCGCGTCATGGCGCCGTCGTCGTCGACCCCCAGACGCCGGGCGATGTCCGGCCAGCGTTCGCCGACGATATTGGCGGCCCGCTTGCCGACGGTCGCGGCGAGCTCGGGCGAGACCAGCGTCACCCGCTCGTTGGCGTCGACCGTGAAGATGAAGCGCACCGGCACGGAAGACGGCGTGAACTGGAAGGGCACATCGGCGGGGGGCTCGCCTGTCGCCTCGCCCGGGACGTCGGCTTCGGCCGGGCCGCGCGCCTCTTCGGGATATGTCGCGTCCGGCGTGCCGATGAACGGGAGGTCGTGTTCCTGCCCGGCCGGCGGCGTGGCGCTTGCGCCGTCCTCCTGAGGCTCCTCGGGCGGCTCCGGCGTCTCCACGACCAGCACCGGCCGGACATCGGCCTGGTTAGACGGCAGGTCGACCGGCTCGACCGCATAGACGGGAGCCTCGGCCTCGCCATCGTCCGCTGATCCGGCGGCGCTCTCGGCCCCGTCCGTTTCCAGCTCCGCGGCGTCCAGTTCCTCCGCGTTCAGCTCGGCGACGTCCAGCTCGACCGCGTCCAGCTCGGCCGCGTCGTTCGCAGCGACGGCGCTCGAACCCGCATCCAAGGGCGCGGCCTCGTCCGCAACCGCCTCGGGTGCTGCCTGCGCCGGCGCGGCCGGCATCGCCTTCCCGTTCGCGGCGCGGACCAGGGAATACGTGCCTTCCCCGGTGACGAGACGGACCACGTCGGCATGCCCGTTCAGCGCCGCCGCATGGCCTTCCGGCCCGGCGACCAGCTGCCCGGCCTCGTCGTAGAGGCTTGCGTCCTCACCGTCGCCGAGGAACCGGACCAGCCCCGCCGCCCGTTCGCGAAGCGGGATCGACTCCGGCTCGGCCGTCGCCACGACGAGGAGCGCGGTCTCTCCCCCGCCAAGGTCGAGCCGCTTGCAGAGGCAGGTCAGCGCCACGAGCTGCGCGCCGCGGCCGACGCGGAGGATCGCGAGGCGCTCGGCGCCGACCGGCATCAGCTTCGCCAGCTGCGCGATCTGCCTGCCGGTCGGGTGGTCGGCCGGGATCGCCCGTTCGGCCACTTCCGAGAGGCGCCGCGCACCGATGCGTCTCGCCCCGGTCGGGTTGGCGAGGCGGAGCGTGCGGCCGTCCTCGCGCCACAGCCACGCCTCGCGTCCGCCGAGCAAGGCTGCGGCGATGTCGGGCGAGGCGGCGAGGGCAAGGCTGGGCGACGGCGTCTCTGTCATCGTGTGCGGCCGGTACCGGTCGGTGGCAGCGACGTGAGTGATCGCGCGCGGACGATAGGGTGAGTCTAGTTAGACTCCAAAGCGAGGGTGGTCCAACAATCTGGCGTGGAACCGGGCGGCGTCCGTTTCGCGCACACGATCTTTTCTCACGTTTTGGTGAATGCCGATGGTGCGCCGCACAATCGATGTTGCAACGCACAAAAGTGTCGCCTATCTTGGAGGCTAGTGAGGCCTCCCGGCGTCCGTCGCCGGCCTCGAATCCAACCTAGACGAACCCGAGGACGAGATGACCGAGACCTCCGACAAGTCGAAGGCGCGCAAGGCCAGCGCCGAGTTCGAGAGCACCATGGACAATTTCGCGAGGTCGCTCCCCAGCTTCGAGATCCCGGCCGCCTGGCGCGAGGCCGCCGAGAAGGGCACCAGCCAGGCGCGCGACGCCTATGCCCGCTTCAAGGCGGTCGCCGAGGCCGGCACCGAGATCACCGAGGCGGCGATGACCACCGCCCGAGACAATGCCGCGGTCGTCGGCCTCAAGGCCATCGAGGCGACCAAGACCAACGCCGACGCCACCTTCTCCTTCCTCAAGGATCTTTTCAGCGCCAAGTCGATCGCCGAGGCGGTCGAGCTCCAGGCGACCTTCGCCCGCCGCCAGTTCGACGCCTTCTCCGCGCAGGCCAAGGAGTTCCAGGACCTCACCCAGAAGGTGATGGTCGAGACCTCCAAGCCCGGCCGCGAGGCCTTCGAGAAGATGTTCAAGGAAGCCGGCATCGCCTGAGCCGGACGACGGCCCGGCGGCCGGGCAAGGGCTTTGGCATCCGGCATCAGGCATCCGGCATCCGGCATCCGGCATCAGGGATCGGGCCTCTCGTCCGGATGCCGGATGCCCGTTGCCCGCCGCCCGCTTGAATCGCGCCCGCGATGCTTCTAAGTCTCCACGCGTTGCAGCTGTAGCTCAGTTGGTAGAGCGCCGGATTGTGGATCCGTAGGTCGCTGGTTCGAGCCCAGCCAGCTGTACCAATCCTTCCCCCAACTGACATCAGACAGCCAGCGTGGGACGCGCCCTGCGCGGCCGGGTCAGGACGTGCGGCCGGTCCCGGAACGCTGCGGCAGGTCCATCATCGGCAGTCAGCGATCTCGCGTCAGGAGGTCGGCCAACCGGCGGATCGCCGGTGCGGCCAGGACCACGACGGGAAGCATCACGAGCCACGATAGGAGCCACGCCCGGCTCCAATGCGCGGCAAAGCTGCCGTCTGCGATGAACGGGTAGCTGGCGACCGCGGCAGCGATCGCGCAGGTCAGCCCCGATTGGATGACCGCGAAGACAAAGTGGCCGAAGCGGCGCGGGATCCCGAGCATGCCAGGCGGCTCCCGAGCAAGTGCCGTGCCTGCCTGGCGGATCGGAGGCGCGGTTCGCCGCCGCAGCGCTCTGTCGAGCCGATCAAGGGTGAGCGGAGCGCGGGCGGCCGGATCGCGGAGCCGTAGGTCGCTGGTTCGAGCCCGGCCCAGCTGTACCAGTCTCTTCCTGCTCTACCGACGCTGACCGGCCTCTCCGCCCGGGCCGTGGCCCGCCTACTCGGCGGCGATCGTCACGTCGACCGCCACGCCCCGCGCGCGGTCGTTCGTCCCCAGCGAGCCGCTGAGGAGATGGACCTTGTGGGTCTCGCCCGCAGCCCAGTTCGCGGAGTCCGGGAAGGGCAGGCTGAACGACCACGAGCCGTCGGCCTCCGCCTCGATCACCGCCCAGATTTCGTCGTCGCCGTCGATGAGCACCGGCGCCCGCACGGTCCCGAAATCGTAGACCACCGCGATCGTCGAGCCGCCGGCGCCGGCGAGATCGGTCCAGCCCGTTCCCTCGAGGGCAAGCGGCTGGCCGACGACCCAGCGGGTCGGGACGGAGTAGCCGGCGCCGTCCGATGTCTGCCCTTCGAAGATTTCCTGGGCCGCCGCCAGAGGCGCGAGGAGGACGGCCGCCGCGAGCGCCATGCTGAGACGGCCGGACCGGGTGAGGTGGTTCATTTCTGCTCCTGGATGGGTTCGCGGGACAAAGCCGTCGCTCGCGCGGGTAAGACGATCGTGCCGCCGGTGACAGGACGAAACCGGCGGCACGCACTTGATTGCCGGACTGGGCTCGGGCGACCCGCTACCCCTTCGGCTCCTGGAAGACGCTGAACACGTTCACGAAGCTGGCTGCCGAGAAGTTCGACACCCAGACATCGTGCGTCTCCGGGTCGATGCCGATGTTGAGGGCGTTGCCGGTGGTCGGCATGCGGAGCAGCTCCTCGTAGGTGTTGGCGTCGTAGACCACGACCTCCTGGTCGCCCAGATTGGCCGAGTAGAGAAGGCCGCGCTGGCCGTCGACGGCGACCGAGTTGGTGGCGCCGGTCTCGATCGTGCCGATGACCGTGCCGTAGGCCGCGCTCGCCGGGTCGGCGTCCACCACGCTGATCGTGCCGGCCGGGCTCGCATAGGTCGACACGTAGAGGCGCTTGAGCTCGGGGCTGTAGGTCGGACGGGCGTTCTCGCCGACCACCGCGTCGAGCTTGGTGATCGCCGCGTTGTTGAGCTCGAGGTCCTGCGCGTTGCTGGTGTCGATGGCGTTGCCGTCGATGACGTAGAGGCCGTCGCCGGTCAGCGTGCCGACATAGATGAGGTTGTTCTCCTCATCGACCGTCACGCCGATCGCGCCCCAGGTCTCGGGCACCCGGATCCGCGCCTCGACTTCCCGGGTGAGGAGGTCGACCACGGCCACGAAGCCGGGCCGCGCGCCGGTACCGCGGGCGTCAGCGAAGTTGCTGATATAGGCCTTGTGCGTGCTGGTGTTGAGCGCGATGCGGCGGATGCCGTCGAAGATCGGCGTGCCGTCCTCGAACTGCCAGATGCGGTCGGCGTCGGTCGGCCCGCCCTGCGAGGCGTTGTAGACGACCACGTGTCCGCCATAGCCGAGCTCCGGGTCGCGGCCGCGGGCGGTGGTGGTGATGATCGTCGGATCGACCTGGCCGGCGGCATTGACCGTGGTCCCGTCGACCGCGATGCCGTAGGGCGAGAACGAGGAGCGGTTGCCGCTGTTCGTCTCGCCCTCGATGTCGGTCCAGTCGAGCGGGTCGGCCTCAGTCCCGGTGCCGTAGGCGCGCGAGAGCCCGAGGAAGGAGTGGTTGGCCACCCAGGCGCGGCTGTCCACGTCGAACACCACCACCTTGCCGGTGGCGTAACGCGTGACCACGATCGATCCGTCGGGGCGCTTCTCCTCTGCCCGCCAGTTGGCGTCGGTCAGATAGACCTGCCGGCCGACCGGTTCGAAAGCGAGCTGGTAGCCGGTGTTGACGCCGGTCGCGAGCGAGGCTGCGGCGAAAGACCAGCCATTGTCCGGCTGGGCCGGGGCCTCCTGGGCGATCGCCGCGGTCGCAAGCATCGCGATGGCGGCGGCCGCGCCCGCCATGCGCGAACCAAGTCGCGCCGTATGAGCCATATCCCTCATTGTTCATTCCTTCGTTGCTGCTGAGCGGTGGGCATTCTCCGTTTCCCTGCCGAGACGGCGGGACGGAGCGACGGCTGCGGCCGAAATACAGCTTCTATAAATACTATAATTCGTAACTGGATTTCTTGGTCCGTGACCGTCAAGTAATGAATTATTGCAGCAAGTCATCGAAGTCAAAAGGATAGTTGTAGAACGGTTTGAAGGTGCGTCTATTGGACACGAAGATAAGATTCGACGCCATCCCTTTGTTATATTGGAGAAATGCGAAATCAGGCCATTCCTTGTATCTAAAATACTTCTAAGCAGAGGTCGGACCGGGCGCGGCCTCGGACGGCTCGCCGCCCATGCGCCAGGCACTCGTCCGCTGTTCCGAGGAAAGTATCGAGGGTCCAGGCATCGCCTCGCGCCGCCACCGCGCCATGGACGCCCGGCGGAAGGTCGAGCGTCGCCACGCCGATACCCGCGACCCTCCCGCCTTCGGTACGGACAAGGTGAGGCCGGCCCATCCGGTCAGGCGGGACGGTGAACGGCGTGGTCCCGCCGCCAAGGCCGCGGCCGTCCGCCTTCAGGACCGCTTCCTTTGCGACCCAGATCGAGAGGAAGGCATCGAGCGGATCGGCGGCGCGCCGCACGCGCGCCTGCTCTTCCGGCGAAAGGGCAGCGAGCGGGAGCGGATCGAGAGCGATCCGCTCCTCGATGTCGATGCCGACCTCCCGATCGCCGATCGCGATCGCGATCCAGCGCCCCGAATGGGAGACGTTGAACCCGGGGCCGCCGGCGAGCGCCGGTTTCCCGAACGGCCCCGCCTCGATGGGGAGCGATCGGGGGGCGACGGCGAGCCGGTCGCCGAGGAGGCGTCTCAATAGCCCCCGCCCGATGATGAATCGCGACCGGTCCTCGCTTCGCCGATAGCGCGCCGCCCGCTCCGCCTCGGCCGGCGACAGGGCAGGGAGGAGAGCATCCGCCTCTTCCACGAGGTTGTCGGAATGGACCACGAACACCTCGACGATGGCGCCCGGCTCCATGGTGGATCTAACCGACCAGCGAAGCGCCGCCATCGACGATCAGCTCCTGCATGGTGATGTGCCGTGCCCGGTCCGAGAGGAGGAACACGATCGCCTCGGCGATCGCTTCCGGCTCGGCGATGCGGCCGAGCGGAATCCCGTTGCGGAACGTCTCGAGCGAGCCGCGCACGCTGGCCTCCTCGCTGCCGCCGCTCGCCCACAGCGCCTCGAGCATCGGGGTCCGCGTCGAGCCCGGTGCGACCACGTTGCAGCGTATGCCGTGGGGCGCGAGCTCGAGGCCGAGGCAGCGCGTGAACATGCTCGCCGCCGCCTTCGACGCCGCGTAGGCCGCCATGCCGTGGCGCGGCACCGCGCCGGCATTCGAGCCGACCGTGACGATGCTGCCGCGCCCGCGCCCGATCATGCGCTGCCCGAGGGCCCGCCCGAGCGCGAATACCGCGCCGGCATTGACCGCGAACGCCTGCGCCCACGCTTCGTCCGTGGTCTCGACGATCGTCGTGGTGGTGAGGACGCCGGCCACGCTCACCCCGAACTCGACCGGCCCCACCTCCCGCTCCGCCCACTCGACCAGCGCGTCGACGGAAGCTGCGTCGCAAAGGTCCAGCGCCCTCGTCTGGATCGGCGCCCTTACTCGGCTCGCGAGGGCGGTCAGCCCGCTCTCGCTGCGGTCGGCCGCGACGATCGTCGCGCCCCCGGCGGCCAACGCCGCGACGAGCGCGCTGCCGATCCCGCCCGCGGCGCCGGTGACGAGGGCGACCTTCCCAGCGATGCCGGACCCGGCGCTCATCGGGAGCCGTCCGCCTCGGCGAAGGCCGCCTGAAGCCTCGGCACGATCGTCGCGAGCGCGGCCGGGCTCAGCATCTGCCCGTGCCGGTAGGGAAGGTCGTGCGCCTCGACCGCGGCGACATGCGGCGCCCACAGCGAGGCGTCGAGCCCGTCGCCGTGCTCCGCGGCGGCGCGGAAATGGACGAGGCGGCCGGCATAGCGGCGGTGCGAGTATTGCCGCACCAGCCGCGCGTTGTTCTCGACGATGCGCGCGATCGCGCCGATCGTCTCCTCGGGCAGCTGCCCGAGCGCGTGCCCGCCGGCGCGAAGGAAGCGGATCGCCGCCTCCCGCGTCAGTTCCCCGGCGATCTCGCCGATCTCGTGCCCGGCGATGCGGAGCAGCGCCTCGAGCGCGGCCCGCTCGTCGGGCGGCGGTTCGTCGCGCCACACCTCGCTCGGATAGGCGTCGAGCAGCGCCACCGCGCCGACCGGCATGCCGCGCGCGGCCATCTCGGCCGCCATCGCCTGGGCGACGATCCCGCCCACCGACCAGCCGACCAGATGCACCGTCCGGCCTGCCGACACCGCGGCGAGCGTCTCGACATAGTCCCGCGCCATCGCCTCGAGGCTAGCGGCCGGGGCCTCGCCCGCGGTCAGGCCACGCGCCTGCAGCGCATAGACCGGGCGGTCACCCAGCGCCCGCGCCAGCCCGGCATAGCACCAGCCCAGCCCGCCGGCCGGATGGATGCACGCCACCGGCGCGCCGGCCTCGGCCGTGGTCAGCGGCAGGAGCACGGCGAGGTCCGCCCGGCGCGTCTCCCCCGCGCGCAGCGCGTCGACATGCGAGGCGAACCGTCCGACGGTCGGGTGGGCGAATACCGCGCCCAGCTCGATCTCGACCGCGAAGGCGGCGCGCACGCGGCGCATCAGGTCGGCGGCCTTGAGCGAGTGGCCGCCGAGGAGGAAGAAATCGTCCTCGGCATGGACGGTCGCGGGGTCGAGCCCCAGCGTCGCCGCGAACAGCGCCGCGACGGTCTTCTCGGTGGCGCTGGCAGGCGCTCGCCCGGCGGACACGGGGCCGGCCGGCTCCGGCAAAGCGGCGCGGTCGAGCTTGCCGTTGCCGGTCACCGGCAGCCCGTCGAGGATCACGATTGCCGCGGGGATCATCGCTTCCGGCAGGGTCGCGGCGAGTTGCGCGCGCAACGCCTCGGCCGTCACCGGCGCGCCGCCCTTGGCCGGGACGACATAGGCGACGAGCCGGCCCTCGCCGGCCGCGTCCTTCCGCAGCAGCACGGCCGCCTCGGCGATGCCGCCGAGACCGGTGAGCGCCGCTTCGACCTCGCCGATCTCGATCCGCACGCCGCGGATCTTCACCTGCCCGTCGGCGCGGCCGAGGAACTCGATGGCGCCGTCCGTCCGGCGCCGCGCGAGGTCGCCGGTCGCGTACATGCGCTCGCCGGGCGCGCCAAACGGGTCCGGCACGAAGCGCTCGGCGGTGAGGTCGGGCCGGCCGATATAGCCGCGCGCCAGCTGCGCCCCGGCGATATGGAGCTGGCCGGCGACCCCGCGCGGCACCGGCCGGAGCCGCCCGTCGAGGACGTAGAGCCGCGTGTTCCACACCGGGAAGCCGATCGGCACCGGCCGCGAGTCGTCGCCCGCGCTGGCCGGCCAGTACGAGACGTCGACCGCCGCCTCGGTCGGCCCGTAGAGATTGTGGAGTTCGCCGCGCACGATCTCGTGGAAACGGTCGCGGAGCCAGGCCGGCAGCTCCTCGCCGCTGCAGAACACGCGGGCGATGGCGAGCCCCGCCGCAAGAGGCTCCGCCAGGAACTGCGCCAGCATCGAAGGCACGAAGTGCACCGCGCTGATCCGCTCGCTCCCGATCAGCGCGGCGAGCGCGGCCGGGTCCTTGTGGACCTCCGGCGGCGCGACGACCAGCGTCGCGCCGGCGAGGAGCGGCAGGAACAGCTCCCACACCGACACGTCGAAGCTGGCCGGTGTCTTCTGCAGGATGCGGTCGCCCGGCCCGATCGCGTATTGCTCGCGCATCCACAGGAGCCGGTTGACGATCGCCCGGTGCTCGACCACCACGCCCTTCGGCTCGCCCGTCGAGCCGGAGGTGAAGATCACATAGGCGGCGCCGGTTGGCTCGGCAGCGGGGAGGGCGCGCGCCGGTGGGGGGACAGTTCCGTTTGCGCGCGCCGAGACCAGCCGGCTGCCGGCGGGGAAGAGATGACGGTGCCGCTCGTCGCTGGCGATCGCGCGCGGCTGCGCGAGCCGCAGCATGGCCGCGATCCGCGCCGGCGGATGGCCGAGGTCGATCGGGAGATAGGCCGCGCCCAGCCGGAGCGCGGCGAGCATCGTCACCACCATCCCGATCGAGCGGGGGAGGGCGACCGCCACGATGTCCCCGCGCCCGACGCCCTCCGCCGCGAGCCGCCGCGCCGTCGCGTCGACCGCCTCGCCGAGCGCGCGATAGGTCAGCGTCTCGCGCTCGAACCGCATCGCCGCCGCGTCCGGCGTCGCCTCGATCTGCCCGCCGATCAGCGCCCAGAGCGTCGTCTCCGGCACCTTGTGCGCGGTATCGTTGACCGCGACGATCTCGGCCCGCTCCTCGGCTTCCGTCAGCGTCGGGACGCTGCCGAGCGTCGCCGCCGCCACGGCCCGTTCGAGAAAGACGGCGAGCCGCTCGGCATGCGCCTTCGTCTCCTCGCGCCCGTAGAGCGTCGGGTTGGCGTCCACCTCGATCCGGCAATCCTGCCCCGAGGGCGAGGCGAGGATCGTGAAGGTGATGTCGTCGACCGCGCCGCTGCCGAGCCGCTCGAGGCGGGTGGCGAGCCCGGCCATCCTGGGCTGCCGCTCGAAGAACGGGAGCACGTTGACGAGCGGCCCGTGGAGCCGCCTCTCGCCACCCAGCCGGCCGAGCTCGCGCCGGATGTGCTCGCCGCGGAACCGGCCGTGCCGGCGTGCCGCGCGCAGGCCCGCGGCGACGCTTGCGACGTGCGCGGCCACGCTCGAGTCCTCGTCGAGCCCGACCCGCAGCGGCAGGATGTTCATCACCATCGCCGGCACGCTCGCCGCGGCGCTCCCGAAGCGCGCCATGTGCGGCACGCCCACGACCGCCTCCTGGCCGCCGACGAAGCGCCCGACATAGGCGCCGACCAGCGCCACCAGCACATCCGGCCACGGCGCCTTCGCCTCGGCCGCCAGTCCCTGCAGCCGCGCGGCGAACGAAGCTGGCAGATCCATCGCGCAGCGGTGATGCGTCCGCGCGGCGAGCGCGGGACCGCTCGCAAGGCCGACGATCTCCGGCAGACCGTCGAGCGCCTTCGCCCAGTAGTCGCGGTCGACCGCGCGCCGCGTCGAGGTCTGGTAGTCCGCGTCCTCGCGGAGCACGCCCAGAAGCGGCCCGAAGGCCGCCGTCCGCGGGGGCTCGCCCGACGCGAGCGCCGAGTAGAGGTCGGCGATCCGCGCCGTCAGGAGCGCGGTGCCGTAGCCGTCGGCGACGATGTGGTGGAGCCGCTGGTACCAGAGGTGCCGCTCGTTGCGGAGGACGTAGAGCCGCTCCGCCGCGAGCCCGCCGCGAAGCGGGTCGCCCGGCCGCGCCATGTCGGCCGCCATCGACGCCATCGCGGCGGCGAAGGGATCGCCGGTCCCGCTTACATCGACGACCTCGAGCATCGGCTGCGCGTCCTCGTCGCGCACCATCGCCGGCGCGCCGTCCTCCTCCAAGAAGCGGAGCGCCAGCACGTCCGCCTCGTCCACCGCCGTCCGCACCGCTGCCGCGAACGCCGCCCGGTCGAGCGCTCCGTCGAGGACGACATACTGCCCGGTCTGGTAGGCGGGGCTGTCGGGGTCGATGCGCTGCGCGAACCAGATGCCGAGCTGCGCCTCGGTCAGCGGCCAGCGCTCGGGCCGCTCGGCCGGTCCCTGCGCGGCAAGGCCCCGCGTCGGCGCGGTCATCTTCCTACCGCCCCGCGCCGGCCGCGAGCGCCGCCAGCTTCCGGGCGACGATCGCGTGCCAGGCGGCGAGCTCGACCTGCTCGGCCATCTCGGCGAAGGTCAGCGTGATCCCCGCCTCGCTCCAGCGGTCGACCAGCATCATCGCCCTGATCGAGTCGAGGCCGAGATCGGCGAGATTGTCGTGGTCGCCGATCTCCTCCGGCGCGATCCCGATCGCCGCCGCGATGTCGGCGCGCATGCTCTCGAGCGTGATCGCTTCGCTCATGCCGGCCCCCGCAGCGCGTCCAGCGCCTCGGCCGCGACCACCGGCCGCCCGCACAGCTCGGCGACATAGGCGAGGGCCCGGTCGTGGTGCGCGCGCGAGAAATCGGCCACCGCGTCGGCGACGAAGAACGGCTCGATGTCGCGCATGAAGGCATCGGCTGCGGTCAGGAGGCACCCGATATGCGCGTAGATTCCGGTGACGATCAGCTGGTCGCGCCCGCGCGCTGCCAGCATCTCGGCGAGCGGGGTGCGCTGGAAGGCGCTGTACCGCCACTTGGTGAGGACGATGTCGCCGTCGCCGGGCGCGAGCGCGTTGACGATCGCGCGGCTCTCCGGCGCCCCGTCCATGCCCGGCCCCCAGACGTCGCGCTGGAGGCCGCGGTCGCGCGGATCCTGGTTGCCGGTCTGCGCGCTGAAGAACACCGGCGCCCCGATCGCGCGGCACGCGTCGCGGAGCGCCGCGATATTGCCGATCGCGGGCTGCAGCGGGCTGTCACCTGCGAACGGCCACGCGAAATGGTTCTGCATGTCATGGATGAGGAGCGCGGCCCGCGCCGGGTCGATCGTCCAGCGAAGGCGCGAGGGCGGCAGCTCGTCCCGTGTCGGGAGGTCGTAGGCCTCGATGCGGGGCAGCGCCATCGTCACGCTCTTTCGCTTTGGGCGGGCGCCGGGAGACTCGCGGCGAGCGCCTTCCGGAGTTCGCGCCGGCTGGTCTTGCCGACCGCCGTCGCCGGAAGCGCCGCCAGGAACACGACGCTGTCGGGCACCTTGTAGCCGGCCAGCCCGCGGGTCCGCACCCACGCCTTCACGTCGGCCGCGCGGAGCGTTTCGCGGGTCACCACGAACGCACAGCTCTTCTCGCCGAGATAGGCGTCGGGCATCCCGACGATAACCGCATCGTGGATCGCGGGATGGGCGCGGAGATGGTCCTCGACCTCGTCCGGCGCGATCTTCTCCCCGCCGCGGTTGATGACGTCCGTGGCGCGGCCGGCGACCACGAGATACCCGTCCGGCCGGCGCGTGACGATGTCGCCGGTGCGGTAGAACCCGTCCTCGGTGAAGGCGCGCCGGTTGGCCTCGGGCTCGTTGTGGTAGGCGCGGATCGTGTAGGGACCGCGCGTGAGGAGGTGGCCCGGCGTCCCGTCCGCCACCGGTACGCCGATGTCGTCGACCACGAGCACCTCGTCGGCCGGGCTCATCGGCCGCCCCTGCGTGCCGAGCACGATCTCCTCCGGGTCGCCGGGCCGCGTGTAGTTCACGAGCCCTTCGGCCATGCCGAACACCTGCTGCAGCCGCGCGCCGAGCGCGGGGCCGATCCGCCGCGCCGCCTCCATCGTCAGCTTGGCCCCGCCGACCTGGACCGTGCGAAGGCTGCTGAGGTCGTGCCGCGTCCGCGCCGCCGCCTCGGCCCATACCAGGGCCAGCGGCGGCACCAGCGCGACCATCGTCGCCCGTTCCCGCTCGATCAGCGGAAGGGCCTCGTCGGGGCTCGGCGAGCGGCTCAGCACCACCGTCCCGCCGGCGTAGAGCGCGCCGAGGATGCCGGGCGAGGACATCGGAAAATTGTGCGCGGCGGGAAGGGCAACGAGATAGACGCAGTCCGGCCCGAGCCCGCACACCTCAACGCTCTGCCGCACGCTGTAGAGATAGTCGTCATGGGTGCGCGGGATGAGCTTGGAGAAGCCCGTGCTCCCGCCCGAAAGCTGGACCAGCGCAACGTCAGACGCGGACCCGCCTGCGGGGAGCGGCGTGCCGTCGCCCTTTCCGCGCAACTCGGCCAGCGCCGCGAAGCGGCCCGGCTCCCCCTCCACGAACACGCGGCGGAGCGAGGGAAGGGCGGCCGTCACGCTCTCCGCGATGGTGCGGTAGTCGAAGCCCTCGTGCCGGTCGGCGATGACGTAGGCCGACGCCTCGGCCTTGGCGGCGAAATGCCCGATCTCGGCGCTGCGATGGGCCGGCAGCGCGAACACCGGCACCAGCCCGGCCCGGAAGAGCCCGAAGACGACCGCGACGAACGAGGCGAGGTTCGGCATATGGACGATCACGCGCTCGCCAGGCACGAGTCCGGAGGCGAGGAAGCCGCGCGCCAGGCGGTCGGCTTCCGCGTCGAGATCGGCGTAGGTCCAGCGCGTCTCGCCACCCACCACCGCGAGGCGGTCCGGTCCTTCCGCCGCCTTCCGCGCCAGCATCGCGCCGAGCGTCTCGCCGCGCCAGTAGCCGGCCTCGCGGTAGCGCGCCGCGAACGCGGCCGGCCATTCCTGCCGGAGCGGGATCACGCCGCCTCCTCGATGCCCAGCGCGCGGAGGAGCGCGGCGAATTTCGCTTCCGTCTCCCTGAGCTCGGCCTCCGGCTCCGATCCTTCGACGATGCCGGCGCCGGCGAAGAGCCGGGCGGTACGCTCGCCGATCTCCGCGCAGCGGATCACCACGTGCCAGTCGCCGTCCCCGCGCGCATCCGACCAGCCGAGCGCGCCCGCGAAGAAGCCGCGCTCGACCGGCTCCAGCGCCGCGATGAGCGCGCGCGCCGCCTCGCGCGGCGTGCCGCAGACGGCGGGCGTGGGATGGAGCGCGGCGGCGAGCTCGGCCGCTGTCGTGTCCGCGCTGCGCAGCGTGCCCTCGATCCGCGTCCCGAGATGCCACATCGTGGCCGTCGACGCGATCGCGGGCGCCGACGCGCGGAGACCCGTGCAATAGGGGGCGAGGGCGTCGAGCACGGCCTCGACCACCGGCCGGTGCTCGCGAAGATCCTTCTCCGAGCGGAGAAGGCCTTCAGCGCGCTCGCGGTCGGTGGCCGGATCGGACGAGCGCGCCGCCGACCCTGCGAGCGGCTCGGAGATGACGGTCCCGGCGCGCTTCCGCACCAGCAGCTCCGGCGTCGCGCCAACCAGCGTGCGGCGCTCGCCCGGCAGCGCCGGCAGGGGCACGCTGAAGGTGAGGACCGACTTGTCGCGCCGGAGACGGGACAGGAGCGTGGGGATGTCGAAGCCTTCGCTCGATCCGACCACGAGGCTTCGCGCCAGCACCACCTTGCGGAGGCCAGAGCCCTCCGCGGCGATGGCCTCGACGGCCGCCCGAACCGCGGCCGCGTAATTCTGCGGGGAGGGGTCCTGCCGGACGGTGAGCGTCCCACGCGGCCGCGCGGCTGGCTCGGGCAGGTTCCCGTCGATCGCCTCCACGGCATAGGCGTAGGCGGGCAGGTCGGCGCGAAATGGCATCAGCCCGACCACGCGCCGCCCCGCCTCATCGCCGCTGCGCCGCTGGAGGTCGGCCATCGCCGCCCCGAGGGAGGCTCCGGAGTCGGCCGGCACGATCTCGATCGCGCCGCGCCCGACGATGCCGCTCCCGCCGGCGAGCAGCACCAGCGGCGCGGCTTCTCCGCCGAGCGCCACCGGCGCAGCGCTGGCCGTCCGCGGCAGGGGACCCAAGGCGGTCATGGCGACCGGAATCGGCGCCCTGCCGCGTGCTCGGTC
>JADYYB010000009.1 GCA_020853895.1 Bauldia sp.
TATAGGCCGCGATCCGCGCCGGTCCCTGGTCCGGCGTCGCCTCACCGGCGATCATGTAGGTCGCCACGGTGAACGGCGCCCCGCAGAACCCGATCAGCGACTTCTCCGGCGCAAGCACGGCCCGGAGCCGCCGCACCGTCTCCAGCACCGGCTCGAGTTGCGCGATCACGCCAACGGCCGACAGGCGCCCGACCTCTTCAAGCGACAGCGGATCGAGCCGCGGTCCCTCGCCCTCGACGAAGCGAAGGTTCCGGCCCATAGCATGCGGGATGAGGAGGATGTCCGAGAAGAGGATCGCCGCGTCGAAGTCGAACCGGCGGATCGGCTGCAGGCTCACCTCGACCGCGAGCTCGGGATCGAAGCAGAGGTCGAGGAACGATCCGGCCCGCGCCCGTACCTCCCGATACTCGGGCAAATAGCGGCCGGCCTGGCGCATCATCCAGAGCGGGGGCGGGGCTTCTCGCTTCCCGTCCTTCAGCACCGACCGGAGGCCTCGGACGGTCGCCGTCCCGCTCCTCTTCAACTCAATCATTAAGGAAATCTTAACCTTCTGTTTTAGTTAGGCCGTGGCCTGACCCAGTTACGAGTCCCGCACAGCTTTCGCCGATCCGGTCCCCTGCGACTCATTGCCGGGATTTTGCTGTCGCGCCCATCCTGTGACTCCCAGGCATTGTCTCCCAGAACCAAGCCCAGCAAGGCATCCAAGCGGTCAGCTCATCCGCTCATCCTGTGGACAGATAAGGGATGACCGAAGGACGATCGTGGATTCGCGCATTCCGGAGATCGGGCGAAATTCGCTGTCCAAGGGCGATCGCCTGTTGATGGATCGGCCGGTCTGCGGGACAGTCCGGCGCCGGAGAGCCGACTAGCGGCTTTTCCGCCCTCCGGCAATGGATTGGGGATGGATGCGTGGCTAACCGCGCCTCCGCCTTGACCCGCGTCATTGCCGCAACACCCTCGATCGGGTCCGAATGCGCCTTCTCCTCGCCTCCACCAGTCCGACCCGCCGGCTGCTCCTCGAGCGGGCGGGGATCGCGTTCACGGCCGTGGCCCCGAAGGTCGACGAGCGCGCCACCGAGCTCCCGCTCCTCGACGAGGAGGCGACGCCCACCGAGATCGCCGAGGCCCTCGCACTGGCCAAGGCGAAGGCCGTCAGCCGGCACCATCCCGAGGATCTCGTCATCGGCGCCGACCAGACGCTCGACTTCGGCGGGATGAGCCTCTCCCGCCCCGAATCGCTCGAGAGCGCCCGCCGCCAGCTTCTCGCCCTTGCCGGCGGCTCGCACTGGCTGCGCTCCGCGGTCTGCTGCGTGAAGGGCGAGGCGGTTCTCTGGCAGCACGTCGCGAGCGCCGAGATGGCGATGCGTCCGCTCACCGCCGAGGAGGTGAGCCGCTACCTCGCCGAGATCGGCGACGATGCGGTCGCAACGGTCGGCGCGTATCAGATCGAGGGACCGGGCATCCGCCTCTTCGAGCGCATCGAGGGCGACTATTTCGCGATCCTCGGCCTCCCGCTCCTGCCGCTCCTCGCCTTCCTCCGCAGCGCGGGAGCGATCGCGTGAAGCCCGCTACCGCGGCCACGACAAGCCTCCGCCAGGCCGGCGTGATCGGCTGGCCGGTCGCCCATTCGCGCTCGCCGACCATCCACCGCTACTGGCTCCGCAAGCACGGCCTCGCCGGTTCCTACGACCCGATCCCGGTCGAGCCCGAGCGCATCGCGGGCTTCCTCCGCAGCTTCGCTTCGAGCGGCTTCGTCGGCGCCAATGTCACCATCCCGCACAAGGAGGCCGCCCTCGCCGCCGTCGCTCACGCGACGCCGGCCGCGAGCGCCATCGGCGCGGTCAACACGCTCTGGCTCGAGGACGGCAGGCTGCACGGCGCCAACACCGACGCCGAAGGCTTCCTCGCCAATCTCGACCAGATCGCCCCGGGCTGGGACGGGGCAGGGGGCCCGGCCGTGGTGCTGGGCGCGGGCGGCGCGGCGCGCGCCATCATCGTCGCGCTCCGCGGCCGCGGCGTCCTGCCGATAGCGGTCGTCAACCGCACGCGCGAGCGCGCCGCTTCCCTCGCCGAACGCTTCGGCGACCACATCACCGCGCATGACTGGAGCGAGCTGCCGGCCCTCCTCGGCACTGCGCGGCTCCTCGTCAACACCACCTCACTCGGCATGGCCGGCCAGCCCCCGCTCGCGATCGACCTCCGCCCGCTGCCGGCCGGGGCGCTGGTCACCGACATCGTCTATACGCCGCTCGAGACCCCGCTTCTCGCCTCGGCCAGGGCCCGCGGCCTCCGCACGGTCGACGGGCTGGGCATGCTCCTCCACCAGGCGGTGCCCGGCTTCGAGCTTTGGTTCGGCGTCCGCCCCGAGGTGACGCCGGAGCTCCGGGCGGCCGTCGTCGCCACGCTCGGCGCGCACAAGTAATGTGCGGCGCATGCTGATCCTCGGCCTCACCGGCGCCATCGCCTCCGGCAAGTCGACCACCGCCTCGCTCTTCGCCGCGCGCGGCGTCCCCGTTTTCAGCGCCGACGAGGCCGTGCACCGCCTCTACGACGGCCCCGCGGTCGCCCCGATCGAGGCCGCGTTCCCCGGCACGACGCGCGACGGCACGGTCGACCGGAAGGCGCTCAGCCATGCACTCAAGACCGCGGCCGCCGGCGAGGATCAGGAGGCGCTCGCGCGCCTCGAGGCCATCGTCCACCCGATGGTGCGCGAGGCGGAGGCCGGGTTCATCGCCCGGCAGAAGCTGCTCGGCCGGCGCCTCGTAGTCCTCGAGATCCCGCTCCTCTTCGAGACCGGCGCCGACCGCCGCGTCGACATGATCCTGGTGACGGTGGCGGACGAGGAGATCCGCCGCTCGCGCGCCCTCGCCCGCCCCTTCATGGACACCGCCAAGCTCGCCCTCCTCGACGCCCGCCGCCTCCCCGAGGACGAGCAGCGCCGGCGCGCCCATTTCGTCATCGACACCGGGTCGGGCCTCGAGGCGGCCGCCACCGCCGTCGACGGCCTCCTCCGCGCCCTCCTCCCCGTCGCCAACGCCGGCTGAGGCGGGCGCGCCCATCCAGAGCGCTATATCGGCCGCCCCCACCGCTCCGCTTCCACCGCCCCCTTGTGGGGCGGTCGAAACCGGCGTTTCAGCCGGTTTCGGGTGGGGTCTTTGGCCGACCCAGTCTCCTCGTTGGCCGTCTCGGCCCACGCGCCCACGGTCGACCCGCGCGGCCGCGCCCCGGTCCTCATCCTGAGGAGTCGCCGGGAGGCCGCGCCGAAGGGCGCACGTGAGGCGTGGCGCCAACCTTCGGCTTGCAATCGCGAAGGTCAGTCAGTACCTATGCCGCCTCGACCCGCCGAGGCTTCCCGCCGCCGGCACCGGCGATGCGCCCGTAGCTCAGCTGGATAGAGCACCAGACTACGAATCTGGGGGTCAGGAGTTCGAATCTCTTCGGGCGCGCCA
>JADYYB010000010.1 GCA_020853895.1 Bauldia sp.
AGGGGGGCATCGACCTCTCGGCCTGCACTGTGCGGGTGGGAACCGTCGTTCCCCCCTCCCGAAGCTGCTCGGCCGCAGGCCTCGCACCTTCGACCTCCCTTCGAGGGGGAGGTTATCTCAACCCCGCGCGCTCTAGCGGCGGCCTCGCCTTATTTTGATCTGGCGCAAGGCGGCACCGAAGGCCCCGTCGCAGAGTTCTCTCAACAGCCGATCATGGCTGAACGGAGAGTGCCATGGAAGCCGCCTACGCCCGGACCGAGACGGTCCAGATCTTCGACTACGTTCCCGCGGCCACGCGTACGAGCCCCGCGCCGGTCGTCGTGCTGGAGACCGCGCGTCCCGCCAAGCCTGCGCCCGCGACCGACCTCCCGGCCGCCGTCATGGCGCTGTCGGTCGTCCTCTACGCGATCATGTTCGCCGCCCTCGGCTGGGGCTTCACCAATGCTCCGGCCATCGGCTTCGTCCTCGGCGTCGTCATCGTCGCCCTCTCGCTCGTCCCCGACGTGCGCGGCGGGGTCCGTGACTTCATGAACGGCACGATGGACACCGCCACCGGCCCCGTCTCCGGCAAGACCGCAATCGTCCTCGTGCTGACGGTCCCGACCTTGCTTGCCCTCGCCACGCTGGCGATCGGCATCGCCTTCCGCGTCCTCCAGTAGAGTCCCCCGAACCCAACGCCAAAAGGGAGCAGCCGCCATGACCAAGAGATCAGCCACCGCCCGCGCCGAGACAGCCGAGCACGGCGCCTCCCTCCACGAGATCCGGCTCGAGCTGGCGCGCGGTCCGGGCCACCCCCTCGGCCGCGCCGACATCGGCTATCGTCTCATCGCCCCGCTCGACCGCGAAGGGCGCCTCGACCCCGAGCTCTGGCGCGCCGAGCGCGAGGCCTGCCGGGTGGTCCGCTTCCGCGAGGGAGAGGCCGACGACGTCGGCCATCTCGTGCGCTGGCCGGGCGGCTCGTGGCGCCTTCACTACGACGTCACCGGCGAGGAGGCCGACGAGATGGGCTTCCGCTTCGGCGACGAGCGCTTCCTGGTCGGCGAGTACATCTCGATCCGGGAAGAGGTGGGCCTCCGCACCTATCGCGTGATGTCGGTCGAGCCGGTCTGACCGGGCCGGCCTTCCTGCCCGGCCGGATTTTACCCTTGCCCCGTCGCGGCTTAAGATCGGCCGGCGGGCATGGCGAAACGCCGACTGCCCTCGATTCCGGCCCGAGCCGCGACCTGGAAGGGGGTTGGGCAATGAGCAATCTGCCAACGGAGCTCATCGAGAGCTTCACCGAGGGCGTGGAGAGGACGGCCGCGCGGGTCGCCCTCCGCGTCGGCCTCATCCTCGCCGGCTGCCTCGCCGCGCTGCTCGCGGTCGTCTTCCTCTTCGTCGCTGCCTATACCGGCCTCGTCATCCTCCTCGGCCCGTTCCCGGCCCAGCTCGGCCTCGCGCTGCTCTTCGCGATCGCCGCCGCGATCCTCTTCGCGGTCGGCTCGCGCGTGAGCTTCCATCGCTCGGTTCGTCACCACCGGCCCGCCGCCGACGCCGCCGCCCATCCAGGCGAGCCGCCTTATGACGACTGGGCGGGCCGCATGGCCGGCTCGGTCGCCTATGCCTTCGCCGAAGGGCTGATGCGCGGCCGGCAGCGGAAGCCCGATGGCCCGGCCGCGCCGCCGGACGGCGCCTAGCTCCAGAGGCTCGCCACCCACACCGTCAGCCAGCCGAGGAAGACGATCCCGACGAGCGTCGCGATCGCGGTGAGGACGCCGAGCAGCACGGCGACCCCGTCGCGCTGCAGGAGCCCGAGCGCGAAGAAGGCGATCGAGAGCCCCGGCACGAAGTTGAGGAGCGGGAGGGGCAGGGCTAGCGCCACCGCCATCACCACGCAGAGCACGCCGATGATCCGCCGGCCCAGCGGCGTGAACCACGCGGGAAGGCGCGGCGAGGACCAGTTCTCGACGCTGAGCAGCGGCCGCCGCGTCTTCTCGAGGAGGGTCGTCAGCGCCGGGCGCGGGAACGACCGCTCGGCGACGCGCCGCGGCAGCCACAGCGTCTTGGCGCCCCACGCCAGCTGCGCGGCGACCACCATCACCGCCACGCCCACCACGGCCGAGGTGCCGGGGAGGGCGGGCAGCATCCCGATCAGCGCCAGCACCAGCATCAGCGCGCCGAACGCGCTGTCGCCGAACTCGTGGCTGAGCTCGCCGATGCTCACTAGCTCGCCCGGCCGGCGGGCGAGCCGCTCGAGCTTGGCCGAGAGCGCGTGGTGGTCGAAGCCCTCGGCCTCGACTCCCGCTTCGGGGAGGCGGATCTCGTTCATCGCCCTCAAGGTAGGACCTCGCGTCGAGGACCGAAACCTCCCATCGGACCGGCCGCCGCCCGTTGATCCAGCGCAAGGCCTCGGGCGGAGAGGCGAGGCACCCATGGCGGCCGTGGCCGGACCGGCCACTTCCCGGAGCCGACCATGCGCCGCGCGCTGCTTATCCTCACCCTTGTCCTGGTATCCGTCCTCGCCGCGAGCTGGCTGATGTTCTCCCGCGAGCAGAGCGCGGCGGAGGCTCGCCTCACCGGCCGGAGCGAGCTCGTGACGACCGCCTTCGGCACGGTGGAATACGCCGAGGCGGGCAACGGGCCGCCGGTCCTCATGATCCACGGCTCGGGCGGCGGGTTCGACCAGGGGCTCGACTTCGCCGCGCCGCTGGTCGAGGCCGGCTTCCGGATCATCGCCCCCTCGCGCTTCGGCTATCTGCGCAGCTCCTTCCCAGACGAGCCGAGCGTCGAGCTGCAGGCCGACGCGCTCGACGCCCTTCTCGCGCAGCTCGGCGAGGAAAGGGTGGTGATCTATGGCGGATCCGCCGGCGCGCTGTCCGCGATTCAGCTCGCCGTCCGCCATCCCGGGCGCTGCCGCGGGCTCGTGCTGCTCGTCCCGGCGACCTACGCGCCGGACCGCGCACCGAACGAGGCCGCTGCGCCCAGCGGCGTGATGCAGTTCGTCATCGAGAACGTTCTGCCCAACGACTTCGTCTTCTGGGCGGCGACGAGGCTCGTGCCCGGCACGATGACCCGCCTCCTTCTCGCGACCGACCCGGCGCTGGTGCGCGCGGCCGATCCCGCCGAGCAGGAGAGGGCGGCGAGGATCCTGCGCCACATCTTCCCCGTCTCGCGGCGGGCCGAGGGTCTTTTCTTCGACTCGGCGACCGCCGGCGCGCCCGAGCGCTACCCGCTCGACCGCATCGCCTGTCCGGTGCTGACCATCAGCGCGGAGGACGATCTCTTCGGCACCGCGCAGGCCGCCCGCTTCATCGCCGCCGAGGCGCCCGACGCGCGGCTCGTGATGTATCCGGAGGGCGGCCACATCCTCATCGGCCACGACGCGGAGGCCAACCGCGAGATCGTCGGCTTCATCAACGCTCTCCCCGACGCCGTCGCGGAGCTGCGGATCGCCCCGTGAGTTGAGCTGGATCAATACGGTCTCGCCGTCCCCGGCCTATCGAGGGACGCATCCAACCGTCCGACCCAAGGGGAGCATCGCCATGAGCGAGCCGCGGAAGAGCTTCACGGAACAGATCGAGACCACCGGCGCCCAGCTGGTCGGCCAGGTCAAGCGCCTGGTCGAGGAGGGCAACGCCCGCACCATCCGCATCAAGGAGCCGGACGGCGACGTCGTCCTCGAGATCAACCTCACGGTCGGCGCGGTGGCCGGCGGCGCGCTGGCGCTGGCGGCCCCCTGGCTCGCGGTGATCGGCGCCATCGCTGCCCTCGCCAAGCGCGTGTCGATCGAGGTCGTCCACACCGCCGAACCCGAGCCCGTCCCGGCCGCCGAGCCCGTCCCCGTCGCCAAGACCGAGCCGCCGCAGGCCGACGCCGCCTGACCCCGAGGATCGCCATGGCCACGCGGACGAGCGTCTATCCGATGAGCGGCCGGGACCTCCTCCGCCGCTGGGGCGTCGTCGCGGCCGCGCTGGTGGTGGCCGCGATCACGTCGGCCACCGTCCTCGTCTTCTCGGCCTACAAATCCTTCGGCAGCGACACTGCCGCCATGATGGCGGCGGTGCTCGCCAACCGCACCGGCACGCGCGCCCTCGTCACTCCCGAGATGGTGGTCGCGCTTCCCCCGCCGGTGCAGCGCTACATGCGCTTCTCCGGCGTGATCGGCACCGCCATCCCCGAGACCGTCCGCCTCACCCAGACCGGGCGCATCCGCTCGGACGCCGAGTCCTCGTGGATGAACTTCACGGCGACCGAGGTCTATTCGACCGACCCGCCGGCCTTCGTGTGGAACGTGGCGCTGCCCTCCGATCGGATGCCGCTCGCCATCGGCCGCGACTTCTATGTCGGCGGCAAGGGCGGGATCGAGATCCGGTTCGCCGCGATCTCCCCGCTCGCCGTCGCCACCGGCCCCGAGATCGACCAGGGCGCAATGATGCGCTTCCTCAACGAGATGACCTGGTTCCCGGCGGCCTTACTCGGCCCCGGGATCAGCTGGCGCGGCATCGACGCCGACACCGCCGAGGTCACGCTGACCGACCGCGGCCGCTCGGTCTCCGCCGTCATGACCTTCGCCGCCGACGGCCGCCCGACCGGCTTCACCGCCCAGCGCTACCGTACGGTGGGAAGCGGCTACGAGCTCGCCACCTGGTCGACCCCCTTCACCGCCTTCGCCGAATTCGACGGCGTGCAGGTGCCGAGCGCCGGCGTGGGCGTCTGGGAGCTTCCCGCGGGCGACCTCGACTATATCGAGATCACCGTCACCAGCCTCGAATACGACCCCTAACGCCCAACGAAGATGGGTCGACCCAGGAAAATCTAACCTCCCCATCGAGGGGAGGTCGAAACCGCGAGAGCGGTTTCGGGAGGGGGACATCACCCTTTCCACTTGCGCAGGTGGGACCGTCGTCCCCCCTCCCGAAGCTGCTCGGCCAGAGGCCTCACACCTTCGACCTCCCCTCGAGGGGGAGGTTAGCTGCGCTCCTAGCGCCCGACCGGCTCGGCCGGCTCCGGCCACAGCGCCCGGAGGTCCTTCGGGAGCGAGTCGCGGAGGTCCTCGATCTGGCCCACCGTGACGTGGCCGTTGAGCACCCGGAAGACCGCCCGCGCGGCGACCGTCGGGTCGATCGGCGCGCCGGCCCGCGTGGCCTCGGCCACGCGCTCGAGGAACGCTTCGCGGCTCCGGTCCTTCAGCGGCGCAGGGCTCGGCCGCCACTGGTCGAAGAACGTGCCGCGGATCATGGTCGGCAGCTGCGCGCTGAGATGGGCGATCTCGTTGATCGTCAGCCAGTCGCGGAGGGTCTGGAGGACGGCGCGGAGGACGCGGAAGCTCTTGGCACGATCCTGCCATTCGAGCACCTCGTCGAGGTCGCGGATCCAGACATTGGCCTGGTGGACGGCATGGTCGATAGTGTCGATTCCGGCGCTGGTCATGATCGGAACTCCTTTCTCGATGAGCGCCACCTGGCCCCGGGCGCGTTTCCGGCGCCTTGATCGGCATCAAGCCAGGCCGGCAGAACCGGGCAGCCCAAAGCGGATTTGAGCTGGATCAACGCGCCCCCCGCCGGGGCGGTTCATCATATCGTAATGCTCGGGCAGCGGAACGGGCCTGCCCGTGCATCCCAAAAGCGTGGACGACTCCCGTTCAGGCCCGGAGAGTCCCGCGCCCCGACCGCCGGGCAGTTGCCACACGACTGTCCGGCGGTCCTTTTTGTGGCCGGGACTACTGTGCGAGGCTGGCAAGGATCGGCGTGTAGAAGCCGTCGTTCTGCGACCGCCAGCTCTCGTTGGTGAGGAGCGTGCGGTCGTCGAGCCGCGGCGCGTTCTCGAGCTGCTCGGTGAGGAGCCCGAGATAGAGCTTCTCGCCGGCGTCGACATGGACGAGACCGATCGGCACGGCGATATGCGTCGAGCCGATGCCGAGCGCGCCGCGAAGGGCGACGAGAACGAGGCTCACCTCGTTGCTGGTGTCGAGCCAGAGATCCTCGATCTTGCCCACTTCGCGCCCGTTGAGCGCGGTGAGCGGCCGGTCGAGGAGATCGGTCGCCGCGAGCGCCCGCCCGCCGGTCAGTGGTCCGGCGGCGAGGAAGGCGGCGCGCGTCTCGTCCTGGATGATGGTCGGATTGGCGACGATCGCGGCGATCGCCGTCGCCACGCTCGCGCAGGCCTCGGTCTGGCCGTAGCCGTCGAGGAGCGTGGCCGCGTTCCGCAGCGTGTCGATGTCCGAGGAGATGTACCGGCGGTCGGTCGCGCCGAGCGAGGCCGCGGCGAGGCGCTCTTGCTGCTGAGCGGACGTCATCACCGTGCAATCCTGGGCGCTGGCCGGCCCCAGCGCGGCCAGGAAGGAGCCGCCCGCGAGCGAGGCGAGTAAGAATCGGTTCACCGTGTCGTCCTCCAGCAGTTTGTCCCGAACTAGTGAATCTGGGTCAAAAGCCGTTCGATTTCCACTACCGGGTGCTGGGTCAACGTCTTGTGAGCCTCCGCCACGATGCGCTCGCGCACCTCCGGATGCAGTGAATGGCGGATCACGCCGAGGATTCGCGGGGGCGCGACGAGGACGAGGCGCTGGAATTCGTCGTGATGGGCGAGCGTATAGAGCTCGTCCGCCACCCGCGCCGCGAACCGGTCCTCGGCGAGCTGGTGCCAGTCGGTCGCCTCGACCGCGCTCCGCTTGGCGCTCGCCGACTCGCGCACGCGCCCCGGCCGGTCGGCGCCCTGCGCCTCGGTCGTCGGGTTGTCCTGCGTGAACTCGCGCATCAGCTCGAAATGCGGGAAGAGGCTGTCGCCCTTGTTGCGGAACATCAGCACCTTCTTGCCGTCGGCCACCACTACCCAGGTGCCGTGTGCGATCTTGGTCATCGGATGAGCCCTCAGGCGTCGAGGCGGCGGAGCGCCACCGGGTTGCGGACAACGATGCGGCGCGAGGAAGCGAGCTGGATGAAGGCCGAGCTCACGAACTGGCTGATCGTGCGGGAGACCGTCTCGATGGTGAGGCCGAGATAGTCGGCGATGTCCTGCCGCGACATCGGCAGCTCGACCGTGCCGCTGACCGAGGCGCGGCGCGACATCTCGAGGAGGAATGTGGCGACCCGCTCGGCGGCGCTCTTCCGGCCGAGGAGGAGCATGTGGTCCTGGGCGCGGGCGAGGTCGGCGGCGGTCAGCGACCACAGCTCGCGGGCGACGCTGGCGTCCCGCCCGGCCATCGCGAACACCGCGCTCCGCTTGACCACCATGATCTCGCACTCGCTGATCGCCTCGGCCGAGAACTGGTGGTCCGCGGCCGCCTCCAGACCGAAGAACTCGCCTGGGAGGTGGAAAGCGCCGATCTGGCGGCGGCCGTCGGAGAGAAGCTTGTAGGTGCGGACGGCGCCGGAGAGGACCTTGTAGATGTACTCGACCGGCTCGCCTTCGCCGTAGATCTCGCTGCCGCCCTCATACGCCATCCGCGTGCCGGCGAGGTCGAGCGCGCCGATCCCGGCGAGGGAGGAGGCGGGGAGGTGGTCGGCACGGTCGATGTCGGCCTGGCGGAGCTGGATGGTCATCGGGAACCCCTTCGTTTCGTCCTGACCAATCCGTACGAAGGACCGCGCCGCGCGGAAATTTGGATGTTTCCCCTAAGTAGTTTCCCGGAGGAGGGGGCTGGCAGGGGCGAGCGGCGGCCATGGCCCCGCCTTCCTCGCCGCGACCAGCGCCTCGAAATCGGCGGCGGCGCGGCGCTTCAGGCGCCGGCCGCGGGCCTTCAGGGCCTTCTTGATCTTGCGGAGCTTTGCCCGTGGCGGCCGATCCTCGCCCTTCCGCAGCTCGCCGAGGAGGCGGCGCGCGTTGGCGATATCGTTGAGGTCGCCCAGGCGGCGCTGCAGGCTGGCGAGCCGCTCGGAGAACGCCGCGCCCGGTTCGCCCGCTTCCGCGAGCGGCGGCGCCAGGATCTCCAGCCCGACCTGGAGCCGGCGCGCGCGGATGCGCGCCTTGTGCCGGGCCTTCGGGCCACCCCGCTCGATGTGCTTCCCGCCCCGCCGCAGCGCCCGCCAGGAGCGGTCGAGGATGCGCCCCGCCGGCCGCCAGTCGTCACCGGCCGCCGCGTCGTCGAACCACGCCGCGAGGCCGGCGAGCGGGTCGCTCGTCTCGTCCGCGGGCAGGGCGGCGAGGAGCCGGTCGAGGGCCTGCCGCCGCCTCGACTCCGCCCAGGCCACGATCGCCGCCGTATGCACCGGGCGGTCCGCCTCGAGGTCGAGGAGCGTCTCGGCGAAGACGTCGAGGTCGCGCACCTCGCCGAGCGCGTGCGAGAGGCTGCGGAGCGGCCGCCGGAAGGGGCGCAGCGCCTTTCCGTGCGCCGGCCGAAGGAGGAGGAGAACGGTGCGGAGACGCCGGAGCGCCGCCCTCGCTCGGTGTACGGCATCGGGGTCGGCGGACTGGCGAAGGGCCTGGGTCTCGTGGTGCGCGGCACCGAGAGCGGCGCTGCCGAAGGCAAGGAGCAGGGCGTCGGCCGATGCGGGCCGGACTTCCGGGAGATCGTCCATCGTTCGCTTCCCAGGGCTGAGCAGGAAGGCTCGGGAGAACTCGTCGCGCTGAAGGCGATCCCTCGCCGACGCGCCTCCTTTGCTTAACCGGCCTCGACGCCGGCCTCAATGCCGCTCAGCGGAGGCTCGCGATATAGGCCACCAGATCGGCGATCTCCTGCCGCGTCAGGCTGAAATCGGGCATCGGCGGATGCGGGTCGGCGAGGAAGGTCGCGAGCCACGCATAGTCGTCCGCCGAGCGTGCCGCGATCTCCGCGAAACCGGGAACGTCGGCGTTGGCGATCGGCTGGTCGGCCGACACGCGATGGCACGGCGCGCACCAGCGCGCGGCGATCTCGCCGCCTTCACTGGCGATGCCCTGGCCGTGCGCGTCGCCGGACGCCATCAGCCCGCCGGCCGCCACGAAGGTGAACAGCATCGCAAAGGGCTTCATGATGAGGTCTCCGGAGGCGGCCGACGGGCCGCCGATCGAACCCATCATAGTCCCTTTGGCGCGCCGTGGCCTTGACCTTCGTCAACCGATCGCGCCCGCTTGATCCAGCTCAAGAACGCGCGGCCCGGGCTTTGCGAAGCCCTCGCCTCGGCCCGAGGGAGTTCCGATGCGGATACTGATTGCGGAAGTGCAGGACTGGGAACGCGATCTCTTCGAGGCGGCCTTCCGCGACCACGATCTCACCCTCGTCGAGGCCGCCCTCGACGAGCGCGTCGAGGCGGATCTCGGCGAGGTCGAGATCGTCTCGACCTTCGTTTCCTCGAGCCTCACCGGCGAAGTCCTCGCCCGCATGCCGAGGCTGCGGCTGATCGCGACCCGCTCGACCGGCTTCGACCACATCGACCTCGAGACCTGCCGGCAGCGCGGCATCCTCGTCAGCAACGTCCCCTACTACGGCGACGTCACGGTGGCCGAGCACGTCTTCGCGCTCCTTCTCGCGCTGGTCCGGCACATCCCGGAAGCGCTCGAGCGGACGCGGCGCGGCGACTTCTCGCAGGAGGGCCTGCGCGGCTTCGACCTCCACGGCAAGGTGCTCGGGGTCATCGGCACCGGGCGGATCGGCCGGCGCGTCATCGGGATCGCGCGCGGCTTCGGCATGGAGGTCGTGGCGTACGACGTCGCCCCGGACGAGGCCGAGGCGGCCCGCCTCGGCTTCCGCTACGCAACCCTCGGCGAGGTGCTCCGCGCCGCCGACGTGCTCACCCTCCACGTCCCGGCCAGCGCCGCCACGCTGAAGCTGATCGGGGACGCCGAGTTCGCCGCGATGAAGGAGGGCGCGGTCCTCATCAACACCTCGCGCGGCAGCGTCATCGACGCCGAGGCGCTCGTACGCGCCATTGCCTCGGGCCGCCTCGCCGCGGTCGGGCTCGACGTCCTCCCCGAGGAATCCGCGCTCCGCGAGGAGGCGGCGATCTTCGCCACGCGCCAGCAGATCCGGCCCGACCTCCGCACGCTGATCGCCGATCACATCCTTCTCGACCACCCGCGGGTGATCGTCACCCCGCACATCGCCTACAACACGCGCGAGGCGGTGCGCCGGATCGCCGAGACCACGATCGCCAACATCCTCGGTTTCGCGGGCGGTGCGCCGCAGAACCTCGTCGGCCGGGCTTGAGCCTCGCCCGGCCAGCTCTGGCTTCCCGCGCCGCCGCCGATCTGCGATGAGGGGCCATGGAGCAGATTGACCTCGAGCTCCTCCAGCGCCTTGCCGTGGCGCTGGGGATCGGCCTCCTGATCGGCCTCGAGCGCGGCTGGAAACGCCGTCTCGACGCGGAGGGGAGCCGCGTCGCCGGCTTCCGCACCAACGGCCTCGCCGGCCTCCTCGGCGGCATCTTCGGCCTCTTCGCGGAGGAAGGCGGCGTCCTCGCCTTCTCGGTCGCCTTCCTCGCCTTCGCCGGCGTGATGGCGCTCTTCTACTGGCGCGAGGCGGACAACAACGAGGCCGAGGGGGACGAGAGCGTCTCGGCGACCAGCGCGCTCGCCAACCTCACGGCTTTCGCACTCGGCGGACTCGCTGGCGCGGGCGGGCTGCAGCCGGCGGCGGCGCTCGCCGTGGTGGTCGCCCTCCTTCTCGCCTTCAAGGAGACGCTGCACGGCTTCCTTCGCCGCTTCACCTTCGAGGAGCTCCGCGCGCTCCTCGTCCTCCTCGCCATGACCGCCGTCGCCCTGCCGCTCCTGCCCGACCGGGGGATCGGGCCGTGGAACGCGATCAACCCGCGCGAAATCTGGATCCTCACCATCCTGATCGCCGCCATCTCCTCGGCGGGCTACGTCGCGAGCAAGCTGATCGGCCCGCGCTGGGGACCGCTCGCCTCGGCCGCCCTTGGCGCGCTCGTCTCCTCGACGGCGGTCACCTTCGCCCACGCCCGCCTCGCGCGCCGGCACCCGGAGATGCATGGCGTGCTGCTCGCCGGCATCGTCCTCGCCGCCGCCGTGATGTTCGTGCGCGTCTGGGCGGTGGCCGCGCTCCTCCGCGCCGACGTCGCGCCCCATCTCGCCCTCGCCGCCGGGGCCGCCGTGGTCGTCTTCCTCGTCGCGGCGGCGGTCATCCTCCGCGGTCATCTCCGCGCCGAGATGCCGGCCGAGGTGCCGATCAAGAAGCCCTTCGAGCTGAGGACGGTCCTTCTCTTCGGCGGCCTGCTCGCGGTGGCGTCCGTCCTCGCCGCCGGCCTCGAGGCGGCGCTCGGCTCGAGCGGCCTCTATGTCTCCTCGGCGATCGCCGGCTTCGCCGACGTCGACGCCGCCGCCATCAGCGTGCTCCGCCTCGAGGCCGACATCCCCGCCACCGTCGCCGCGCTCGCCATCCTGGTCGCCGCGGCGACCGACTCGGTCTTCAAGGTCGTGGCGGCCTGGTGGATCGGCGGCCGCCAGATCGGCCTCCCGTTCGCGGTAGCCACAGCCGCCGGGCTCGGCGCGGCGGCGGCCACCTTCGCCCTCTAGCCGAAGCCGGCTACCGCACGCCTTCCCAGAGCGCGCGCTCAGCGGCGAGCGGATCCTCGACGACCTCCGGCGCGAGATCGAAGCGCATCGTGGCGCGCCGCGTAAGGTCGTATCGTGGCCAGCCGGGATCGCCCGTCGCGGCGAACGACACCCATGCCCCGTGCATGGCGTCGGCCAGCGAGTGCGGCGGCGTTCCGCCGAGAAGCGGCGCGGTGCTCGGTCCGAGCACGTCGAACACGAACGGGATCTCGACCGAGTGCGCTGCCCCGAAACGCGGCGAGCGCCAGGCCAGCTCGTACATGAACGTGCCCCCGCTCCGCGGCGCCGCGGCATAGGCGTCGGCCAGGCGGAGCGCCGGGATGCGCCAGTACCAGTCGGTCATCACGGCGGCGAAGAGGTCGCCGGTCCCGGCCTCGGGATGCATCCGGCGATAGGCCGCGAGCGCCGGCTCGACCGGCAGGCCGAACGCGCCGATGGTTCCCATGAGGGCCTCCGCCGGGATCTGCGAGATCGACCCGTCGGCGACCATGAAGAGCCGCCACTCCTCCCGGTTCGAGCCGACGATGAGGTCGACGTCGGCGCCCTTGCCCGCGCGGATCAGGTCGATCGGCCGCTCGGGGATCGTGTCGCCGTCGACCACCGGCTGCCACGGCAGATTGGTGAGCGCGACCTCGCCCCAGAAGGCCGGGTCGGGTCGCGCCATCAGCTCGGCGCGGAGCGCGCCCTGCGCCTCGAGCAGCCGGTCGACCGGCACGGCGGCGATCGCCTCCCGCGTCGGCGGAACGCCGAGGAGCTCGGCGAGCCGCCGCCCGATCCGGAGCCCGGTCTCGGCGGAGCTGACATGATGCGCCCCGCCGCTCTCCACGATCGCCCGGCGGAAGAGGCCGCGCGCCCGCGGCATCGCGAGGAGCGTGCCGACGCTGAGCGCGCCCGCCGACTCGCCGAAGATCGTGACCCTGTCGGGATCGCCGCCGAACGCGGCGATATTCTCGCGCACCCATTCGAGCGCCGCGATCTGGTCGAGGAGCCCGACATTGGCGACGCCGTCGCCGAGATGGAGGAAGCCGCCCGCCCCGACGCGATAGTTGATGGTGACGCACACCACCCCGTCGCGCGCGAACGCGCTGCCGTCGTACCAGGGCGAGGCGCCGGTGCCGTGATATTCGAAGAGCCCGCCCGAGATCCACACCATCACCGGTTGCCGCGCGGCGAGGTCGCCCGACCAGATGTTGAGGGTGAGGCAGTTCTCGCCGCTGCCCGCGATCTCGGGCAGGATCTCGGAGACCATCGGCGGCATCTCCTGCTGCGGCGGCTTGGGGCCGAACGCGGTCGCCTCGCGGACGCCGCTCCACGGCTCCGGCGGTTGCGGCGGGCGCAGATGGTTCGCCCCGACCGGCGCCGCCGCGAAGGGGATGCCCTTGAAGACGTGCACGCCGTCGCCGGTCGCGCCGCGGAGATCGCCTTGCCGCGTTCGCACCACCGGCTCGTCGGTGCCGGGGGCGGGCTGGCTCCACGCTCGACGGGTGGCGGCAGCGGCCAGCGCGGCCCCCGCCATCGACGCTAGAACGGACCGGCGCTGGATCATCTGGACCTCTCGATCGTGCCCACCACGCCGAAGATGGCGGGGCAACCTCGCAGGCTCTTCTTGCGCCAGGGCCGGGAGGGGCGGTTTGATCGGCGTCAAAAGGGAAGAGGCGGCCGATCTGCACAACGCTTCCTCCCGGGCTCCGGCCGGTCGCCGCGACCAGCCCGGGGACTCCTTCACCGACACGAGGTCCCATGCCCCGCCCGCCGCTCTCCCGTCACCCCGAGGCCCATCTCATCGCCCGCATCGGCTGGCTGCGCGCCGCCGTGCTGGGCGCCAATGACGGGATCGTCTCGACCGCGAGCCTCATCGTCGGCGTGGCCGCGGCGTCCGCGCCGAAGTCGCAGATCCTCCTCGCCGGCGTTGCCGGCCTCGTCGCAGGCGCGATGTCGATGGCGGCGGGCGAATATGTCTCGGTCAGCTCGCAAGCCGACACAGAGCGGGCCGACCTCGAGCGCGAGAAGAAGGAGCTGGCCGAGGACTGGGACGCCGAGCGCGCCGAGCTTGCCGGCATCTATGCCGGCCGCGGCCTGACCTCCGAGGCGGCGGTCGTCACCGCCGACCAGCTGATGGCGCACGACGCCCTCGGCGCCCACGCGCGGGACGAGCTCGGCATCTCGGAAACCGTCTCCGCCCAGCCGGTGCAGGCCGCGCTCACCTCGGCCGTGACCTTCGCCACCGGCGCGGCCGCCCCGCTCATCGCCGCGATGGTCGCGCCGGGTGGGCTGGAGGTGCCGGTCGTGTCGGCCGCGACGCTGGTCTTTCTCGCCGTCCTCGGCGCGCTCGGCGCCCGGACCGGCGGCGCGAGCCTCGCCCAGGGCGCGCTGCGCGTGACCTTCTGGGGGGCGCTGGCCATGGCCGTCACCGCCGCCGCCGGCGTCCTCTTCGGCGCGTTCGGCTAGAAGCGGCAGGTCGAAGTCGGGGACAACGTCCGGCGGGAAGTGGCTGGGGGACCTGGATTCGAACCAAGACTGACGGAGTCAGAGTCCGTAGTTCTACCGTTAAACTATCCCCCACCGAGGCCCTTGACCGGGCTGGGTGATTTTCGGGCGGTCTCGCGATGCGCCCCGCCGGTTCAACGCCCCGGCGCTCTGACGGGGCCCTATATAGGCGGGCCTGCCGTCGCGGTCCACCCCGTCATTCAGCGCCGACAACACCCTTCAAGGTAGAGTGTCATCTCGCCCGCTGCGTGCGGTTCGTCCGGGTGCGACAACAATACCGCCCCGGCCAAGGTCGATTTCACGGTCCGCCTTGACCTGGATCAAATCGCATCCATGGCCGCTGAACCCGAATGCCCCCACCGAAACCGGAGGGGCATTCATGACTGTCGCGATCGACCACCACGCCGAGGCCACGCCGCGCGGGCTGCGCCGCTGGCTCCTGTCCACCAGCCACAAGGACATCGGCACGCTCTATCTGGTGTTCGCGCTGGTCAGCGGCGTAGCGGGACTGCTCCTCTCGGTCGGCATGCGGCTCGAGCTGCAGCAGCCCGGGCTCCAGTTCTTCGGCGGCGACCCGCATCTCTTCAACGTGTTCGTCACCGCCCATGGCCTGATCATGGTGTTCTTCATGGTCATGCCGGCGCTGATCGGCGGGTTCGGCAACTGGTTCGTGCCCCTGATGATCGGCGCGCCGGACATGGCCTTCCCGCGGATGAACAACCTCTCCTTCTGGCTGCTCCCGCCCTCGCTGATCCTGCTCCTCGCCTCGGTCTTCGTGCCGGGCGACTCGGGCGGCACCGGCTTCGGCGGCGGCTGGACGGTCTATCCCCCGCTCTCCGCCTCGGGCCTTGCGACGGACTTCGCGATCCTCGCCCTGCACCTCGCCGGCGCCTCGTCAATTCTGGGCGCGATCAACTTCATCACCACCATCTTCAACATGCGCGCGCCGGGCATGACCATGCACCGGATGCCGCTCTACGCCTGGTCGATCCTGGTGACGGCGTTCCTGCTGATCGCGGCGATCCCGGTGCTGGCCGGCGCCATCACGATGCTCCTGACCGACCGGAATTTCGGCACCACCTTCTTCGACCCGGCCGGGGGCGGGGACCCGCTCCTCTTCCAGCACCTCTTCTGGTTCTTCGGCCATCCCGAGGTCTATATCCTGATCCTGCCCGCCTTCGGCGTGATCAGCCATATCGTCTCGACCTTCTCCAAGAAGCCGATCTTCGGCTACACGGGCATGGTCTATGCGATGGTCGGGATCGGGGTGATCGGCTTCCTGGTCTGGGCCCATCACATGTACACCGCCGGCCTCGGGGTCGACGCGCAGGCCTATTTCCTCGCCGCGACCATGGTCATCGCGGTGCCGACCGGCATCAAGATCTTCTCGTGGATTGCCACGATGTGGGGCGGCTCGATCGAGTTCAAGACGCCGATGATGTGGGCCGTCGGCTTCATCTTCCTCTTCACCCTCGGCGGGGTGACCGGCATCCAGCTCGCCAATGCGGGCCTCGATCGCGTGCTGCACGACACCTACTACGTGGTCGCGCATTTCCACTACACGATGTCGCTCGGCGCGACCTTCGCCATCTTCGCCGCCTGGTACTACTGGTTCCCGAAGATGACCGGCTACATGGTCAACGAGCGGATCGGCAAGCTCCATTTCTGGCTGAGCTTCATCGGCGTGAACCTCGTCTTCTTCCCGCAGCATTTCGTCGGCCTCGCCGGCATGCCGCGCCGCTATGTCGACTATCCGGACGCCTTCGCCGGCTGGAACTTCGTCTCCTCGATGGGCTCCTACGTCGCGACCGCCGGGGTGGTCGTCTTCTTCTACGGGGTCTACGAGGCCTTCGCGAGGAAGCGGGCGGCCGCCGCCAATCCGTGGGGCGTGGGGGCCACGACCCTCGAATGGCACCTCCCTTCGCCCCCGCCCTACCACACCTGGGAGACCCTGCCGCGGATTAGGTGAGCGCCCCGGATCCCTTCACCCCGCGCCTGGTGGGCGGGGGGTGAAGACGAAGATCTCCTCCGGCCCGGTGACGCTCGCCGGAATGGTGATGGTCATCCGCCTCTCGCCGGCCTCGCCCGAGAACGTCACCGTCGCCTCGTAGGCTTCCGAGAAGAGCGACAGCGGCGGGTCGTGCAGGAGGTAGACCCTCTCCGCACCCCCATCGGTGCGCGGCCGCAGCTCGGAGCCGAGCTCGCCCGCGTCGAGGACGAGCCGGTCCTCGCGCAGCGTGAGGGACACCTCGCCCAGGGCCTCGTTGTCGTAGCGCCCGAGATAGGGCGCGACCGCGTCGGGCTCGACCTTGCCGAGGGACGGCGCCGGCCGCGCCGCTGCGAGCGCCTCGCCCGCCGCGGCGAGATCCGCGTCGAATTCGGCGGGCTGGTCGAACAGGAGCTCGAAGAGCCGCATCTCGACCGCGTACTCGAAGCCGAGCGGGACGGGCCGGAGCGCCAGCGAGTTGCTGAGGATAACCAGCCCGACCCCGGCCTCGGGCATGAACGCGATCTCGGCGGTGAACCCGCCGCTGCCGCCGGCATGGCTGACCACGCGGAGGCCACGATACGCCCCGCTCATCCAGCCGAGGCCGTAATGCGTCATGGTCGCCGCCATCTCCGGCGGCCCGCCATAGAGGTTCGGCACCGGGACGCCCGCCGCCCAGGTCGCTTCGAGGTTGTCCGCCGAGACCACCCGCGTGCCGTCCGGCGCCACGCCTCGGGCGAGTTCGGTCTGGAGATAGCGGGCCATCTCCCGCGCGTTCGACCAGAGCGCGCCGGCCGGACGATAGGGCAGGAGGCCACGCTCGGCGGTCAGCGGGAGCGGGTGGAGGTTCCCCGAGAGGTCGACCGCGTGCGGCAGCGCATAGTCGCCGCCGGCGATCGCCGCCTCGGGATCGAAGGTCGAACGCGTCATCCCGATCGGACCGAGCACCCGCTCGCGGAGCGCCAGGTCGTAGGCGAGGCCGAAATCGCCCGCGGCTCCGCCATTGGCCACGCCGAGTGCGTAGCCGCCGCTCGCGATGAGGAGGTTGTTGTAGATGAATGCCTCCCCATACCCGGCCGCCGGCGCCACCTCGGCCAGCGACCCGACCACCGTCTCGGGGGTCATCCGTCCGCTCTCGAAGGAGGACTGCATGTTGAGGCCGGGGACGCCCGAGCAATTGCAGAACGCGTCGCGGACCGTCAGGCGCGCGGTCAGCGCCTCGTTCCCGACCGAGAAATCGGGGAGGAGGTCGACCAGCCTCGTGTCCCAGCCGAGCTTGCCGTCGTCGATCAGCGAGGCGGCGAGCATGGTGGTCATCGACTTGGTGATCGAGCCGATCATCATCATCGTGTCGGGGGTGACCGGCCGCGTGCTGCCCATCTCCCTCACGCCGAAGCCGTTGAGATAGACGACCTCGCCGTTCTCGACCACCGCCACGGCGGCTCCGGGGATCCCGAAGCGGTCGACCGCGTCGGCGACATAGGCCTCGAACGCGGCCCGGCGCCCGCCAGTGAGCGGGAGCGGCTGGGCGCCGGTCAACGCCGGGCCCGGGGCGGACGGCGGCATGGGCTGGGCACCGGCATCCGGCGCGCCGAGGACGAACGAGAACATGCCGATGAAGAGAAGGCTGGGTGCGTGCACGGCGCTCCTCCTGACCGGGCTTGGGCGCCTCGGTCCGTGGTTGGCTCGTCCTCACCGGTCTTCAATCCAAGCGCGATTTCTTGGCCGGAATTTTGACGGGGCAGGAGGGGAGGCGGGCGCAGACCGGCGGGGCGGATGGCGATGGGCTGGCGCGGCCTATGTTCCACTCCTGAGTGCAGGCGGGCCGCACTCCTTTCAACCTTGACTTGGTACCTTGGCGATCCTCTAATCACGCTACGGCGAGCCTCTGGTGAAGCCATGGGCTCCCTGCACCCTCGCTCGGAAGGGGGCGAGGGGCCAACAATGGGGTGGGAGGCCCCGTTCGATGGACAACACGAGGAAATTGCGAATTGCCCTGACCGGTGTGGTCGGCAGCGCCCTGGCGCTTGCGATGGGCGTCCCGACGTTCGCCGCGGACGTCAACCAGAGCCGTCTGGAGAACGCCGATACCGAGCCGCAGAACTGGATTCTGCCGATGCAGAATTACAGCTCGCATCGCTTCTCGCGGCTGAGCCAGATCAACCGTGACAACGTCGCCGATCTGCGTCCGGTCTTCACCGTGCCGCTCAACGACGCGCTCCGCGGCCGCAACCTTGCGGACCTCGAGAACTCGCCGCTGGTCGATGACGGGTTCCTCTACACCGACACCAACGGCATGGTCTACAAGATCGACGTCAGCGACGGCCGTCGCGGTATCGTGGTCTGGAAGACCGACCTGACGCTGGCCGTCGAGGAGAGCGCCCGCACCCGCGGCATCGCTTTCTGGGACAACCTCGTCATCCGCAACCTGACCGACGGCCGCGTCGTCGCGGTCGACAAGGATTCGGGCGAGATCGTCTGGGATCAGCAGATCGCCCGCGTTCCGCATCCGGGCGCGGCCGGCATCGAGGCCGAGGCCAATGAGCGCTTCACCTCGACCCCGCTCGTCGCCAACGGCGTGGTCCTCGTCGGCAACAGCAACGGCGACGGCGGCATGCGCGGCTGGATCGCCGGCGTCGATGCCGAGACCGGCACCGAGACCTGGCGCTTCTACACCGTCCCCGGCCCGGGCGAGCCCGGCCATGAGACCTGGGAAGACGACCACGACGCGTGGAAGACCGGCGGCGCCGCCATCTGGACCATCGGCTCCTACGACGTCGAGCAGAAGCTCTACATCCAGGGCACCGCCCAGCCGGTCCCGATGTTCGACCCCGAGTTCCGCCCCGGCGACAACCTCTTCAGCAACTCCGCCCTCGCCCTCAACGTCGATGACGGCACGCTGAAATGGTACTTCCAGTACACTCCGAACGAGTCGTGGGACTACGACGAGCAGGGCGTGCACATGCTCATCGACGCCGAGTTCAACGGCGAGCCGCGCCAGATGGTCACCCACTTCGCGCGCAACGGCTACTACTACACGCTCGACCGCACCAACGGCACCTTCATCGACGCCACGCAATATGTCGACCAGATCACCTGGACGGCCGGCCTCGATCCGAAGACAGGCCTGCCGGTCGAGTACGATCCCAACCTCGCTCTCCAGACCTACGTCCCGGAGACCCGCTGGGCGCGCGCCGACGTGGACATGAAGCAGGCTTGCCCGGCCCTCCCGGGTGGCGTGCGCTGGCAGCCGCCGGCCTACGACCCCGAGAAGCAGCTCGCCTACGTCTTCGGTGAGGACGGTTGCGCCACCCGCGCGATCACCGTCTCCATCACGCTGCCCGACGGCGGCATCGACGAAGGCGGTCCGGACGCGGGCCGTGCCCGCCCGGGTGCCTTCGACTCCTTCGTCCGTGGCCAGATCACGGCGATGGACGCCACCACCGGCGACATGGTCCAGCAGATCTCGCTGCCCTATCCGAACCGCGCGGGCGGCATCGCCACCGCGGGCGGTCTGCTCTTCACGGGCAACCAGGACGGCACCGTCGCGGCCTACAACTCCGACACGCTCGAGGAGCTGTGGAGCTTCAACACCGGCATCGCCTTCAAGGCGCCGCCGATCACCTACCGCGCGGGTGGCAAGCAGTACATCGCCATCAACGCCGGCGCTCAGCTCTTCAACGCGCCCGAGCTCGGCGACCGCGGCTGGGGTGCCATGCTCTACGTCTTCGCGCTCGGCGACTAGGCCGAACGCCCGACGCCAAAACGGGAAGGGGCGGGCCGATGGCCCGCCCCCTTGTCGTTCTCGGCTGACGCCCGATGTCGAGCGCGCGGCCTCAGCGCGCCGGGCCGCGCAGCTCGGCGACCGCCTCGACGGTGACCAGCGGGTAGGCGTTGCCCCACGAATTGCGTACGAAGGTGGCGATCGCCGCGACCTCCTCGTCGCTCAGCATCTCGGCGAAGGGCGGCATGTACTCCGAGCCGAACAGCACCTGATTGATGATAAGGGTCTGCGACTCCATCTTGGTGCTGCCGGCGAGGCGCGGGCCGATCCCGCCTTCGCCCGCATTGCCGTGGCACGAGGAGCAGTTGCGGCGGAAGAGCGGGGTGGCCAGCTCGATCGCCGACGCGACCGCCGCCGGGTCGTCGGGGGTCAGCTGCGCGAGCTGCACCGGCGGGGCTGAAGCGGGCGTGGTTTCGGCGCCGCTCACGATCCCCGCCGCGCCGGCGGCGGTCGCAAGCCCGAGCACGAGCGCGAACGAAACGGATGTAGCAAATCTCTTCATCGGCAATATCCTCCCTGAGCCGCAGGCTTGAGGCCATCAACCTCGCTGGTTGCAACCCTCACCGGGCCTCGTTCTTAGCATATGAATAGGGGCTTAACACAGGCAGGCGTTGGGTTTTTGCCCGGCCGGCGCCTGTGTCTCCACCCTTTGTCGCGCGGGCCGCCATAGCCTCGGCGGAGCGACTCTGCAACCCACATTTGAGATGGCGAGAATCTATCGATCCACTATGATGCGGCCTTGCTGTTGGGAGGCGGCGCCATGCTCAAAATCACGCTATCGGTGTGCGCCCTCGGCGCTGTCCTGATCGCTGGTCCGGCCGCCGCCCAGGCGCCCGCGCTCGAGGCGGCCGGGCTCTATGCGCCCTCGGCCTTCGACCTCGCGCTCGGCGCCCATGCGAGCGAGCTCCCGACCGATCAGTTCATCCGCTACGCGTGCGGCACCAATGGCGGGCCGCCGAGCCGCCCGCTCGCCGGCTGGACCGGCTTCGCCGAGTGCCGGCCCGACCCCTCGACGGGCTTCCACGAGGTCTATTTCCTCTACGACAATGAGCTCGAATACGTCTCCAAGGCGCGCGGCCTCGTCACCCAGGCCGCGCTCTACCAGTACACCTCGGCCTACGAGATCCCGGTCGTCGCCTCCGCCCTCTTCGACGACGACGGCTTCTATGTCGGCCTTCGCCTGATCACCGATCCGCGCGTGCCGGTGGCCCTTCGCGAGAAGGGCAGCGCGCTCGGCAATTTCCTGATCGCCCGCTACGGCGAGGGCTGGGCCTGCGAGGAGCTGCCGCGTCTCCCCGGCGAGCAGCCTTATCTCGGCTCGCTGATCAAGCGCGCCTGCATGCTCTCCGCGCCCAACGAGAATGCCGTCCTCAGCCTCGAGATCCACCAGTTCCGGAAGGCCGGGCAGGGCGCCATCGATCTCGGCAACAACCTCCCGACCGAGGGCCAGTTCGAGAGCTCGACCCGGTTCGAGATGATGCTCGACGGCCCCGTCGAGAACGGCGCCGCGCGCGCCGCCGAGATCGCCGCCCGCCCTCCTGCCGGCCCGAGCGAGCGCGAGCTTCTCGCCGCCCGCGCGCTGAATTGCCCGGGCTGCGACCTGCAGGACGCCGACCTCAAGCGCGCCAACCTCTCGGGCGCCCAGCTCGCCGGCGCGAATCTGACCGGCGCCAATCTGCATGAGGCCGATCTCAGCAACGCCGACCTCACCGGCGCGATCCTCGACGGCGCCAACATCAACCACGCGATCCTCCGCCGCGCGAACCTCGAAGGCGCCAGCCTCAAGAACGTGATGCTCTACGAGACCCGCCTCGACGGGGCCAACCTCACGGGCGCCGCGATGAACGGGGCGCTCGCCGGCATGGCGCATTTCCCCGGCGCCCAGCTGGTCGATGTGGTGATGATCGACGGCGACCTCCGTGCCGCGCGCATCAACGACGCCAACCTCTCGCGCGCCGATCTCCGCGGCACCTGGTTCGACGACGCGCAGATGATGCGCGCGGATTTCTCCGAGGCGCGTCTGGCGCAGACGATCATGTGGGGCGTCAACCTCACCGGGGCGAAGCTGGCCGGCGCCGACATGCGGGCGAGTGACCTCATCCGCGCCAATCTCCGCGGCGCGGACCTCTCCGGCGCCGATCTCACCGAGGCGCGCCTCACCTTCGCCAACCTCGCCGACACCACGCTGACCGGCGCCGTGTTCGAGGATGCCCAGCTGCCCGGCGGCTTCAGCCGCCCGCAATAGGGCTCGTCCGTCGCCGAGGAAGGCGAGGCCCTCCGGCTTGCGCCGCCCCCGCGCGCAAGTCGTGATTCTGTCATGAACCTGTCTCTTGAGACCTATTCTTATCCGCACGGAATCCGGGCAACGTTCGAGCCTTGACCGAGGGCGGCGTGGCAGGCGCTTCGCGTGGGGCAGGAAACTCGATTGAACACCGCAACGGCCACGCCGCCCGTCCGGCTCTCCTACGGAGAGCTCTTCCGCGTCTTCGGCCGTGTCGCGCTGCTGAGCTTCGGCGGGCCGGCCGGCCAGATCGCCACCATGCACCGCGTGCTGGTCGAGGAAAAGCGCTGGCTGTCCGAGCCGCGCTTCATCCACGCGCTCAATTTCTGCATGCTCCTGCCCGGCCCGGAGGCCCAGCAGCTCGCCACCTATAGCGGCTGGCTGATGCGCGGCACCTGGGGCGGCGTGCTGGCCGGCGGGCTCTTCGTCCTGCCGGGGCTTCTCGCCATCATGGCGCTCAGCTGGCTCTACGTGCTGGGCGGCGATTCCGGCATCGTGCCGGCGATCTTCTACGGCCTCCGCGCCGCCGTTCTCGCCATCGTCGTCGAGGCGCTCTTCCGCATTGGACGGCGGACGCTGGAGACCCCGCTCAAGCTCGCCGTCGCGGCGTCGTCCTTCGTCGCCATCGCGCTTCTCGGCCTGCCGTTCCCGCTCATCGTCGCGCTCGCCGCCGCCTTCGGCCTCGCCCTCTCGCTCGCCGGTGTGGGCGGGCTCGCGGTTCGCGCTGGCGATGCCGACCCTGCCGATTCCGCGGCCACCCCGCGCCTCGAACGCAGCTACTTCCCGCGCGCCGCACTCCTCCTCGCCCTCTGGCTCGTCCCGACCCTCGCCATCCTCGTCCTCCTCGGGCCTGGGAACGTCTTCGCCGAGATCGCCACTTTCTTCTCCAAGCTCGCGGTGGTCAGTTTCGGCGGCGCCTACGCGGTGCTCACCTATGTCGCCGACGAGGGCGTCACGACCTATGGCTGGCTCACCCCGGCCGAGATGGTCGACGGCCTCGCGCTGGCCGAGACCACCCCGGGGCCGCTGATCATGGTCCTGCAGTTCGTCGGCTTCCTCGCCGCCTTCCGCGAGGCCGGCGGCCTGCCGCCGCTTCTCGCCGGCACGCTCGGCGGTCTTCTCGCCACCTGGGTGACCTTCGTCCCCTCCTTCCTCGCCGTCTTCCTCGGCGCTCCGTTCATGGAACGCCTCCGCGGCAGCCGCCCGCTCGCCGGCGCCCTGTCGGCCGTCTCCGCGGCCATCGTCGGGGTGATCCTGAACCTTGCGGTCTGGTTCGCCCTCCACACCCTCTTCGCCGAGGTCCGCGCCGTCGCCTGGGGGCCTTTCGCCCTCGACCTCCCGACTTTCGCGAGCATCCGCTGGCCGCTCGTCCTTCTATCGGCAGTCGCGATCTTCGCGCTCCTGCGACTCAGAGTAGGGATGGCCCGGCTGCTCCTGGGAGCTGCCCTGGCCGGCCTCGCTCTTTGGGCCTTGGGCTGGGCAGCGAGCTGAGCAGCTAGAATAATCCCTTTTCCTATCAATCGCTTACACCAGGAATCTGGCGGCAGGGATCGGGCCGCGCGGGCCTCTTCGCGCCCGCCTTTGTTTTGCCTGACCCGGTTGGCCTGATAGAAAAGACGGGAAACCAAACCGAGGGGTGAGCGCCTCGCCGAAGCAGGGCGCCCATCGGAAGGATTTGAGACTTGGAGACCGACGACGGCCCCACCTTGGCGGAGGTGGGGGCGAGCGCCAAGCAGCGGGAGAGAGCCGAGAGGAGCGGAGAGGTCTTTAGCGATCCGGAGCGTCGTCCAGGACGGCGGAACGGGCGCAAGAGACGGCGGAAACGCCGCTCGGTATTTCTTCGCGAGCACGCTGCGGACGGCCCGGCCGCCGCGGCGCCCGTTGCCTTGGCCGCGCTCGCCATCGACATTCCCGGCCTTGCCGGATCGCCGGCCATTGCGCTTCCCGAGCCGCCCGTCGCCGCGCCGAAGAACGCGCCGCGCCGCGAGGGCCCGTTCTACGGCGCGCTCGACCTCGGCACCAACAATTGCCGCCTCCTCATCGCCACCCCGCGCGAGCGCGGCTTCCGCGTGGTCGACGCCTTCTCGCGCATCGTCCGCCTCGGCGAGGGGCTCGGCCAGACCGGCAATCTCAGCGACGCGGCGATGGAGCGGGCGATCGAGGCCCTCAAGGTGTGCGGCGCCAAGCTCGCCAGCCGCGAGGTCGTGCGCACGCGCCTCATCGCCACCGAAGCCTGCCGCATGGCGCGGAACGGCGCCGCCTTCCTCGAGCGCGTGCGCGCCGAGACCGGGCTCGAGCTCGAGGTCGTCTCGCAGGAGACCGAGGCGCGCCTCGCCGTCGCCGGCTGCGGGTCGCTGGTCGATCCGAAAGCCTCGGGCGCGCTCCTCTTCGACATCGGCGGCGGGTCGAGCGAGCTCGTCTGGATCGACCTCCGCCATCCGATAGAGGGCCGCCGCCGCATCGCCGACCGGATCCGCAGCTGGGTCTCGCTCCCGCTCGGCGTCGTCAGCCTCTCGGAGCGCTACGGCGGCGAGCTGGTGCCGCGCGGCGTGTTCGAGACCATGGTCGCCGAGGTCGCGGATCTCCTCGAGCTCCTGCCCGAGGTCGGCGCGCTCGATGAGGCGGTCGCCGCGGGCGGGATGCATATGCTCGGCACGTCGGGCACGGTGACCACGCTCGCCGGCATCCATCTCGGCCTCAAGCGCTACGACCGGCGCATGGTCGACGGCGTGTGGCTGAGCGGGGCGCAGGTCTCCGGCGTCATCGACCAGCTGGTCGAGACAGACTATGAGGGCCGCGTGGCCAATCCCTGCATCGGGCGCGAGCGCGCCGACCTCGTCATCGCCGGCTGCGCGATCCTCGAGGCCTTCCGCCGCCGCTGGCCGGTCGAGCGCCTGCGCGTCGCCGACCGTGGCCTCCGTGAGGGCATGCTGGTCGACCTCATGGCCCGCGACCGCGTATGGCACCGCGCGCGCGCCACCGACGGCAACGGCAAGGCCAGCTAGATGGGGGGCGGGAAGGGGGAGGGCCGGGGCGCCGGCCGCGCGCTGCATGTGCGCGTCAGGACGGCCAGGAAGCGCTCGGTGTCCTCGGCGCAATGGCTCGAGCGCCAGCTCAACGACCCTTACGTCGCCCGCTCCAAGCGCGAGGGCTATCGCTCGCGCGCCGCCTACAAGCTGATCGAGATCGACGACAAGCATCGCCTGCTCGGCCCGGGGAAGCGCGTCGTCGACCTCGGCGCCGCGCCGGGCGGCTGGACCCAGGTGGCCGTCGCGCGCACCGGCTCGACCGACGCCGACCCGTTCGTCGTCGCGCTCGACATCCTGCCGATGGAGCGGATGCCGGGCGCCATCGTCATCCAGAAGGACATGCTCGCCGAGGACGCGCCCGACGCGATCCGCGAGGCGCTCCGCGGCCACGGCGTCGATCTCGTCCTCTCCGACATGGCCGCGCCGACCGTCGGCCACCGCCAGACCGACCATCTCCGCATCGTCAACCTCTTCGAGGCGGCGGCCGCCTTCGCGATCGAGGTGCTCGAGCCCGGCGGCCATTTCCTCGCCAAGGTCTTCCAGGGCGGCGCCGAGAACGAGCTCCTCGCCCTCCTCAAGCGGCATTTCGACAAGGTCATCCACGTCAAGCCGCCCGCCAGCCGCTCGCAGTCGGCGGAGCTCTACCTGCTGGCCAAGGGGTTCAAGGGCCGGCAATAGGGCAGCGGGCATCCGGCACCAGGCATCCGGATGCCGATCGCCTGATGCCGGATGCCCCTTATCCCCGCTCCCGCGCCGCGCTCACCGGATCCGGCAGCGGCTCCCCGTCCTCGGCCACGGTCACCTGGCGATGGCCGGAGACCTCGTGGCCGGCGTCGCGCGGGAGGCGCAGGAACGGGAAGATGCTGGAGGCGCTGATCAGCCCCACGAGCAGGAACGGGATCACGAAATCGCCCGCCGTGATCGTGCCGCCCTGGCTGCTCAGCTCGAGCGCGATGGCGCCCACGCTGATGCCGATGGCGAGCGAGACCTGCTGCGCCACGCTGTTGAAGGTCGAGGCGTCGGAGAGCTTGCCCGAGGGCACGTCGGCGAAGGAGAGGGCGTTGAGCCCGGTGAACTGCAGCG
>JADYYB010000011.1 GCA_020853895.1 Bauldia sp.
GGCCGGGCCTTTGAGCCCGGCCATTTTCGTCCGGTCGTGGGATGTGCAGCGACCGGCGCGTGCTATTTTATGCAGATGAGCAGCAATGATGGGGCGGAGAGCCCTCAAGGAGCTGAAGGCAGTGCTTCGAGGGAGCTGGCTGGTCCACCGAAAAGACATCGGCATACTCGCGTTGGTACTGGCGTTCGCGGGCTTGCTCTTTCTGGGATTGCTTGGAACGACCGGCTGGCGAACAGCGCCCGGTCTGGGCCTGGCACCAGATCGAGAATGCCTGCAGGGCCCGGTAGGAAGGGCGCAGTTTTGTCGGGAGGTGCCTCCGGCCCAACCTGAGGAGCCACACGCGCCCTAGCTTGGGCGTTCGCTCAGCCCCTCTCCAAGCAGCCGTTCCTGCTCGGTCCGCCGATAGACCCAGTACTGGCGAGAGAATTGGCTCAGGTCAGAGGGGGAGGGGCTTTCCGACAGCTACGAACTTGACCGCAATCTCCGGTGAGAAGCTCGCGATCACCACCGTTTCGATGCCCGCCACAGACTCTTTTCGAGTTCGGTCGGCTCACCGTCGAATACGAAGACTGCATCAATCCGGCAGTTGTCCCAACTGATGCTTACTCCTCGCAGGTTTGGGTGTGACCTCTCCGCTCAGTGCCCGGTGAAGCGAAAGGATTACTCCCTGGCTCAGGACGATGTGTTCTGGCGGTAATGCCATTGCTCGTCCCTGTTTCCGTCGAGACAGGTCACGCACTCAATCGTCGGTCGCGCGGACAAATTGACCGCCGAACCTCACATTCCAGACGAGAAAGTCGCCTTCGGGCGAGATGGCCAAGCCGGTGATGTTTCGCTTGCTGAAATCATCCGCCTGGCTCTCGTCTTCGACGTAAAGACTGACGGTCAGGGCACCATCGATGCGGCGAACGATCTTGTAGTCGTATTAGACTTTCCCGCAGTAGCAGGTGATTTAGCCACCCTCGACGATCAACTCGTTCGAAGGTTCTTCAGCGCTTCTCCAGCGACCCTGCATCTCGTCGGGAAGCGGCGCACTTCGATCAAGCTTTCTCCATTTGCCCACCTAGTCGATCACACCGCTTCTATACGAGGCCGTAGACTCATAAGCCCGCAGCCACAGCCGCATTGAGGCGGGTTGGACCATAGCGAGGAAGTTGGCGGCGAGCTTGTCGTAGCGGGTGGCGACGCGGCGAAAGTGCTTTGCCTCCGCCCGATTTGCACGCTCCCACCGGCATGTCACTTATGCTTGAACACCCAACTTCGAGCCTCGGCTTCCTCGCCGTTAATCAGATACTGCATCTCGTGCGTCTCACCGTTCGGCCAGACGACAAGCTCGGCCTCGTTGATGAGATCGATCTGCGCTGCATCCCCACTCTCTGGGGCATCCCAGATGAGGGTCAGCTTTTCGCCGGGTTCCAACTCGAAGCACTCGGGCCAAGGCTCCACTGATACGTAGATCGGGCTGTCTTTCCCGTTCGAAAAGGTCTGCTGAACCTTGGCCATGCTCAAGGTGTATGCCGCTCCTGACGAAGTGCCAAGGTCGACTTCCGTTCGTCACCGTCCAAGCGGACCAGGCGCTTTCCACCTTCACCGGCCACTCGTTATGGGTTCATGATCTAGCTCAGAAACAAAAAATGGCCGGGCTTTGGGCCCGGCCATCTGGAAATCGCGCTCGCCCGGCGTCCGCCGGGCGGGGGAGATTACGAGGCCGGGAGGGCCTCGATCTCGCGGCGGGGGCGCTCGAGCTCGCGGGCGCCCTTCTTCACCGCCTTCTGGACCTTCTCGAAGGCGCGCACCTCGATCTGGCGCACGCGCTCGCGGCTGACGCCGAACTCGCTCGAGAGCTCCTCGAGCGTGATCGGGTCCTCGGCGAGGCGTCGCGCCTCGAAGATGCGGCGCTCGCGGTCGTTGAGGACCTCCATGGCGTCCTTGAGGAGCTGGCGACGGTTGTCGAGCTCCTCGCTTTCGGCGAGCCGCGCCTCCTGGCTCTCGCTCTCGTCGACCAGCCAATCCTGCCACTCCCCTCCGGATTCGGAGTCGGCCTTGATCGGCGCGTTCAGCGAGGTGTCGCCGGAGAGGCGGCGGTTCATCGAGATGACATCCTCCTCGGTCACGCCGAGGCGGGTCGCGATGGTCGTGACCTGCTCGGGACGGAGATCGCCCTCCTCGAGGGCCTGGATCTGTCCCTTGACCTTGCGGAGATTGAAGAACAGCCGCTTCTGATTGGCGGTCGTGCCCATCTTCACGAGGCTCCAGGAGCGCAGGATGTATTCCTGGATGGCGGCCTTGATCCACCACATGGCGTAGGTCGCGAGGCGGAAGCCCTTCTCGGGCTCGAACCGCTTCACGGCCTGCATCAGGCCGACGTTACCTTCGGAAATTACTTCGCCGATGGGCAGACCATAGCCACGATAGCCCATCGCGATCTTCGCGACGAGGCGGAGGTGGCTGGTCACCAAACGGTGCGCGGCATCCCGGTCGCCATGCTCACGGTAACGCTTGGCGAGCATGTACTCTTCCTGCGGTTGCAGCATCGGAAACCGCCGGATTTCGTCGAGATATTTGGAAAGCCCGCCCTCGCCCGCTGCAAGGGCAGGAAGACTGGTCTGGGCCATAGAAGCACCCTTTCTGATCTGACGCCGAACCCCCCGGCGCCAGTATTCCGCGGCCGCGTCCGGAGCCCGCGGCCTCCGCGTCATATAGGTCGATTGTGGCCGATTACATCACCCTTGCGGCGAGGCGTCTTACCCCGCGCGTTCAAACTTTCGACAAGGCTTCGTCAAAGGCCGCCAAATCGGGCGGAAATGGCCGCTCGAACCTTATAACGCGGCCGGTGCGCGGATGTTCTATGACCAGCAAAAATGCATGCAAGGCTTGCCGTTTCAGCTGGGCTGCCAGGGACTTGGCCGGCTCGGGGAGCTTTGCCAGCTTGGTCGCGAAGCCCGTCCCGTAGTCCGGGTCGCCGATCACCGGGTGGCCGATCGAGGTGAGGTGGACGCGGATCTGGTGGGTCCGGCCGGTCTCGAGGCGGAGGTCGAGCCTGGCGGCGATGGGTTTGTTCGGGTCGCCGTAGGCGGCCTCGAGGCGGTAGTGGGTGATCGCCTCGCGGCCGCCGGTCCTGCTGATCGCGATGAGCTGCCGGTTGCGGGTCGAGCGGGCGAGGGGGGCGTCGCTCGTGCCGGTGGGTGGGAAGGGGGCGCCCCAGACCAGCGCCTTGTAGCCGCGCTCGAGCGCGCCGGTGCGGCCGTGGTCGGCGAACTGGGCGGCGAGGCTCTGATGCGCGAGGTCGTTCTTGGCGATGACGAGGAGGCCGCTCGTATCCTTGTCGAGGCGGTGGACGATGCCGGGGCGCTTGACCCCGCCGACGCCGGAGAGGCTGTCGCCGGCGTGGGCGAGGAGGGCGTTGACCAGCGTGCCGCTGCCGTGGCCGGCGGCCGGGTGGACGACGAGGCCGGCCGGCTTGTCGATGACGATGATGTCCCGGTCCTCGAAGACGATGTCGAGCGGGATGTTTTCCGGCTCGGGCTCGGCCGGCTCGGCGGGCGGGATGCCGACGAGGATGCGGGCGCCGGCCGGAACGGGGAGTCTCGGCTCGTCGGCCGGGTCGCCGTCGATGGTGACCGCGCCGGCGAGGATGAGGTTCTTCAGCCGGTTGCGGCTGATGTCGGGGAAGCTCGAGGCGAGGAAGGCATCGAGCCGCTTGCCCGCGGCGGAAGGATCGACCACAACGGCGCGGATCTCGCCGTCCTCGTCAGGATCATCCGTCTCCGCCATGGCCGCCGCCCGCTCCCTTGATGCCGAGGAACCGCCGCTCGACCCGGCGGTCGCGCGCGTCCAGTCGCGCCTTCGGGTGATGATGCTGATCGCCGGGCTGACGCTCGGCCTCGGGCTGCTCGCCGTGTTCCTCGCCATCGTCTACCGGATCGTGACGCTGGAGGACAATCCGCCGGCGGTTGCTGTTGGGGCGGGGCCGGTGGCGGTCGACCTCGACGGGCTCGGGCTGCCGGCCGGCGCCGAGGTGGTCTCGACCGCGCTCGACGGCAACCGGCTGGCCGTGACCTTCAAGGCGGGCGGGGAGTTCCTGCTGCTGGTCTTGGACGCCCGCGACATGTCGGTGATCAGCCGGGCACGCATCCCCGCGCCTTAGCCGTTTGCTGGGAAGCGGTCCTGCCGCTCGCGCCGTTGGGTGCAACCGCCTCCACCCTCCCCTCGAGGGGGAGGGTCGGCGCGCGAAGCGCGACGGGGTGGGGTGGCGGCGAGCGGCAAGCGAGGCTCCTGGGAATCCCACATCACACGTCGTGCGGGGCGGATAGGTGTCACCCCACCCCGTCCGCCGGACCGTGCCGGTCCGCCGGCCGACCCTCCCCCTCGAGGGGAGGGTGGAGCGTCACCGGGTCCTCATGAACGTCGCCTTGCCTCCGGCGGGGGGCGGTCCCATATCAGGCGGGCGGAGACGTCTCCGCATTCCCAAACAGCGCAGGGACGGCCCTGCTGAACGTGGAGTTCAGCATGAACTGGCTCGTCCTCATCCTCGCCGGCGCCCTCGAGATCGGCTGGGTGCTCGGCCTCAAGGAGAGCGCCGGCTTCACCCGCCTCGTTCCTTCCGTCCTCACCATCCTCGCGCTCGTCGCCAGCCTCGCCCTCCTCGGGATGGCGCTCCGGTCGCTCCCCGTCGGCACGGCGTATGCGGTCTGGACCGGCATCGGCGCGGTCGGCGCCGCGCTGGCCGGGATGTGGCTCTACGGCGACGCCGCGAGTCCCCTCCGCCTCGGCAGCCTGGCGCTGGTCGTGGCGGGTATCGCCGGCCTCAAGCTCAGCGCGTAGCGGCCGCGCGAGCCGACACACGGCGAAAAATACTCATTGCAGGCGGCCCGAGCTCATCGGGCGCTGAGGCTCTTCTCCCTCCTTAACCTCCCCCCTTGCGGGGAGGTCGAAACCGCCGCTTCAGGCGGTTTCGGGAGGAGGTAAGGTCGCGGAAGCCCGCGAATGCGGCGGCGCCGCAACTCCGCCCCGAAGCGCCGAAGGGGCGCTTCGACCTTCCCGCAAGGGGAGGGTTAAGGCGGCGAATGGGCAAGGGTGGAGCGTGGCCGTGCACCTGGCAGGGAAATCCTGCCGGGCGTCCTTGCCATCGTGAGCGGGGCGGGCGAGACTCCGCGTGGGCGAGAACGGCCCAAGCAAGTCGAGGGGGCGCCGGCTTGGATCTGGAATTCTTCCACGTCTTCTTCATCGTCGGGGCCGCCGTCATCATCGTCTGGTGGCTGGTGGTCTGCTTCCGGCCCGGCAACGAGCTCGTCCGGGCGCGCGACTGGCGGCTCCTCCTCTTCGCCGCGCTCCTCGTCAGCGTCGCCATCCTCCTCTACGTGCTGACCACTTGGGCCTCCTTCGACGTTATCCGCGACCCCTACTACATCACCGGCTACGCGGCGCTCGGCATCGTCTGGGTATTCGGCACGGTGTCGTGGCTCGGCGCGTTCACCGACATCCGCCTCAACCAGGACGTCCGCGCGCACAACAATTTCGCCGCCGCCACGCTGATCGCCTGCCTCACCACCGCGACCACGCTCGCCTATTCGGGCGGGAATATCGGGAACGGGCCGGGCCGGTACGTGGTGGTGTTCAGCGCGCTCCTCTCGACGGCCGCCGTCTATTCGGTCGGCTTCGCCGTCGCGACGGCGACCGAGAGCGAGGAACGGATCACCATCGACCACGATCTCGGCGCGGCCATCCGGCTGGGCGGGGCGATGATCGCGACCGGTCTCGTCGCCGGCCGCGCGGTCGCCGGCGACTGGGTCTCGGTCGGGGCGACGGTCGCCGATTTCATCCGCTTCGGCTGGCCGGTCGTGCTGATCGGCATGGTGGCGGTGACCGTCGAGCGGATCATGCCGCCGGCCTATCTCTCGGCCGGTATCCTTCGGAGCCTCGCGATCTTCGCAGTCCAGGTGGGCGCGGCGACGATCTATGTCGCCAATCTCGGCCGATGGTAGCGGCGGCCGAGGCGATCGGGCTGAGCGAGGCGCTGTCGCCGGCGGCGTTCCGCGAGTATCGCCAGCGCGCGATCTTCGAGGCCAACAAGTGGGACGCCCAGATCTACGACCACTCGGCCCTCAGCCGGCGCGCGCTGCTCCTGGCGGAGAGCGAGTGGCGCCTCATCGCGGAGGCGGCGGGCAATCTCGCGCGCGAGCTCCTCGACGCCGAGCGGCAGCTGCAGGACGCGCTCCTTGACGGGCGGCTCACCGGCATCGACCGGACGGCGCGGAAGCGGCTTGCGCGGCTCGGGCGCGACGAGCGCTACGAGGCGCAGCGGCTCATCCGCTTCGACTTCCATCTTTGCGACAACCATCGCTGGATGATCAGCGAGGCCAATTGCGACGTGCCGGGCGGGATCAACGAGGCCGAGCAGCTGCCGAGGATCTGGCCGGGGCCGACCGCCGGCATGCTCTCGCCCGGCGAGCCGGCGGAGCGCTATGTCGACGGGATCGTCGTCACCGCCAGGTCCGGCGCGGTCGCCCTCGTCCACGCGACCGCGTTCAGCGACGACTGGCAGCTGTTGAAGTATCTCGCCGACCGGATCGAGACGCGCGGGCTCGAGCCGGTGCCGCTCGCGCCCGACCGGATCGACTGGCGCGACGGGTTCGCCTCCACGCGCGGCGAGCCTTTGGCGGCGATCGTGCGCTTCTTCCCCGGCGACTGGCTGCTGCACACCCATTTCGCCAAGGCCTGGTTCCGGGACGCGTCCACGCCGGTCCTCAACCCGGTGATCAGCCTGCTGAGCCAGAACAAGGCCTTCGGGCTCCTGCTGCGCTCGCTCGGCATCGAGGCGCCGGCCTGGGCGAAATATCTGCCGCCGGTCGAGGCGATCTCGCTGGCCGCGCTCCGCTCGCCGGAGAAGGTGGTGAAGCCGGTCTACGGGCGGGTGGGCGAGGGGGTCGGCGTGCCGGGCGTCACGCCGCGGAAGAAGCTCCGGCAGGCGCGGCTCCGGGCCGGGCTCTTCCGCAAGCACTGGATCGCGCAGGCGCGCTTCAGCCC
>JADYYB010000012.1 GCA_020853895.1 Bauldia sp.
ATAGTCGGTCGGCGGCGAAGCGCTCCTCGAGGGCGGGTCCCGAAATCCGCGCTTCGCGCTGTACCAAATACTCACTTGCCCAGGCCAAGAAGGCCGCGAGTCGCGTCCGGGGTTCGGCAGAGGCTTGCGCTGACAGAATACCAATGAGGCGGGCGTAGCCGGTCGAGTTCGTCCAGTTCGTTCAAGATGGCCCGGAGACCGGCTACTAGACGCTCCTCGATGTGCTTGATGCGGTCCGCCAGCTCACGTCGCCGTTTCTCCTCCTCATATGCCTGATGCCAGGCCTCTTGCTCGAGTCTCTGTTCTGTCTTCGCCGCTGCGAGAACGGCAAGCCCAACGGCGATCTCGCCGGCCATCTTCTCCAGCCGTTGAGTCTTTGCATCGCGAAAGCTGCGTCGCGGCGAGCCTCCTTGCCAAAGGTAAACGTGTTCAAGCTCGAACGAGAGGTGGCCAGTCGGGTGATAGTCCCACTCTGGAAAACGCGGCCGGTCAAAGAATATGCTGTCCCAGGAATTGCGTCGCGCGGCGCGGTCCCGCTTCCGCTGCCACTCTTCCTCTTTGGCGCGCTCGGCATCGGTCACAACGTGGCTCTCTCGTTTGGCCGTCTCCGAGATGGAGAAGCCAACCACTTCCTTGGCTGACTTGAATTGGGCTGGCCCCTCACCCGCGACCAGCTCGAAACCCTGCAACGATGCTGCCTGAATGATTGGGGGCAGAATGGCTTCAAGACGATCGACCGATGAAGGGGTCACCGTGCACTTGATGATGCCGCCTCCGTCAACGGTGACCACGCCTATCTCAGACGGCTTCGCCTTTCTCAACTTCGCCAAGGTGGCGCTGACGATTGGGTGTGCTCACGCCTCCTCCGTCGCTCTGGTCTCAGAGATGAGAATTCGCGCCTGCTCCCTGGCGGCGCTGAGAGCGGGAGATTCGCGCCTTCGGTCCGCATCGGCGATCCTGATCGCGTCGGATGCACCCGGGCGCGCCTTCGGCAACGGAGTCCGCTTCACCTCCTTGCCAGCAGCCTTCTTCGCCCACCAGCCGAGCGGAGGCGTCGGGACATCGTTCTTCCTGCAGATTTTGTGCAGGCCAACGTCGGAGATGTCGAACTCCTTTGCGAGCTGCGTTATCGGCTTGGACCAGACGAGTTCGTAGAACTCCTCGCGCGTGAAAACCCGAGCCATCGCCAATCTCTCCAACCGGACCGGTCCGAAGCGGCTAGACTATTTCAGCAGCGGCGAGGCGACCACAGACGCGAGGGCCTGCTCTCGCCGCGCTACGAGGGATTGCTCCCCCAGCTCGGCTCCGTCAGGTACCGGCGCTGAATGCAGCCCGACTTGGCTCGACGTCTGGCCCACCCCGCGATGGGATTCACTCCAGCGCTCCTGATGTCGAGACTGACGGGGCGTTGCCGCGTGTCGGGCTGGAACGTTTCGACCCGACCGCAAACACGTCACGGGCCGGCAACCACGGAAATCTGGCCAGCAATTGGGCATTGTCTCGACGCCGGCCTCCCTCAGCGGGAGGTAGAACCCGACGCTGGCCGGCTCCGGGCCCGAACCAGAACCCTCGCCAAGCCGTGGGTTTCCTCACCGCCGGGACTCCTGCCAGCACATACGGCGGCGAGTGGTGGACGCCTTCCGGCGGCTTACCACTTGTTCGGGCCGAACATCCGTAACAGGCCGACGTGCCTCTTGTTGATCGAGCGTTCTACGTTCGGCTCGTCGGGCTCAGGCCGACGAGCCAGGCTCGGTTGGACCGGGACAGCGACGAAGATCTTCCGCGCCTTCGTCAGGTACGCCTCGAACTGCTTCATCCCGTTAGTGCCGCCGTTGACCTTCCGACGCATCGCTTCGGGGTCATTCATGTCGGCGACGTCGTTGCAGCCGGTCAACTGCCAGTAGTCGACTGCTGCCTTGAATCCAATCGTCGGATCCTGCAACGTCTCGGGGTCGTACTCATGGCCAACAGTGCGATAGTTCTCTCTCCCGGTCACCTGGATAAAGCCGCCCCCGCGATAGCGGTAGCCGTCACCGGGATGCTTGTTTCCGAGCCGGTCGCCGTACACCTTCTCAGCAAGAGCTTCGGGGTTGCGGAGGTAGGGCTGGGCCGCCTGCGTTGAGGTGAACCGGGTCGGCCACACCTCCATGAGCCGCTTCGCGGTAGTGTAGTTCAGGTTCTCGTCGATCGAACGGAGGCCGCCTGTCTCAACGGCAACTATCCCGATGAACATCTGCACGCGAAGAGGTGTGTTGATGCCTCGATCCTCGGCGTAGCGCCAATTCTCCGATACGGCCTCGAGGAGGCCCTGTTTGGCTGTTGGGCACAGCCTCTCAAGTCTGGCTTTGGTCACGAGGCCCATGAATTACATCCTACGCCTGCGAGCGCCAGTTGGGCATGTCGGGCCTCCTGAGATGGAGGGGTGCCGAAGGCAGCGCTGGCCCATGCCCTTCGCTGGGGCTCGAATGGCTTTATAGTCGCCTCGACGACCTCGCAGCTAAGGAAGCCGACCTCTCACACCCGCCTGATCAAGTGCCACCTGCATGGCGCTCCCATGGCAGCTCGTACCAGATGCTGGTTCTCGCCAAGCAGCCCAGTGGATCCGAGCGGAGGCTGCCTTACTCGCTGCTCGCGCTGACCGCACCGAGCCGGCACACGTCGATGACGGCCTTGGCGAAAGCTCTCGGAGCCTCTTGAGGCAAGTTATGTCCGATGCCACCGGAAATGGTCCGGTGTTCGTACTTGCCTGAGAACTTTTCTGAATAGGCGTTGGGCTCCGGGTGAGGAGATCCGTTCGCGTCGCCTTCGAGGGTAATTGTTGGCACAGCAATGATCGGAGCCCCCGCAAGACGCCTCTCGAGATCGTCGTATCTCGCCTCGCCTTTGGCCAGGCCGATACGCCAGCGATAGTTGTCGATGACGATCGCAATATGGTCCGGATTGTCAAACGCGACAGCACTGCGATCGAACGTGCTGTCGTCAAAATCCCATTTCGGTGACGCCGTGCGCCAAATCAGCCTGGCGAACTCGCGGCGATACTTTTCGTAGCCCGCGCGGCCGCGCTCGGTGGCGAAATAGAACTGGTACCACCATTGGAGCTCCGTCCTCGGCGGCAGCGGCCTTCTGTTGGCTTCCTGGCTGCCTATCAGATATCCGCTCACGGAGACGAGACCCTGGCACCGCTCGGGCCATAGCGCCGCGATGATGTCGGCTGTTCGTGCGCCCCAATCGCAACCGGCCAGCACAGCTCTCTCGATTCTCAGTGCATCCATCAGGGCGACGATGTCGGCCGCGATCGCTGATTGCTGGCCATTGCGAGGAGTTTCACTGGACAGGAAGCGGGTCGTTCCGAAGCCGCGAAGATAGGGGACAATCACCCGGTACCCGGACGACACCAGCAGCGGTGCGACCTCGACAAAGCTATGGATGTCGTAGGGCCACCCGTGCAGAAGGATAGCAACGGGATCGTGTGCGGATCCCGCCTCAGCGAAGCCAATGCTCAGGACGCCGGCTTCGATCTGCTTGAGCAGTGCAAATGAGGAGGCCGCCCGTTTCGCAGCGCGGCCGCCGGACTTCATGCCGCCGCTCTGGTGCGCTCCAGAGCTGCCGCTTTCGCCTGGATCGAATAGAGCCTGGTGGCTCACTGGTAATGACTCATGGGACATAGTTCTTGCTCCAGACTTGTGCGGGTCCCGGCGGCATGCTGGGTGACGAATGCAGAGGCTGGACTATTCCGCCATTGCCGCCCTTTCGATGATTGCGACCACCCTGTCGGGATGCGAGATCATGAGGGCGTGAGAAGCGCCACCGACCTCGATCAGAGAAGCGCCCGCCCGTTCGGCCATGAAGCTCATCGCCGCGGCTGGGATGTTGCGGTCCTCCGAGCCATGAATCATGTAGGCGCGGATCGTTCTCCAGGCAGGGGCACCAGACGGCTCCGACAGGGCGGCCAAGGTCACAGGGCGTTGGGCCGAGGCCATCAGCATCGCCTGCCAGCCGGGCAGGTCGCCAGCGAACTGGGCATGGTACCGGTCGCGTTGGATGAACAGCTCCTGGCCTCCATCGGGCATCGGGACTGCAGTGAGCGCGTCACCGAGCGTGCCGCCCTCGAACATGGCCGAAAGGCCCAGGCTCGACTCGCCGGCGTCCGGTGCGAAACCGGCCACGTAGACGAGCGCCTTGACGTTCGGGATGCCATTGGCCGCCTCGGTGATGACAGCACCGCCATAGGAATGGCCGACGAGCACCACCTCGCCCGGCACCGAACGGACGATGGCCGCGAGAGACGCGGCGTCGCCTGAGACGCTGCGAAGCGGATTGGCTGCGGCAATCGCCCTGAAGCCATTGCCGGTCAGGCGGGCAACGACCTCGTTCCATACGGACGTGTCAGTGAAGGCACCGTGCACGAGCACGATCGTGGGCTTTGGGCGCTGATCGGCGGCGGGCTCCTCGACGGTTGCGACCGCGGCGAGCCCGGCGGCGAGAGCGACGGCTCCAGCTATTCTCAGCATCTCTCTTCTCCCATACGGCCGCAACTTGGCGGCCGGATGAGAGTGCGAGCACGCGTTGGCCGGGGCCATTCTCCCCCGAGTCTCGCGCGGCCATACACAAGGACAGGCCCGCCCGGCTGGGGGATGGAGGCTTCTTGATCGTTGGACGCGGACCGCCCGTCCACTCAGGGCACGCGCCCGAGCATCGGTTTGGCAGGCCCGGCGCTGCCGCCGACGGAGCACGGCGCTACCATTGGCGTGGCCAACCTGGGCATCTGTACGATTGGGCCTCGCGGAGGCCTCCTCCAGTTTCGCCGCAGAGCCGTGTCAACCGGACAAGACGGGGATGACGAATGCGGGGGTTTTTCCGGTTTCTCCCTGCGGCCAACGAAATGGCAGTCGAGCGTCCGACCTGTCCGGCTCCTCGCGCTTGGCCCAGCCGCGTGCCCGAAGGCATACATGGATTTCCATAGGATGCGGGCAAGTCGATGCCGCGCTAGCGTGTGGAATGAATTGGCGAAATCGGGATCTCGACGGGAGTGCTAGCCTGAACACCGAACGCCGACAGAGGGCGCAGCTCAGCCGGCAGGAGCAGCCAATGGGAACAGCAGCCGAGACACCGCAGGAAACCGACGTCGATGCCGCGCGGGCGCTGCGAATTGTCGAGAGCATGCCGGGCTTCGCATGGTCGGCCGACAGTACCGGAAGGTTCACGTATGTGAGTCCGAGCGCCCTGGCCTATCTCGGTCACGCGCGCCAAGACCTCAACGACTCCGAGCAAGAGGATGAGTTCGGCTGGCGACGGGTAGTCCATCCCGACGACTACGATCGCGTTGCGGCCAGATGGCGGCATTGCCTTGCGACGGGCGCACACTACGACACCGAGCATCGTCTGCTGAGCGCGGACGGTGTGTATCGTTGGTTCCGGAATTCGGGATGGCCGTCGCGTGACGGTCATGGCCGCATCGCCGAATGGTATGGCACCACGATAGACATCGATGAGCAGAAGCGAGCCGAGGCGGCTTTGCTCGACCGTGAGCGGGCGCTCTCGCAGCTTGTAGACATGGTTCCGAGCCACCTTTGGCGGCTTACTCCGGACGGCGAGCCGACCTTCTTCAGCAAGCGCATGGTCGATTTCACGGGCCTGGACTTAGCCGACACGGACCGGCCCGGCTCGAGCCGGATCGAGGTCGTCATCCAGACCGTCATCCATCCCGAAGACGCGGTGACCTTCGGCGACGCCCTCCGCCGTTCCCTCCTCACCGGCGAGAGCTTCGCCCTCCGCTATCGCTTGCGCCGCGCCGACGGCGTCTACCATTGGATGTCGAGCCGCGCCGAACCGATGCGGGACCAGGACGGTCGCATCGTCCAATGGTACGGCCTCTGCCACGACATCGACGATCAGGTGAAGGCCGAAGAGGCGCTGCGGCGGAGCGAGCGAGAACTCTCGCAACTCGTCGACATGATTCCGGGCCACGTTTGGCGGCTCACGCCCGGTGGCGAGCCGAGCTTCATCAACAAACGCCTGAGCGATTTTCTCGGCATCGATGTCGTGGACTACGACCAGCCGGGCATGAGCCGGCTGGCGGCCGCCATCCAGACCTCGGCCCATCCTGACGATTCGGCAGGGATCGGGGAAGCGATCGGCCACTCCCTCACCACCGGCGAGCACTTCTCAATGCGGTGGCGCGTGCGGCGCAAAGACGGGGTGTATCGCTGGGTGGAGTCACGTGCCGAGCCGCTGCGCGACGAATCCGGCGCCATTCTGCGGTGGTATGGCGTGAACGTCGACGTCGACGATCAGGTCCGTGCCCAGGAAGCCTTGCGTGACCGGGAGCGCGAGCTCTCACAGCTCGTGGACATAGTCCCGAGCCTTCTCTGGCGACTGACTCCCGACGGCGAGCCCGTCTTCTTCAGCAAGCGTATGATCGATTTCTTCGGCCTCGATGTCGGGGACCCCGGTGGCCCGGGCACCGGCCGGCTGGCGGCCGTCGTCGAAGCGGTCGTCCATCCCGATGACGCACGGGGCCTGAAAGAAGCGCTCAACCGCAGCCTGGTCACCGGCGAGCGCTTTTCCTTGAAGTACCGCCTCCGTCGTGCGGACGGCGTCTATCGCTGGATGGACGGGCGCGCTGAGCCTCTGCGTGACGAGGGTGGACGCATCCTCCAATGGTACGGCCTTTCGCATGACATAGATGATCAGGTCCACGCCGAGGAGGCGCTGCGGGAAAGCGAACGCTCGCTCCGGCAACTCGTCGAAACGCTGCCGGCCATGATCGATTGCGCCGCACCGGACGGGGAGCCGATCTATCGCAGCCG
>JADYYB010000013.1 GCA_020853895.1 Bauldia sp.
CACGAGGTGCCGTTCATCCTCGAGCACGGCCAGGTGGTCGGGAGGCTCGCCTACGAGAAGATGGCCGAGCGGCCGACCACGCTCTACGGCCAGGGCATCGGCTCGCACTACCAGGCCCAGGGCCTCAAGCTCTCCAAGCATTTCCGGGGGTAAGCCAGGGCTCCGGCAGGGCCGCGCGATCATGCCAATCCATTGTTGTCATTGCTGGATTCATTCCGGCAATCCATAAACGCCGCACGGTGGAGGCAGATTCCGCATCCGTTGGTGTTCATGGGTCGCCGGAACAAGTCCGGCGATGACAAGGAGGGGCGGGGCTGCCCCCTCACCCTCGTTCCTCCCCCGCATTGGGCGGAGGCGCTGCGGCGTTAAGTCTCCGGTCGGGAAGGCGCCGCAATGTCACCTTGGAACCCGTGGAATTGTGATATGTGGCCGCTACGGCAGGGCTTCAGCGGGACTGCGAACCCGCGGGCGGCGAAATCGTTAGCGTTCGAGAGATCGGTCGGAGGAAAGGTTACATGCGTCAGTGGATCGTCGGATCGGCCCTCGGGCTGGTGGCCGCCTTCGGACCGGTGAGCGCGCTGGCGCAGGCGCCGGCCGCCGACGCGGGCGCGCTGGCCGAAGCGGTGGCGCGCTCGGGCTTCACGCTGGCCGGCGCGATCGAGCACGTGACGCGCGGGCCCGACGAGGTGCCGCTCTCGGGCGGGTTCGCGCTCGAGGGCGGGGTGCTGACGCTCTCGGTCACGACCTCGTTCAACGGCCTCGAAGGACCGGTCGGCGAGGCCGAGTTCCGCGAGTATGTGGGCGACGCCACGCAGCCGATGTGGACCTCGGCGGTCGAGATCTATGCCGATTTCGCCGACGTCGCGCGCGCGGCCGAGGAGCGGGCGCTCCTCGCCCTCACCGAGGAGACCCTCGCCGAAACCGTGGCCAAGGCCGAGGAACTCGGCACCGTCGTCTCCGCGCGGCCCGCGGTGGTCGACGGCAAGGCGGTCTTCGAGTTGATCACCGCCCGCGAGGGCGCGCTGACCACGACGACCTACGATCTCCTCACCGGCGAGGACACGGCCGCCCCGGCGCAGGTAGCGCAGGCGAGCCCGCCGGCACCCGCTCCCGAGCCGGCTCCGGCCCCCGCGCCGGAACCGGCGCCTGCACCAGCTCCAGAGCCTGCCCCAGCTCCGACGCCGGCGCCGGCTCCCGCACCGAGCCCTGCGCCCACTCCCGCACCGGCCCCTGCTCCAGCTCCTGAGCCGGCTCCAGCGCCAGCTCCGGCGCCCTCACCTGCTCCGGCTCCGGCTCCGACTCCCCCGCCCGCTCCGGCCGAGCCGGCCGCGCCCGCGGGCACGCCGGTGACCTTCACCGCGCAGCAGGCGCGCAGCGGCGGCGGCGTTTTCAACGACGCGTGCTCCGGCTGCCACGGGGAGGGGGCCAACATGGTCGGCGCCAACTGGAGCGGCAAGACGGTCGCCGAGCTCTACCAGTTCATCAGCAGCCAGATGCCGGCCGACGCGCCGCGCAGCCGCACGCCGAACGAATACCTGACCGCGATGGTCTATATCCTCAGCCGCAACGGCTACGAGGCCGGCGACGCGCCGATGCCCGGCGACCCCGCCGCGATGGAGACGATGACGCTCGGACAGGCCGCGCCGGCACCGTCGCCGCCCACGGTGCCGACGCCGGCGCCTACGCCCGCTCCGGCCCCAGCGCCTGCACCGACTCCGGCACCGGCAAACCCGGCACCAGCGCCTACGCCCGCTCCGGCCCCAGCGCCTGCACCGACTCCGTCTCCCGCTCCTGCGCCAGCGGCGCCGGCTCCGGAAGCGCCCGCGGCCGGGGGCGGCACGCCGATCAGCTTCACCGCGCAGCAGGCGCGGAGCGGCGGCGGCGTGTTCAACGACGCCTGCTCCGGCTGCCACGGCGACGGGACCAACATGGTCGGCCCCAACTGGACCGGCAAAACGGTCGCCGAGCTCTATCAGTTCATCAGCACCCAGATGCCGGCCGACGCGCCGCGCAGCCGGACGCCGAGCGAGTATCTGAACGCGATGATCTACATCCTCAGCCGGAACGGCTACGAGGCTGGCACCACGGCGATGCCCAGCGACCCCGCCGCACTCGCCACGATGACGCTGCAGCGGCCCTAGCCGCGCGGGTCAGCGAACCGACTCGAAAAAGGGGCCGGCCCAGCACCGGCCCCCTTTTTCATTTGCACCGGCGTCGCGCGCCTCAATTTGGTCGCCAGCGGGCGGCAGCCTGGCGGGCGGTGGGGCGCGTTCTTCTCGCATGGTTGGCGTGGCTGGGGATCGCGGGCATCGGCGCCGCGACCCTCGCGGGGATGTTGGCCCCGTTCGTTCCGTATCTCGACCTTGCCAATCATTTCCGACTCTTCTGGCTGGCCGGCTCGCTGGCCGTCGTCGCGGCGGCATGGCCGAGCGGCCGGGCGCGCGGGCTCTCGCTCGCCCTCCTCGGCGCCAACGGCGTCCTCGCCGCCCTCCCCCTGGCGCTCGCGGCAAGCGGCGCGGCGGCGTCCCCCACCCTGCGCGTGGCGACCTTCAATGTATGGGTCGGCAATCCCACGCCGGAGGCGGTGGTCGCGTTCCTCGAAGGGAGCGGGGCCGATGTCGTGGTCCTGCAGGAGGTCGACGCGCGCCTCGAAAGGGCGATCGTTCCGGCGCTGAGCGCGACCTACCCCCACGCCGTTTCCTGCGCGCGCGTGAATTGCGGTCTGGTGCTCCTGGCGAGGGCGGCGCCCGTCGGGTC
>JADYYB010000014.1 GCA_020853895.1 Bauldia sp.
AGGGGGCCTCGCGGCAAGCGAGGCACTAAAATCCCATGGGAGTTGCGAGCATCAGCGCGGGATTCTTGACCAAGCCTCGCTTGCCGCTCGGCCCCCACCCCTGACCCCTCCCCACAAGGGGGAGGGGGAAAAAGGGCAGCGGGCCCGTCCCTTCCGCCATATGCGATTGCCCTGCTGAAAGGGGGAGGTCCGACAGCGCAGCTGTCGGGGTGGAGGTACGTCATTTCCACGCAATACCTCGGCAGGCACTGACCCCCACCGGCGCTTCGCGCCACCTCCCCCTTTGAGGGGGACGAAAGGAGCCGGCCTCCACCTCGCCAAATAGAGCCTCCCCACGGAATGCTGTTCCGCCTAACCCCGCCCTCGCGCCAAGCGCTGCGGCCGACCCGGGGAAATTGGCAAGGCCGCACCTTGTGACCCCATCCCCGCCAGCATAGTTTCCCGGCTTCAACCGCAAGCGCCGTCAATGATTTCTGGTCCTTCGCATCTCCGTCGGCTCGAGGCCGAGTCGATCTTCATCATGCGCGAGGTGGTCGCCACCTTCGCGCGGCCGGTGATGATGTATTCGATCGGCAAGGACTCGGCCGTCATGCTTCACCTGGCGATGAAGGCCTTCTACCCGGCGAGGCCGCCGTTCCCGCTCCTCCACATCGACACGACCTGGAAGTTCCGCGACATGATCCGCTTCCGCGACGCGACGGCGCGGAAGCTCGGCCTCGACCTCATCGTCCACACCAACGAGGACGGCCTTCGCCAGGGCATCAACCCCTTCGACCACGGCTCCTCGCTCTACACCCAGGTGATGAAGACCGACGCGCTCAAGCAGGCGCTCACCGAGCACGGCTTCGACGCCGCCTTCGGCGGCGCGCGGCGCGACGAGGAGAAGAGCCGGGCCAAGGAGCGCATCTTCTCCTTCCGCTCGGCGAGCCATGCCTGGGACCCCAAGAGCCAGCGCCCGGAGCTCTGGTCGCTCTACAACACGCGCGTGAAGCCGGGCGAGTCGATCAGGGTCTTCCCGCTCTCCAACTGGACCGAGCTCGACGTCTGGCAGTACATCGAGGCCGAGGGCATCGACATCGTGCCGCTCTATTTCGCAGCCGACCGCCCGGTGGTGACCCGCAACGGCCAGCTGATCATGGTCGACGACGAGCGGATGCGCTTGACTCCCGGCGAGGTGCCGGAGACCCGCCGCGTCCGCTTCCGCACCCTCGGCTGCTACCCGCTGACCGCCGCCATCGAGTCCGATGCCGCGACGCTTCCCGAGATCGTCGAGGAGATGTTCTCCGCCACGACCTCCGAGCGCCAGGGCCGCCTCATCGATCACGACGAGGTCGGCTCGATGGAGAAGAAGAAGCGCGAGGGCTATTTCTGATGAACGAGTTCCGCGCCGAGGCCCGGCTGATGGCGGCCGCTGAGCACGAGGAAAAGGGGCTGCTCCGCTTCCTCACCTGCGGCAGCGTGGACGACGGCAAGTCGACCCTCATCGGCCGGCTCCTCTACGACACCAAGCGCCTCTTCGACGACCAGCTGACCACGCTGGAGAAGGATTCGCGGAAATACGGCACGACCGGCAGCGACATGGACTTCGCCCTCCTCGTCGACGGCCTCGAGGCCGAGCGCGAGCAGGGCATCACCATCGACGTCGCCTATCGCTTCTTCGCGACCGAGAAGCGCCGCTTCATCGTCGCCGACACGCCCGGCCACGAGCAGTACACGCGCAACATGGCGACCGGCGCCTCGACCGCCGACCTCGCCATCCTGCTGGTCGACGCCCGGAAGGGCGTCCTCATCCAGACCAGGCGCCACGCCTATATCGCCTCGCTTCTCGGCATCCGGCACGTCGTGCTGGCGGTAAACAAGATCGACCTCGTCGGCTTCGACCGGAAGCGCTTCGAGTCCATCGTCGCCGACTTCGAGGCCTTCGCCGCCCAGCTCGAGCTGACCTCGATCGTCCCCATCCCGATGTCCGCCCGCTTCGGCGACAACGTCATCGGCGCGAGCCCCGACACCCCCTGGTACGAGGGCCCGACCCTCCTCGATCACCTCGAGAGCGTGGAGATCGCCGAGGCCGGCGCGGCCGGCGCGTTCCGCTTCCCGGTGCAATGGGTCAACCGCCCCGACCTCAGCTTCCGCGGCTATGCCGGCACGCTCGCCGGCGGCAGCGTCCGCCCCGGCGACCCGGTGGTCGTCGCGCGCACCGGCCAGGAGGCGGTGGTCGAGCGCATCGTCACCAGGGAGGGCGACCGCCTGCTCGCCTCGGCGGGCGCCGCGGTGACCCTCACCCTCGACCGCGAGGTCGACCTCTCGCGCGGCGACATCCTCGCCCCGCCGACCGATCGCCCCGAGGTCGCCGACCAGCTCGCCGCGCACCTCATCTGGATGTCCGAGGAGCCGCTGCTTCCCGGCCGCTCCTATCTGCTCAAGAGCGGCTCGGCGACGGTGGGCGCCGCGATCAGCGACCTCAAGCACCGCGTCGACATCGAGGGCTTCAAGCCGCTCGCTGCGAAGACGCTGAACCTCAACGACATCGGCTTCGCCAATCTCTCGCTCGCCGAGCCGATCGCCTTCGACCTCTACGACGAGAACCGGAACACCGGCTCCTTCATCCTCATCGACCGCTTCACCAACGCGACGGTCGCCGCCGGCATGATCCGCTTCGGCCTTCGCCGCGCCACCAACATCCACTGGCAGGCGCTCGACGTGAACAAGGAGGCGCGCGCCCACGCCAAGAGCCAGAAGCCGGCGATCCTCTGGTTCACCGGCCTTTCCGGCGCGGGCAAGTCGTCGATCGCCAACATCGTCGAGAAGCGGCTCCATCTTCTCGGCCACCACACCTATCTCCTCGACGGCGACAACATCCGCCACGGCCTCAACCGCGATCTCGGCTTCACCGACGCCGACCGCGTCGAAAACATCCGGCGCGTCGCCGAGACAGCCAAGCTCTTCGTCGACGCGGGGCTGATCGTGCTGGTCTCGTTCATCTCGCCCTTCAGATCCGAGCGCGACATGGCGCGCGAACTGGTCGAGGCCGGCGAGTTCATCGAGATCTTCGTCGATACGCCCATCGAGGTCGCCGAGGAGCGGGACGTGAAGGGCCTCTACCGCAAGGCCCGCCTGGGCGAGATCAAGAACTTTACCGGCATCGACAGCCCCTACGAGACCCCGCTCTCCCCCGAGCTCCGTCTCCCCGCCGCCGCCGGCGACCCGCACATCCACGCCGAGACCGTCCTCCGCTACCTCAAGGCCCACGGGTATATTTAGCCTGCGTCTCGAAGACGGGGGGCGCGCCCCTTAACCTCCCCCTTGCGGGGAGGTTAAGGCTTTCAACGGTGGCTAAGGCGCCAGGACCTCGATCGTGATGCCGTCGATGTCGGCGCCGGTGCCTTCGCCGTCGAGCGGCTCGACCAGGATCGCGTGGCCGTCGCGGCCCACCGGCGGCACGCGCCAGATCAGCTCGCTCGGCGAGAAGTCGGGGCCAAGCAGCACGATCTTCCACGGGCTCCGCTCGCCCGCCGCCTCGTAGGCGAAGCGGAGCGTCGAGGCCCCGCCGATCGCCGACGAGCGCGCGTCGACCGACACCCGCACCGTCTTGCCGGTTAGACTCTGCGCGAGGCCGGGACCGACCAGCGCCCGCGCGCCCGGCGAGGCCGTCGTCGAGACGACCCGAGCGAAGCCGTCGACGCCGTCGCCTTCGAGACGGATCGGGTTCTCGATGCTGGAGGCGAACACCGTCGGGTCGCGCCCGTCGAACAGCGTGATCGACTCGGCGACCGACAGCGCGGGCTCGGGGAGGGCGGCGATGGCCGCCGTCGTTTCTTGCGGCGGGGCCAGCGGGCTCAGCGTCGTCAGCCCCGGATCGGGCTGCGCCGCGCCGACCAGCGCCGCCTCGCGCGAGAGGCGCGGATAATAGAAGACGAACACCGCCACCGAGACGACGACCGCGGCGGCCGCGATCAGCCCGAACAGCACCTGGCCGAAACCCACCCGCCGCGACTCGCGATGCTGCTCCTCGGCCCCCGGAACGACCTCGCGCTCGCTGCCTACCCTGCGGAGATAGGCGTTGAGCCGCTCGACATGGATCGGCGCCGGCTCCTCGGGCAAAACCTCGGGCGCGGCGCCCCGCCGGCGGCCGCGACCGCCGAGCGTCGGTGAAGGCGCGGCGCTTCGGGCGGCCTGAACGGGCCGCTCCGCCGCCGCCTGCCGCGCGCTTCTCGTGCCCACGGTGGGCTCCGCCGCCCGCCCGCCACGCGCCTCGTTCGGATAGGGCGGCGGAGGGGTCGGCCGCGAGGGCTGCGGATAGAAGTCGCCGTCGCTGTCGACCGCGCGCTGTGGCGCCGCCTGCCGGGCCGTCGGCGCCACCCGCGTCTCGACCGGCCGCGTCTCGTAGGCGCGCGCCTGGGTCGGGGAAGCGCCGGTCCGTGGCGCCGCCGGCCGCACGGCGCCAGCCGGGACACGCCCTGCATCGGGCGCCCGCCCGCGCTTCTCGGGCGGGATGATCGTCGCGTTGGGCGCACGGATCGCCGGTGTCCTCGCCGCCGGCTCGGCCGCGGCCCGCGCCGACCGCGCCTCGGCCGCTCTCTGGATCGCCTCGGCGACGCGCGGCGGATGCGCGGGCGGCGCCTGGCGCGGCGTTGCCCGCAGCGGTTCGCGGCCGTGCGGACGCGCCGCCTCCGAAGGCTCCGCGGCGGCACGCGGCGGCCGCGCCGGAGCGGCGTGCGCGTCGAAGCCGGGCTCGGCCGCATCGTCCGCCTGCCGCTGGCGGGCCGCGAACTCGGCCTCGAGCCGCGCCGCGGCCGAATCGAACTTGGCGACGTTGGCCTCGATCTGCTGGGGGAGGAGCGGGGGCTGCAGCGACCACAGCTTCCGCAACATCG
>JADYYB010000015.1 GCA_020853895.1 Bauldia sp.
AAGCACCTCGCCTGGTACGCGAGCGTCTTCTACAACCTCGCCGCCGCCTTCCTCGGCGGGGCTTTCGCGATCCTCTTCGGCCTCGGCGGAGCGACGCTCCGCCGCTCGCGCTTCCTGCCGGTCCGGCTCCTCGCCGCCGGCTACGCCAACATCGTGCGCGGCGTGCCGGACGTCCTCTTCTTCCTATTCTTCCCGCTCGCCTTCGAGCAGCTCCTCGAATGGATCATCGCGAGCCAGGTCTGCACCGCCGAGTCGATCGCGCTGAGCTCGAGCCGCTGGCCGCCCTGCCGGGAGGCCAACGTCTTCTTCTCGACCAACGGCTATTTGCTGCTGGCGAGCGTCTCGCTCGGCATCGTCTATGGCGCTTTCGCGTCGAGCGCGATCCACGGCGCTTTCGACCGCGTGCCCAAGGGCCAGCTCGACGCCGCCCGCGCCTTCGGCATGAGCGAGCCGCAGGTCCTGTGGCGCATCCATGTCCGCCAGATGTGGATCTACGCCCTGCCCGGCCTCTCCAACGCCTGGATGCTGCTGATCAAGTCGACCTCGCTCCTCTCGCTCCTGCAGATCACCGACGTCGTCTACTGGGCCGAGCGATTGGGTGCCCCCAACTTCCTGCCGCGCGTCGGCTTCGTCCACACCGACTGGCGCTGGGCCTACTACCTCGCCCTGCTCGTCTTCTATCTCGGCCTCACCTTCGTCTCCGAGCGAATCTTCCGCGAGCTCCGCCGCAAGGCCGGCCACGGCCTCATTGCCGTGGAGGATTGATGGGCCCGCTCGACGCCTTCCTCGCCGATCTCCGGGCGCTCGCGACCCCTTCGGTCTTCAACGTCTATTTCGCCGCCGCCTCGATCCCGCTCGGCTTCCTCTTCGCGATCGCGGTGGCGCTCGCCCGCGCCAATGGCAGGCCGCTCGTGAAGCGCCTCGCCGCCGGCTTCACCTACGCCCTCCGCGGCTCGCCGCTCTTCATCCAGTTCTTCATGATCTACTCGCTGATGCTGTCGCTGAACCTCTCGCTCTGGCGGCCGCTCGGCATCGACTGGTTCGTCCTCCACCCGCTCTTCCTCGGGCCGCTGGTGCTGACGCTCAACACCACCGCCTACACCGCGGAGATCCTCTACGGCGCGATGAAGGCGGTGCCGAAGGGCGAGATCGAGGCCGCGAAGGCCTTCGGCATGAACCCCTGGCAGCGCCTCCGCTCGGTGATCTGGCCGAGCGTCATCCGCACCGCCTGGCCGGCCTACACCAACGAGGTCGTCTTCCTCTTCCAGGCCACCGCGCTCGTCTATTTCACGCTGCCCGTGATCAACGACCAGCGCGACCTCATGAGCAAGGCCGGCGACCTCTTCCAGCGCGACTTCAACGCCGCCCTCCACTACACGGTGGCCGCGCTCTACTTCATCGCCATCTCGCTGGTCGTCTTCTGGCTCATGGGCCTCGTCTACCGCCGCCTCATGCGCCACGTCCCCGGCGCCTCCGCCACCCGCCCCCGCTTCCGCCTCCAGCTCCTCCGCTAAGCAAGCACGTCAAATCTTCGATTGATTGAACCTCCCCCTTGAGGGGAGGCCTCTGGCCGAACGGCTTCGGGTGGGGGTGCTACGCCGGCGGCGCGCACACGCCACGACATTCGTTTGCACACTTCACCAGCGTTGCAGTCACCCCCACCCCAAACCGCTTCGCGGTTTGGACCTCCCCTCAAGGGGGAGGTTCAACCTTCTACGGCTGACCCCGCGGAAGCGCGGGCTCTGCCGTTCATCAGGGGTTCATCGCCGGCCCACTATCCGCTCCGCCCGACGGTCGCCCCGCTAACCACCGCCCTGCCAACGGGTGTAAGCTCGGGCTTGGCATCGAGGGGGAAGCTGACGACGCCTTGGTCTCTTCCAAAGGAGAGCAGACATGCGCAGAGCTTTGGGTGCTTTCTGTTTGTTGTTGAGTTTATTGGGCTTTACGCCCTCCTCGCAGGCCGCCGGCGGCCTCGAGAGCCTCGGCGGTGTGATCCGCGAGGCGCCCGAATGCGTGAGCTGGAGCGCCAACCGGCTCGACTGTTTCGCCCGTGGCCAGGACAACGCCATGTGGCACCGATGGTGGAACGGCTCGGCCTGGGGCGGCTGGGAAAGCCTCGGCGGGGTGATCCGCGAGAACCAGAGCTGCGTGAGCTGGGGGCCGAACCGCATCGACTGCTTCGCCCGCGGCCAGGACAGCGCGATGTGGCACCGCTGGTGGAACGGCTCGGCCTGGGGCGGCTGGGAAAGCCTCGGCGGCGTGATCCTCGAGCAGCCCAATTGCGTCTCCTGGGGTCCCAACCGCATCGACTGCTTCGCCCGCGGCCAGGACACCGCGATGTGGCACCGCTGGTGGGACGGCGCCTCGTGGGGCGGCTGGGAGAATCTCGGCGGCTCGATCAAGGAGCAGCCCGATTGCGTCTCCTGGGCCGCCAACCGCATCGACTGCTTCGCCCGCGGCCAGGACGACGCGATGTGGCATCGCTGGTGGAACGGCAGCGCCTGGGGCGGCTGGGAAAGCCTCGGCGGCATCATCCGCGAGGAGCCCGAGTGCACCACCTGGGCCGCCAACCGGATCGACTGCTTCGCCCGTGGCCAGGACAACGCCATGTGGCACCGCTGGTGGAACGGCTCGGCCTGGGGCGGCTGGGAGAGCCTCGGCGGCATCATCCGCGAGCAGCCGAGCTGCACCTCCTGGGGCCCGAACCGCATCGACTGCTATGCACGCGGCCAGGACAACGCCATGTACCACCGCTTCTGGGACGGCGGGGCGTGGCGCGGCTGGAACCGCATCGGCGGCAATTTCCAGGAAGGCTTCAGCTGCGTCAGCTGGGGCGCCAACCGCATCGACTGCTTCGGCCGCGGCTCGGACGGGGCCATGTGGCACCATTGGAGCGACGGCGTTGACCAGGTCGTGGTCATGCCGCCGATCGTCCCCATCCCGCTGCCGCCGGTCATCCCGCTGCCGCCGCCGGTCGCCCCGCCGGTTCTCGCCGCCGGCTCCTTCCAGCTCGTGCCGGCCTTCTACGTCGACATGGACAGCGGCCTCGTGACCATCAACCCGACGCCCAATGCCGACATCCGCTACGACATCACCAACATCCTCAACCCGACGCTGGCCTCGGTGAACGGCGCCCAGTTCGGGGTCGGGGACCGCTCCGACCGCGGCTATTTCGGCTGCCAGGTGGCGGCGATGTCGCCCGCGGCGGTGCCGCTGATATCGGTGCCGACCGGCTCCTATGTGTGCTTCCGCACCAATGCCGGAAGGGTCAGCCAGTTCAGGGTCGACGCCTTCGGCGCGCTGCCGATCCTGACCTCGGTGACGCTGAACTACCAGACCTGGCAGTAGCCAGCTCCGGGGCCGGCGGCTCACCCGCCCGCCGGCCCCGACCACTAGAACGGAAACGAGGTAACCTCCCCCTCGAGGGCAGGGCAATCGCATATGGCGGAAGGGACGGGCCCGCTGCCCTTTTTCCCCCTCCCCCTTGTGGGGAGGGGTCAGGGGTGGGGCCGAGCGGCAAGCGAGGCATGGTCAAGAATCCCACGCTGATGCTTGTGGCTACCGTGGGATCTTAGTGCCTCGCTTGCCGCGAGGCCCCCTCCCGGCCTCCCCCACAAGGGGGGAGGGGGAACGATCGCCGGCCATATGCGATAGCCCTGCCTCGAGGGGAGGTCGAAGGTGCGAGGCCTACGGCCGAGCAGCTTCGGGAGGGGGGAACGACGGTTCCCACCCGCTCAGCGTCGATCGAGAGGGCGGCGCCCCTCCCGAAACCGCTACGCGGTTTCGACCTCCCCTCGAGGGGAGGTTCGACTTCCCGAACTCAAACCCCAATCTAGTCGGGCATCGGCGGCTGGCCGACGCCCTCGCGCCGGATCGCGAAGGCCGCGAGATACTCCCCGATCCGCGCCGGATCGAAG
>JADYYB010000016.1 GCA_020853895.1 Bauldia sp.
ACCTCGGCGATCGAGCCGACGCTGTCGACCGGAACGGTCAGCGGCGCGCCCAGCGCGACGAGGTCGGCGACCGAGCCGGCGCCGAGCGAGGCGCGGGCGAAGAGGACGCGCTGGTTGTTGGTCAGCGCGCCGAGCCAGTGGAACCGGTTGAGGTCGTAGCCGCCGGCCGCCTCGAGCCCGAGCATCTGCCGGTAGAGCGGGCTGGTATGGATGATGACGACGGTGATCGCCGAGCCCGCCGCGGCCTCCGCCTCGACCAGCGCGAGGATGCCGCCGCCGCCCTCGATGTTCTGGATCACCACGGTGGAGTCGGCGAGGAGGGTCTTCAGCGCCTCGGCGAAGGGCCGGGCGTACTGGCCGGTGGTCCCGGTGGCCGAGCCGCCGATGATGACCCGGATCGTCTTCCCGGCGAGTGACGGAAAACCGGCGCCAGGCGCCTGGGCGTCGGCCGCGGTCGACAAGGCCGCCGCAAGCACGAAGGCGAGCAACGCGCGCATTCTTTCCCCCCCATGTCTCCCGAGGGAGACCGCGCCAGTAGAGCCGAACGGCGGGGCGGCGACAAGTGGCGGCCCGGCAGGCGAGGGCCCTTCCACACCGCTCGTTGGCCCGCAACGGGCGGTGATCGTCCGCAAATTGCGTGCGGACGGCGGCGCTCGATTTGGGGTTGAGTCGAACGGGCGCGTCGCCCGGTTCTAGGCGGCCTTGCGGAAGTCGTCGGCGACGACCACGCGGTTGCGGCCCGCCTGCTTGGCCGCGTAGAGGACCTTGTCGGCGGCGGCGACGAGCTGCTCCCAGCTCGACTCGGTCGCCGATTTCTCGGCGACCCCGATGCTGATCGTGATCGGCATGCCGGGCGCGAGATCCTCGGTGAGGGTGGCGACGGCGAGGCGGAGGCGCTCGGCGACGGCGTTGGCCGCGCCGACCGGCGTGTCGGGCATGAGGACGATGAATTCCTCGCCGCCGAACCGGCAGAGGACGTCGCCGGTGCGGACCTCGCCCGCCAGCGTGTCGGCGACCTTGCGGAGCACGGCGTCGCCGGCGCGGTGGCCGAAGAGGTCGTTGACGCTCTTGAAATGGTCGAGGTCGAGGAGAAGCATCGACAGGCGGCGGTTGTTGCGGACCGCGCGCGCCCAGTCGCGCTCCACGATCTCGGTGAACGCCCGCCGGTTCATGAGGCCGGTGAGCGGGTCGACGCTGGCGGCGAGGTCGAGCGCACGCTGCAGGCGCTGGTTGGCGAGGACGGCGATGGAGAGCGTGAGGAGGAAGGACGAGCCGATCGTCGCGAGGAGGAAGGCGGTCTGCGCGGCCGAGGAGAGCATCGGGGCCGCCGCGTCGCCCCAGCGGACGAGGACGACGCAGCGCTCGATCAGCCCCGCGATCTGCACGAAGAGGAGCGTTGCGATGATGCGCTGCGTGCCGCTCAGCGGCCCGTCGGGCGCACGGAGAAGGGCGATCGCCGCGTAGCCGAGGCAGACGACGAAGAAGACCGTGGTGATGATCACCGGGTAGATCGGCGAATCTAGGACCAACGGCACGTAGAGCCATGCGGCGATGCAGGCGGCGGTCCAGCCGATGCCGATCGCCCAGGGCGCCGGCCGGTCGGCGAGGCGCACGATGCCGATATTGAAGACGAGCGCGCCGACGCCGAGGAGCATGGTCTGGACCACCGTCAGGAGGCCGAGGCTCGGTTCGGCGGTCGAGGACAGCGAGAGGGTGCCGATGGCGACGATGACGGAGCCGAGCGCGAGCTCGCGCAGCGGGGCGTATCGCCGATGGATCGACCAGACATAGACGAGGCCCACGGCCTGCAGCACGCGGACCAGCGCGTAGCAGGCGAGGAGGGTTTGGAAGTCCAGTGTCACGGGGGACCGGCGCCGGTTGTGGGCCGCCACTATAGGAATGGCGGGCTTTCGATTGGGTTACTGCGCTGAAAACGCAGGCGAAATGGCGGAAACACTGGCTCCGCGAGGGCGTCCGGGATGCTCGCAGGCGCGGGCTGGGCCATGACGTGACGGGAGGGCGCCAGCCGTGTCGGTGGCTTGCCAAGACCGCCGATCGGGTGCTGCATCCTTTTGGTCCGTGCAGCGTTGACGCTGCGCTTTGGAGGCAGCGATGAACCAACTCAAGAATATCCGTGAGCATATGGAAGTGATCGGCGCCGACGGCGTGCATGTCGGCACGGTCGACCGGGTCGAGGGCAACCGCATCAAGCTGACCAAGGCGGACAGCGGCATGGGCAGCCATAAGGGGCACCATCACTACATCTCGGACGGGCTGATCGCCTTCGTGGAAGGGAACAAGGTCCGCCTCTCGGCCAATGCCGACGTCGCGGTGACTTTCGAGGAGGAGGAGAAGCCTGACTAGGCGGACCGTCCCATCCGCCGCGACAGGGCCAGCATCAGCCGGTCGAACCAGCGGTCGGGCAGGAGCCTCCGCAGCGTCATCAACGTGCGGGCGTTGGCCCCGGTCGGGTAGCGCGTGCGCGGGCGGCGTGCCTTGAGCGCGCGCGAGACGGTTCTCGCCACCACCTCCGGCGGCGAGGCCGAGCCGGAGTCGCCCACCGCGAGGAAGCGCGCGTGCGGTGCGGCCAGTCCGGCGTAGGGCCCGGACCCCGAGACCTCGAGGAGACTCGCCTGCGCGATGCCGCTCCATTCGGTGCGGATCGCACCGGGCTGGATGACGATCACGTCGATCCCGAACTGCTTGACCTCCATGCGGAGGCAGTCGCTCAGGCCCTCCACCGCGAACTTGGTGGCGTGGTACCAGGCGCCGAAAGGCTCGGAGATGCGGCCGCCCATCGAGCTGATATTGACGATGCGGCCCCTCCGCTGTGCGCGCATCATCGGCAGGGCGAGCTGGGTGAGGCGGGCGAGGGCGATGACGTTGACCTCGATCTGCCGGCGCCCTTCGGCGATCGGCACTTCCTCGATGGAGCCGTAGGAGCCGTAGCCGGCGTTGTTGACCAGCGCGTCGAGGCGGCCGGCCTCGGCCGACACGGCGGCGATCGCGGCGACCATCGAGGCGTCGTCGGTCACGTCGAGCGGGAGGAGACGCGCGCCGCGGGCGGCGAGGCCGGCCATGCGGTCGAGGCGGCGCGCGCCGGCGAAGACCAGGAAGCCGTCGGCGATCAGCTGCTCGGCGATGGCGAGCCCGATGCCGGAGGAAGCGCCGGTGACAAGGGCGACCGGCCGGCCGGGCGCCGAGGAGGGGACGTGCGGGGCGGTTGGGAGATTCGTCACGGGCGGCCTCTCGCGGAACGGGAGGAAACGTAGCACTACGCGCGACTGGCGGCCGGGGCGCCGCATCCATGTGCCGCGAAGGGCCTTCAGCTGGGAGTGGCCTGTCGGGATAACACCTTGAATTTGAAGGGAATTGAAGCGACCGGCCCGGGACGCGGCGGGGGAGGCCGCCCGACCCCGCGCGGCGGGAATCGGCTTGACAACCGGCCTTCAGTCGAGCGGTTATGAGCGCACGCGACTGGGCCTATCGCGGGCCACAGTCTTAACCCGTGTGTTTTGCGTTTCTTGGGGGGCGGCATTGGTCATCGCGAAGAATACCGGCGCATGTGCCGCTGCGGTGGACATGGTCCACGACAAGGCGGTCGCGCGGTGATGGCCGGCAAAGCCTCGCCCCGTCTGCCGGGCGCCCGTCGCGCCCTCGCGTCGTCTCTCTTTCTTATCGTCGCCGCGGGCGGCCTGGGCGGATGCGCCGAGGGCGGCCCGTTCGAGTTCCTGAAATCGGGACTGACCGCGCACGCGGTGTCGCCGTCTGGAAACGCGACGACCGCGAACGGGGAGACCCGTCTCGCCTACCAGACGATCGAGCCGGGCGGGGGCCGCGCGATGGTCGGCGAGCCCTACCGCATCAACGGCCGCTGGTACTATCCGGAGGAGGATCCGGACTACACGGCGGTCGGCATGGCCTCGTGGTACGGGTCGGACTTCCACGGGCTCGAGACGGCCAACGGCGAGACCTTCAACATGGCGGCGCTCACCGCCGCCCATCCGACGATGCCGCTGCCGAGCTATGCGCGCGTCACCAATCTCGAGAACGGCCGCTCGATCGTGGTCCGCGTCAACGACCGCGGGCCGTTCGCCCACGGGCGGCTGATCGACCTCTCGCGGCGCGCCGCCGGCATGCTCGGCTACGAGAATCAGGGCGTGGCGGAAGTGCGCGTCGACTATATCGGCCGCGCGCCGCTCGAAGGCGACGACGAGCCGATGCTGCTCGCCTCCTTCCAGGAGTCGGGTGGGGCGGCGCCGCTGCCGTTCCCGGCCGATCCCGGCCTGCCGGCGGGCACGATGATCGCCGCGGCCACGCCGCCTCCAGCTCCTGCCGCTCTGCCGGCGCCCGCGCCGATGGTCGTGGCGGCGGCCTACGCGCCGAGCGAGGCGGCCCCGGCCGTGCCCTCGCCGGCGATCCGGCCGCCGGCCGCCGTGCCGTCAGCCACGCCGGTCATGGCGGTCGTGCCCAGCGCGCCGCCGCCGGTGATGATCGCGCCGGCCGCCTTCTCGGCCTATTTCGATCCGATCGGGGCGACCATCGCGGGCAATACCAGCCTCTACGCCGCCGACGAGCGCGCCTTCGTCAACGCCGCCGCCGCGCATGGCGCGATCGAGGCGATGGCGATGGGCGGCAGCCTCGCACTCGGGGCCTCCGCGCCGTAGCGCTTCGGCCGGAGGATGAGATCGGCGGGCGCTTCGGCGCCCGCTCTTGATTCAGGCGGCAGGGTCGGGGCAACTGGCGTCGCGAGGATGCCAGCAACCATGCCGGAACTGACTTCAGGAATTGGCGCTTCCCCCGTCACGGGGAACCGGCAGCCGTCCATCGGGGCGGTCGTGACGGCGCGCGGCCGGTTCATCACCTTCGAGGGGGGCGAGGGCGCGGGTAAGACCACGCAGCTCCGCCGCCTTGCGGACGAGCTCGGGCGGCGCGGGATCGAGACGGTGACGACGCGCGAACCGGGCGGCACGGAACTCGCCGAGACGATCCGCACGCTGGTCCTCTCCGATGCCGCGAGCGGCCTGACGGCCGAGGGCGAGGCGGTGCTCTTCGCGGCCGCGCGCACCGACCATGTCGACCGCGTGATCCGCCCCGCGCTCGAAGCCGGCAAGTGGGTGCTGTGCGACCGCTTCATCGACTCGAGCGAGGCCTATCAGGGCGCGGAGCGCGGCGCCGATCTGGTGTTACTCCGGCAGCTCGAGTTCCTCGCGGTGGCCGGCACGCGGCCAGACCTCACGATCGTCTTCGACCTCCCCGTCGAATTGGGCCTTGCGCGCGCCGCCAAGCGTCACGCCGGCACGGCCGACCGGTTCGAGCGCGAGAGCGTCGAGCGGCATGAGCGGCGGCGGCGGGCGTTCCTCGCCATCGCGGCGCGCGAGCCGGAGCGCTGCGTGGTGATCGACGCGAGCCTCGACGAGGATGCCGTGTTCGCCGCGATCCTCGCGGCGGTCGTCGATCGGCTCGGGCTGGAGTAGCGGGCAGCCATGGCCGATACCGACGAGCGCACCCGTTTCGATGCCATCGACGGCTGGCCGCATCCGAGCGAGCAGACGGCGTGGCTCGGCGGGCTCCGCCCGGAGCAGGCGCTCAGAACCGCCTATCTCGGCGGGCGAATGCATCACGCCTGGCTCATCGGCGGCGCCAAGGGCACAGGCAAGGCGACGCTGGCGTACCGCTTCGCCCGCTTCGCGCTCGCCTATCCGGAGGGGAGGGCGCCGGAAGGGGAGGGGCTGGGCATCCCCGGCGATCACCCCGCCTTCCGCAAGATCGCGGCGGGCTCGCACCCCAATCTCCTCACGCTCGAGCGCGACTGGGACGAGAAGAACAAGCGCTACAAGACCGAGATCTCGGTCGAGAATGTGAGGCGCACGGTCGGCTTCTTCGGGTCGACGCCGGGCGAAAGCGGCTGGCGCATCGCCATCGTCGACCCCGCCGACGACCTCAACCCCAATTCCGCCAACGCGCTCCTCAAGATGCTCGAGGAGCCGCCGCCCCGCGCGCTCTTCCTGGTGCTCGCCAACGTCCCCGGGAAGCTCCTGCCGACCATCCGCTCGCGCTGCGTGAAGCTCGACCTCGATCCGATCCCGGAGGCGGAGATCGCCAGCGCGCTGAAGGGCGCCGGCGAGGAAGGGTCGGAGGAGGAGATCCGGCTCGCCGCGGCGCTCTCGCAGGGCAGCCTCCGGCGCGCGATCATGCTCCTCCGTGGGGGAGGGGCCGGGCTCTACGGGCAGATGACGGGCATCCTCTCGCGGCTGCCCGATCTCGACGTCGAGAGGCTGCACGCCTTCGCCGACGCGGTCGGCGCGCCGCGACGCGACGACGCCTACACCCTCTTCCTCGACCTCTTCTTCGCCTGGCTGGGGCGCCGGGTCCGTCAGGAACCCGAGCTGACGCCGGCCGCCGAGCCCGGCGAAAGCCTTGCCGCCGTTCCGCTTGCACGCTGGGCGGAGGTATGGGAGAAGACGCACGCCTCGACGAGCGATGCCGAGGAATACAATCTCGATCGCAAGCAAGTGGTTCTGTCGACCTTCATGACTCTCGCCCGCGCGACACGAATGTGACTCCGCCGTCCGGCCGTTAACCGTGCCGGGGTTACTTGCGCGCGCATGAAGCAAAAGGCGAGAGGGCGATGACAGCGCCGAAATTCTATATCACCACAGCCATTTCCTATCCGAACGGGGCTCCGCATATCGGCCACGCCTACGAGGCGCTGGCGACCGACGCGATCGCGCGGTTCAAGCGGCTCGACGGCTACGACGTCTATTTCCTCACCGGGACGGACGAGCACGGCATCAAGATGGTGCAGACGGCCGGCAAGCAGGGGCTGACCCCGCGCCAGCTCGCCGACAAGAACGTGCCGCTCTTCCAGAAGATGGTGAAGGCGCTCAACTGCTCGAACGACGATTTCATCCGCACCACCGAGGCGCGGCACCGGCGCGCCTGCCAGGACATCTGGCTGCGGATGCAGCGGGCCGGGGACATCTACAAGGGCAAATATGCCGGCTGGTACTCGGTCCGCGACGAGGCGTACTACGGCGAGGGCGAGACCGAGCTCCGGGCCGACGGCGTCCGCTACGGGCCGCAGGGCACGCCGGTCGAGTGGGTGGAGGAGGAGAGCTATTTCTTCCGTCTCTCCGCCTTCACCGACCGGCTCCTGCGCTACTACGACGAGCATCCCGAGTTCATCGGACCGGCGGTGCGGCGGAACGAGGTGGTGAGCTTCGTGAAGGGTGGGCTCGACGATCTCTCGATCTCGCGCACCACGTTCAACTGGGGCATCCCGGTGCCGGGCGACGAGCGGCACGTGATGTATGTGTGGGTCGACGCGCTCACCAACTACCTCACCGGGATCGGCTATCCGGCCGACGAGTCGGAGCCGTTCACGCGCTACTGGCCGGCCGATCTGCACGTCATCGGCAAGGACATCGTGCGCTTCCATGCCGTGTTCTGGCCGGCCTTCCTGATGTCGGCGGGGATCGAGCCGCCGAAGCGCATCTTCGCCCACGGCTTCCTGTTCAGTCGCGGGGAGAAGATGTCGAAGTCGACGGGCAACGTGGTCGACCCGTTCGACCTCATCGCCACCTACGGCGTCGATCCGGTGCGCTACTATTTCCTCCGCGAGGTGCCGTTCGGGCAGGACGGCAACTACTCGATCGAGGGGATCGTCAACCGCATCAACGCGGATCTCGCCAACGACCTCGGCAATCTCGCGCAGCGCTCGCTGTCGATGATCGCGCGTTACGCGGATGGCAAGGTGCCCGAGCCGGGCGAACCGACCGACGCCGACAAGGAGATCGTCGCGCAGGCGGACGGGCTTCTGTCGGCCTGCCGCTTCGCGGTCGACGAGCAGCAGCTCCACAACGCGCTCGCCGCGGTCTGGGCGGTGGTGGCGGAAGCCAACCGCTATTTCGCCGGGCAGGCGCCGTGGGACCTTCGCAAGAGCGACCCGGCGCGCATGGGCGCGGTGCTCTACACGACGGCCGAGGTGGTCCGCTCGCTGGCCATCCTGACCCAACCGTTCATGCCAGAGTCTTCGTCCAAGCTACTGGATTTGCTGGCTATTCCGGCAGACGAGCGGTCCTTCGTGGCGCTCGGCAGCTCGCATCGGCTGCGGGCGGGGACGACGCTGCCCTCGCCGCAGGCGGTGTTTCCGCGCTATGTCGAGCCCTCGGCGGATGGCGCCAGGGAGAGCCAATGACCACATTGGCGACGAGATGAACGAGCCGGCCCGATGAGCCACGACCACGATCACGCGCATGACCACGATCATGGGGCGCACGCTCACGGGCCGGGCCACAGCCACATCCCCGCCGGGTCCAGCGAGAGGCGGCTCGCGGTCGCGGCCGGGCTGACCGGCGCGTTCCTGATCGCGGAAGTCATCGGCGGCCTTCTCGCCGGCTCGCTCGCGCTCCTTGCCGACGCCGGGCACATGCTGACCGACTTCGCGGCGCTGGTGCTGGCCTGGTTCGCCTTCCGCTTCTCGCGGCGGCCGCCGGACCACCGCCGCACTTACGGCTTCGACCGGCTGCAGGTGCTGGTCGCTTTCGCCAACGGCCTCGCGCTCTTCGTCATCGCCGCCGTCATCACGGTGGAGGCGGTGCGCCGGCTCTTCGCGCCGGTCGAGGTGATGGGCGGCTGGGTGCTGGTCATCGGCATCCTCGGGCTCCTCGTCAATGTCGGGATCTATCTCGGCCTCCGGGGAGGGGACCGCAACAACCTCAACATGCGCGGCGCGCTCGCCCATGTGATGGGCGACCTTCTCGGCTCGGCTGGCGCGATCGCCGCCGGCCTCATCATCATGCTGACCGGGTGGAGCGTCGTGGACCCGCTGATCTCGGTGCTGGTCGTGGCGCTGATCCTCCGCACCGCGTGGGCGGTGGTGCACGATTCCGCGCACGTCCTCCTCGAGGGGGCGCCGAGCTCGGTCGCGCCGCCCGAGCTCAAGGCCGATCTCCAGAGTCACGTGCCGGCGGTCGAGGACGTGCATCATGTGCACGCCTGGTCGATCACCGAGGAGCGGCCGATGGTGACGCTGCACGCCCGCGTCCAGCACGACGCGGACGGCGACCGCACCGTCCAGGCGATCAAGCAGCGGCTCCGCGACCGCTTCGGCATCAGCCACGCGACGGTCGAGATCGAGCACGACGAGTGCGCCGACGAGGGCGAGGAGCCCTGCCTCGACCAGCAGACGAGCCCGACGCGACACTGACTATGCTCGTCGACAGCCACTGCCATCTCGACTTCCCGGACTTCGAAGGCGAGCGCGACGCGGTCGTGCGGCGTGCGCTCGACGCCGGCGTCGGGCGGATGGTGACGATCTCCACGCGCATCCGGCAGTTCGACAAGCTACGGGCGATCGTCGAGCGCTATCCCGAGGTCTACTGCTCGGTCGGCACGCACCCGCACAACGCGGACGAGGAGCTCGACATCGGGCTCGACGAGATCCTCCGCATCGCCGAGGAGCCCAAGGTGGTGGCGATCGGCGAGGCGGGGCTCGATTACCACTACAAGAGCTCGACGCCGGCCGGGCAGGCCGAAGGGTTCCGCCGCCACATCGAGGCCGCGCGCATCACCGCGCTGCCGGTCGTCATCCACGCGCGCGACGCCGATTCCGACATCGCCGCGATCCTTCGGGACGAGGCGGGGAAGGGGCCCTTCCCCGGCATCCTCCATTGCTTCTCATCCGGCCGCGAGCTGGCGCTGACCGGCGTGGAGATCGGCCTCCATGTCTCCTTCTCGGGCATCATCACCTTCAAGAAGACCGAGGCGCTGCGCGCGATCGCCGCCGAGGTGCCGGCGGACCGGCTGCTGGTCGAGACCGACGCGCCGTACCTGGCGCCGATGCCCCATCGCGGGCACCGCAACGAGCCGTCCTATGTGGTCGAGACCGCCAAGGTGCTGGCGGAGGTGCGCGGGGTCTCGCCGGAGGAGATCGCGGCGCAGACGACAGAGAATTTCTTCCGCCTCTTCAAGAAGGTCCCGCGGTCCTGAGCGCGCGGCTCCGCTTCACGCTCCTGGGCTGCGGCGCCTCGCCGGGCGTGCCGCGCATCGACGGCTATTGGGGCGCCTGCGACCCGAACGAGCCACGTAACCGGCGGACGCGCTGCTCGGCGCTGGTCGAGCGGTTCGAGGATGGCGGCCGGCCGACGCGAGTCCTTATCGATACGGGCCCCGACGTGCGCGAGCAGCTGCTGCACGCCGAGGTCGATGTGCTGGACGGCGTGGTCTACACGCACCCGCACGCCGACCATGTGCACGGCATCGACGAGCTGCGCGGCTTCTGGCTGGGCAGCCACAGGCGGCTCGATGTCTATTCCGACGACGCCACGCAGGAACGGCTCGACACGGCGTTCGCGTATTGCTTCACGACGCCGCCGGGGAGCTCGTATCCGCCGTTCCTGAGACGGCGTCGCATCGCGGCCGGGCAGCGCTTCACCATCGACGGGCCTGGCGGGCAGATCGAGATGACGCCATTCCGGCAGGAGCACGGCGACATCGACTCGCTCGGCTTCCGCATCGGCGGGCTCGCGTATTCGTGCGACGTCGGCGGGCTGCCGGAGGAGAGCCTCACGCATCTCGCCGGGCTCGACCTCTGGATCGTCGACGCGCTGCGGCCGGCGCCGCATCCGAGTCATTTCAGCCTCGGCGACGCGCTCGGCTGGATCGAGCGCCTCAAGCCGGCGAGGGCCGTGCTGACGCATCTGACGATCGACCTCGACTACCAGACGCTGCGGCGCGGGCTGCCAGAGCATGTCGAGCCGGCCTATGACGGGATGGCGTTCGAGTTCGCGGGCTAGGCCTCGATCCGGGCGTGCAGAAAAGTTCCATAATCTATCTTATGCGACTCACGGAGATGGCTTGAGCGACCCTTTCGCACGGCTCCAGGCGGCCGCCACCGGCCTCAAGGTCAGTCACGTCTGGCGCGGCTACGGCTCCGCCCTCTTCCTCGAGCTCGGCGCGCTGACGCCTCATACGCTGCGCAACGGCAAGCCGGGACAGCCGCAGGGCGAAGTCGGCGTCATGATCGAATCCGCCTGGCGGGTCGAGGACGAGATGACGATCCTCGTCGGCAGCTGGAGCGAGGAACAGGAATGGCAGCCGCTGTTCGACCGGCTGGTCGGACGCGAGGTCGTCGGGCTGACGGTCGTGGGACGTATCCCCGAGCTCTCTGTGGACCTGGCGGGCGATCTTCACGTCGTCAGCTTCACCAATCACACGGATGAACCCGCGTGGGCGCTCTTCGATCGCCGAAGCGCCGAGGACGAACTGACCGTTCACGTGAGGAACGGAAGGATCGTCGACGAGCGCGAGGTGCCGGGCGCGCTCGACCGGCCGGTGTTCGCACCCAGCCGCGAGATCGGCCGGCTGCTGGAGATCATGGCCGAGCTGCGGATGGCCGATCCCTGGGACGAGGCGCAGACGTTCAAGACGATCGCGCCCTACACGATCGAGGAGGCCTACGAAGTCGCCGACGCGATCGAGCGCGGCGACATGGCCGACCTCAGGGACGAACTGGGCGACCTCCTCCTCCAGGTCGTCTTCCACGCGAGGATCGGCTGGGAAACGCTGCGAGGGCCGGCGGGCCGGTTCGATTTCGGTGACGTCGTCGAGGCGATCACCGCCAAGCTCATCCGGCGGCACCCGACCATCTTTGGACCGGAGGTGTTGTCGTCTCCCGGAACTCGGCGGGCCAGCCGCGAGAATCCGGACCTTGCCGCCAACGACCGTGAGTGGGAGCGGATGAAGGCCGAGGAGCGGGCGGCGAAGGCCGCTGCCTCCGGGAAGCCGCCGAGCATCCTCGACGACGTGGCGGGGGGGCTGCCGGGGCTGATGCGGGCGGTGAAGCTGCAGAAGCGGGCGGCGAAGGTCGGGTTCGACTGGCCGGACGCTGCGCAGGTGATCGCCAAGATCCGTGAGGAGCTCGACGAGCTCGAGGCCGAGCTGGGGGAGGCGCCCTCCCCGGCGGCTATCTCGGACGAGCTCGGCGACGTCCTCTTCGCGCTCGCCAATCTGGCGCGGCATCTCGAGGTCGATCCGGACGCGGCGCTCCGGGCGACGAACCAGAAATTCGTCCGCCGCTTCCAGCATGTCGAACGCGCGCTCGGCGACCGTCTCGGCGAGGCGAGCCTCGAGGAGATGGAGGCCCTGTGGCAGGCGGCCAAGGCCGGCGAGGGCCAGGGCGAAGGCCACTGACACGGTCTGTCAGCGCCCTCTCCTATCAGGCGGCAACGGAGCGCCTCGCTCCGACGTTGACCCTGAAAGGAGACGCCAGATGGATGAAGCCACCAAGAAGCTCTTCGACGAGTACGCGGACGCCTTCGACAAGCTGGAAGTCGAGAGGCACGTGCCGCTGTTCGCCGAGCATTTCATCTCGGCCGGGCCGAAAGGCTCGATCGCGCAGGGGCGCGACCAGCTGATGCAGATGTCCCGTCAAGGGGCCGATTTCTACCGCAGCGTCGGGCAGACCGGCACGAAGATCCTCTCGATGAAGGAGACGGAGATCAGCCCGCAATACTCGATGGTGACGGTGCACTGGGCGGCGACGTTCAAGAAGCTCGACAAACCGGTCGAGTTCGACGTCAGCTATATCGTGCAGAAGACCGAGCCGAACGACCCCAAGATCATCATGTTCATCGCTCATCAGGACGAGGAGGCGGCGATGAGGGAGCTGGAGCTGCTGTCGTGACGGGAGAGGAATTGCAGGGCACGGTGGAGCGCTTCTTCGCCGAGTACGCGGAGGGGTTCAATCAGGCGCTCGGCCCCTCGCCCGACCTCGATGCGATCGCGAGCCGCTACACGGAGTCGTTCATCGGCGCCGGTCCGCAAGGCGTCGCGGTGGCGAAGAACGACGAAGCCTTCATGGAGACGCTGCGCAAGGGCTACGATTTCTACCGCTCGATCGGGACCAAGCAGATGATCGTCCGGTCGGTCGACGTTCATCCGATCGACGACCTGCACGCCCTCGCCTCTGTCCATTGGGGCTCACGGTACGAGGCCAAAGGCGGGCGCGAGGTGTCGATCGATTTCGACGTCCACTATCTGCTGCAGCTGATCGGCGGGGAGCCGAAAGTGTTCGGCTTCATCTCGGGCGACGAGCAGGCGGTTCTCCGCGAGCATGGGCTCATCTGATCCCTCCCGCCCATCGTCATCGCCGGACTCGCTCCGGCGATCCATGAGCACATGGGCGTGTGGGTAGCCCCGACGGCCTGTGTTCACGGTTTGCCGGGACAAGCCCGGCAATGACAGGGCGCGGGACGGTCAGTTCAGGAAGCGCTGGTAGCTCTCGAGGAACTGGCTGCGGCGGGCGGCGGGCAGGCGGACACTGAGCCGGATGGCCTCGCCCTCCTCGTCGTTGCGCTCCACCACCTCGGCGATCCGGTAGAGGTTGGCGAGGAGGGCGCCCTCGCCGGCTGGCAGCGTCAGCCGGTAGCTCTGCCAGGCGGCGTTCAGGATCTCCTCGATCGTGCTGCGGAGGGCGGGAAGGCCCTCCCCCGTCAGCGCCGACAGCGCGACGATGGTCGCTTTCTCAGAGGCGATGCGGCCGGGGCTCGGGCGCTGGCCGGGCGCCAGGAGGTCGATCTTGTTCCAGACCTCGATGACGCGGTTGGGCTCGCGGGCGTCGACGCCGAGCTGCGCCAGCACGGTCTCGACGTCGCGCGCCTGGATGGCGGTGTCGGGATGCGCGATGTCGCGCACGTGGAGGATCACGCTCGCCTCGATCACCTCCTCCAGCGTGGCGCGGAAGGCGGCGACGAGATGCGTGGGCAGGTCGGAGATGAAGCCGACGGTATCGGAGAGGATGACCTCGGTACCATGCGGGAGGCGCATCTTGCGGAGCGTGGGGTCGAGCGTCGCGAAAAGGAGATCCTCGGCGAACTGCTCGGATCTGGTGAGGGTGTTGAAGAGCGTCGACTTGCCGGCGTTGGTGTAGCCGACCAGCGCGACGATCGGGTGCGGCACCCGCCTCCGGTTCTCGCGCTGTAGGCGGCGCATGCGCACCACGCCCTCGAGCTCCTTCTCGATGCGCTTGATGCGCTCCTGGATGAGGCGCCGGTCGGCCTCGATCTGCGTCTCGCCGGGGCCGCCGAGGAAGCCGAAGCCGCCGCGCTGGCGCTCGAGGTGGGTCCAGCTGCGGACCAGCCGGCTCTTCTGGTAGTTGAGGTGGGCGAGCTCGACCTGGAGGCGCCCTTCCCGCGTGTGGGCGCGCTCGCCGAAGATCTCGAGGATGAGGCCGGTGCGGTCGATGACCTTGGTCTTCCACTCCTTCTCGAGATTGCGCTGCTGGACCGGGGTGAGCGTGTGGTCGACGACGACGAGGCCGACCTCGTCGGCGGCGACGCGGCCCGCGATCTCGGCGACCTTGCCCGAGCCCATCAGCGTCGCCGGGCGGTAGGAGGTGAGCGGGATGATCATCCCATCCACGACGTCGAGGTTGATCGCCTCGGCGAGCCCGACCGCCTCCTCGAGCCGCGATGCGGCATCACGCCGCGGTGTTTCGGACGTGGCGTCCCCAGCATTTCGCGGCGGCAAAGGGACCGCGACGATCGCTCTTAGTGCGCTCTGGTTGCCTCCATTGCCGAGGCCCAACCTGCTCGTGTCTTGACTCAATCCGCGCCCTGACCGGCCCCCGCTTCGCCGCCTTTTGCGCCCTCCTCCGCATCGAAGAGATGAACCGGAGTCCCAGGCATTATCGTCGAGATGGCGTGCTTGTACACGAGCTGTGAAAGACCGTCGCGCCGCAGAAGGACGCAAAAACTATCGAACCAGGTGACGATGCCCTGCAATTTGACCCCGTTCACCAGAAATATGGTGAGGGGCGTTTTGTTCTTACGGACGTGATTGAGAAATGTGTCTTGAAGATTCTGAACTCGATCTGCCATCTGCGCAGCCCCAGACTTTGTGAGTTTGGTTTCAACACCCAGCTTCTTGTTTTGTCCGGCGCAGAATCGACTCTGTCAGAGTTCACCTCCTTCCATCCCGCCGCGAGGCTATCACATCCGAAGGGGTCTGGTGGAGCGTCCCGGCATAGGGCGAACTCTTAGCCGGTGAACTCCGGAGGAGGCTCCGGAGTTGGCGGCTCA
>JADYYB010000017.1 GCA_020853895.1 Bauldia sp.
ACGAGGCCGAGGGTGCGGACGCTCGCCGCGCTGGCCAGCGAGAAGCCGAGGAACCAGAACTCGGAGGCGAGGGCGCCGAGGACGCCCGCGAGCAGCGAGGGCCGCCACGAGCGGAGGAGCGCGATCAGCACCGCGCGCTCGCGGATCGCGAGATAGAGGGAGAGGCCGGCGGCCTGCAGGAAGAGGGCGGCGACGAGGGTCACGCTCGCTGCGATCAGGTTGTCGGTGCCGTAGGGGAACGAGGTCACCCCGCCGCGGAAGCCGATCGCGGCGAGCGCGAAGAGCCCGCCCGAGGCGACGCCGAAGACGATCGACCGGGTGCTGCCCGACGGGGTTCCCGCCCGCGGCCAGGACATCACCATCACGCCGGCGGTGGCGAGAAGGATGGCGACCGCGCTCCAGAGGCTGAGCAGCTCGCCGAGGAAGACGACGCCGAACAGCGCCACCTGGACCGGCTCGGTCTTGGTGTAGGCGGTGGTGACCACGAAGCTCCGCTCGCGCATCGCGGCGAGCATGAGGGCGGTGGCCAGCACCTGGGCGAAGGCGCCCATCGCCACCCACGGCCAGAAGAAGCCGCGCGGCAGCGGCGGGGCGATGCCGGTATAGGCCACGACGCCGGCCAGGATGATCAGCGCGAAGGGGAAGCCGAAGAGGAAGCGCGCATGCGTCGCGCCGACGGTGCCGAGCGTGGTCGCAAGCCCACGCTGGGTCGCGTTCCGCGCGGTCTGGGTGGCGGCGGCGAGGACGGTCCACACCACCCAGGCGAGGGGGAAATAGGGCATCGGCAGGTCGCTCTTATGCGGGAAGGGCGTGCGCCCCCGAGTGGCTGCGGCTCGCCGCAGGCTCAGAAGGACGCCCCGAAGGGGAAGGCTCAGGCGATCGTCTCTACCACCGCCCGATGCAAGAGCGAGGCTATCCGCGCCCACAAAAGTCGCGGGTCTGCTCTGTCGGCTTAGCAGCGGCGAGGCGCCGGTCTTGGACTAAGCTGCCCGACCCAAATGAAAGAGAGGATGTCCATGGAAGAGACTTCACCTCGTAGCGATCTCGACCGCTGGATGTCTGGTCTTGGCGAGCTTCTCCGGACGATGTTCTGGTTCGGTGTTCTTGGGCCGCCGATCGGTCTCTTCGGCGCATTTGCCGCAGCGTTCTTCGTTGTTGGGCCGGCAGCCTTCGTGGCTGTCATTATGCTTCCCTTCGCGTATCTCGCGGTCGGTCTGCCGGCGCTGGCGACGGGCTTCTTCTTCTACTTCGCCCGCCTCCTTCTCGGCCGGTCCGAATGGGCCGTCCTCGCCGCCGCGGCCAGCGGCGCAGCGATGACCTGGCTCTGGTTCTCGCGGGTCGGGCAGTTCCCCGGGATCGGGCTTGTCTCGCTCGTCGGCGCGGCGACGGCGGCGATGCTGGCCGTCATCAGCGCAAGGCGGGACGGCGATCTCGGCGCCTGGCTCGAACGGAAGCCCGAGGCCGGCGAGGACGGGGCCGCTCCGGAGTCGCCGATCCGGTTTGCGTTCGGGACGGCGTTCGCCGCCTCGGCGACCTGGCTGGTGGCGTTCGGCGGCTAGCATCGCACGCGCTTAGGCGTTAGCGGTGGATGCCAACGCCCGTCAGCAAAGCATTCCACGACGATGAAGTCCGAGGCGAAGAAGGAGGCGGTCCGCGCCTACAAGGAGCGGAAGCCGGCGATGGGCGCGTTCGCGGTGCGTTGTGCGGCGAGCGGCGAAGCGTGGGTCGGTCAGAGCAAGACCGTCGACACTTACGGCAACCGCCTCTGGTTCTCGCTTCGCCTCGGCACCGCGCCCTCGGCCTCGCTCAAGGCGGCGTGGCAGCGGCACGGGGAGGGCGCCTTCTCCTACGAGGTGCTGGCGCTCCTCACCGAGGAGGAGATCGCCCTCGCGCCCGAGAAGAAGCTCACCGAGCTCCGCGACATGTGGGCCGACGATCTCCGCGCCGAGCGGATCTGAGCGCGCGCCGTTGGACGAACGCGTTGGGCCGCGCGAACCTCGACCTGTCCCCTCTCCCCTCCGAGGAGAGGGGACAGGATGGCGCGCATGCGCGATGGCGCGCATCCTTTGAGCGGGGCTCGATCGAGGGGCGATCGCGGCTCGACGACACTAGGGCGCGGCGGCGGGGGCGCAGTCGATCGCCACGCGCGCCGGGTAGCCGGCGGCCGGATCGCTGGCGACAGCCTGGCTCGACGGGAGGCCGAGGCGGCGGATGAGCATCGCCGCGACCGGGTCGACATTGGCGTGCGCGCGGCGCGCCACGGTGCAGCCGGGCGGGAGGTTCTCGCCCGCCGGCTCGGCGGAGAAGTCGATGTCGTAATAGAACTCCTCGTCGAACACATCCACGCCGGCGCCGAGGGTGACGAAGGCCGGCTCCTCGAGGGGGACGGTGAAGGTGAACCTGACCTCCAGCGCCCCGCGCTCGACCTCCAGATCCGAGATCGGGGCGTGCCCGATCGGACGGCCGCCGATCGTCAGCCGCGTGAAGTAGTCCTCCGGCGCGAGCCACTTCTCGAAGTTCTGCGAAAGCGCGTCGCCGCGGTCGACCGTCCAGGTCTCGCGCACCGCCGTCCAGCGCCCCTCGGCGTCGAAGATCGGGACGAGGTCGACCAGCACCCAGGCGTGCGGGTGGGCATCGGCGGCGGCCGAGGCCAGCCCAAGGCACAGGCCGGCGATGGCTCCGGTGATCCTGCTGCTCATGGTTCCGACCCCGAAAGGGGTGAGGAGGCCCGCGCGGGGCCTCCTCCTCGTCTTCCGTGCGCCGCGGCTAGGCCGGCGGCTGCTCGCCGAGCTGCTGGGTGCCGACCAGGGTGCCCCGGCCGGTCGCCGGCCAGGCCGGACCGCGCAGCTGCTCCATCGTCATCTCGTTCGCCTGGTCGAGAATGGACGCGAAAGCCTGGGTGGCGTTCTGCAGGCCCGAGGCTGGGACCAGCTCCGGCACGTCCAGTGTGGTGTGGTAGATGACATGGTCGATGATGTGGAAGGACGGCGCGTAGGCGCCGTTCTTCGGGCCGTCCTCCATCGCGTAGACCGACACGCCGAACTCGCGGAAGGTGTCGAAGATCAGCTGCTCGAACTCGGGGCTGCCGAGCGCGTTCCAGCGGAAGGCGCCGACCGCGTTGGAGGGCGTGAGGTTCGAGTTGTACCAGTAGAGGAGCGTCTGGGACGGATGCTCCATGGTCAGCTTAACGGCGACGTTGTCCCAATCGTACGACTCGTTGATGCCGACGCCGGGGCGGCCGCGGGCGACCTCGCCGTGGTGATGGTCGGGGAACGAGATGACCTTGATCGTGCGCGGACGCTGTTCGAGCGGCATCTCGGAATAGAAGCGCGCGAGCTCGAGGCCGCTCGCCACGCCCGCGGCGTTGTCCATCGCCGCCTGGAAGAAGCCGTCGGTGTGCTGCATGATCACGATCTCCTCCTCGGACATGCCGGGGAGGGTGGCGACCGTGTACTCGGTCGGCACGTTCTCGAGGTGGTCGACCGCGAGACGGATGTTGAAGGTCACCGTCTCGCCGGCGCCGAGCCGGTCGCGAAGGGCGAAGCCCTCGTCCTGGCTGAGAGCGAAGTGCGGAACCTCCTCGATGCCGCCCTCGGACTGGAACTGGGCGTTGCCGGGAACGGCCATGACGTTGATGATCGCCGCCGCGCCATGCTCGACCGCCCGCGTGTTGGCGTCGAAGAGGCCGGCCCGGTCGCTCGCCGAATGGCTGCGGCCCGCCGGGCACGAAGGTGCTGTAGATGATGGCGACCTTGCCCTCGAGGTCGCGGCCGACGAAATCGGGCTCGGCGCCGATGCCGACCCAGACGGCCTCGGCGGTCAGGCCCTCGGTCTCCATCGTGTCGGCGATCGGGAAGGCGGTGGTGAGGTTGATGGTCGCCCCGCCGCTGCTGGTGTAGCCGACCTCCCAGTCGGTCGGCCGCCAGTCGTGCGGCAGCTCGTAGGGGAAGTGCTCGACGGTGAAGCCGAGGCCCTCGAGCCGCTCGGTGATGAAGGCCATCGTCTCGCGGTCGGCATCGGTGCCCGGCAGGCGGCCCCAGTATTTGTGGCCGGCGACGTCGCGGTCACGGAGCGCGATCTCCGAGAGGGCGATGACGTCCTCCTTCATCCGGTAGCCGTCGATCGAGGCATAGGCCTGCTGGTCCGGCGTCAGCGGCCGGAAGGGATACTCATTGTCGGCGAAGAGCAGCGTGTTGGCGTCACGCGGCAGGCCGAGGCCGTAGGTGGTCTCGACCTGAGGCCCGAGCTCGGTGATCTGCGCCAAGGACGAGGAAATGCCGGGCGCCTGGATCAGCGTCCCGACAGCAAGGATCGCGGCGAGCCTCTTCAGGCCGGCCGCCCTTTCGAATGCGTGCATGACTTCCTCCCAGGATGGTTCAGTGTTTGTGGCGTCACTTACGATCCGCGGTGCATGCGCATTTGGATTGTGGGCCGGCGTCCTCGCTTCGGGGTTGCGCCGGCTCCCCGGCCCCTCTCTCTGGGGCGCCGCCGGACGAGCGGGTCACTCACTCCCGTTCTTCCAGTGCCGTTTGGTCAGTGGAAGAAACCGCTCCGTCCTCCGGTAGGAAATCTATGCCGGGCGATCGGGTCATTGACAAGGATGGAGTCCTTCGTCGGTGGATACCTCCTACCGGGGCATCGGCCGTCCTTCGGACAGAAGCGGCAAAGCCTTCGCTGAGGGTCTCCGTCAGGCTAGACTCGGGCATGGCCGAGAAGCTGGACAGAACCAAGCGGACGCCCGCGGAGGAGCGGAAAGAGCGCCTCAAGGCGGCGCTCCGCGACAACCTTCGCCGGCGCAAGGCGCCGGAGGGCGCGCGTCCCGCCTCCGGGCAGGGCGGCAACACAAAGCCGGCGTCGAAGCCGGAAACCTAGCCGTGCCTTGAGTCGATCACGATCCGGGCCTACATCGTGAACCGGGCGCTGGCTGATTCCTTCGATTCCGGCGCGGTTTGGCGAGGTTTCGATGGATCGTATCCGCATCGTCGGCGGCAACCGGCTCAACGGCCGGGTGCCGATCTCGGGCGCCAAGAACGCGGCCCTGCCGCTGATGATCGCAAGCCTCCTCACCGACCAGACGCTGACGCTGGACAACGTCCCGCGGCTCGCCGACGTCGAGCAACTGAAGCGCATCCTCGGCAATCACGGGCTCGACTATTCGGTCGACGGCAAGCGGCCGGGGCCTGAGGTCTATCCGGGCGACACGGTGCATTTCACCGCCCGCACCATCGTCGACACGACCGCGCCCTATGAGCTCGTCTCCAAGATGCGGGCGAGCTTCTGGGTGGTCGGGCCTCTCCTCGCGCGCATGGGCGAGGCGCGGGTGTCGCTGCCCGGCGGCTGCGCGATCGGCACGCGGCCGGTCGATTTCTTCATCGAGGCGCTGAAGCAGCTCGGCGCCGACATCGACGTCGACGCCGGCTATGTCGTGGCGACCGCCAGGCGCGGGCTCCGTGGCGCGCGGATCGTCCTGCCGGGCGTCAGCGTCGGGGCGACGCACGTGACGATGATGGCGGCGACGCTCGCCCGCGGCGAGACGGTGATCGAGAACGCGGCGCGCGAGCCGGAGATCGTCGACCTCGCGCTTTGCCTCAACAAGATGGGCGCCAGGATCACCGGCGCCGGCACCCCGACCATCGTGATCGAGGGCGTGCCGCGGCTCGAGGGCGCGCGCCACGCGGTGATGCCCGACCGGATCGAGAGCGGCACCTACGCGATGGCGGTGACGATGACGGGCGGAGATCTCGTGCTCGAGGGCGCGCGCGCCGATACGCTGGCCGAGCCGATGAAGATCCTCCGCGCGGTCGGGGCGGAGATCGACGAGACCAATGACGGCATCCGCGTCCGCCGCAACGGGCATGGGCTCGCGCCGGTCGACGTGATCACCGATCCCTTCCCCGGCTTCCCGACCGACCTCCAGGCGCAGCTGATGGCGCTGGTCAGCCGCGCGGAAGGCACCTCGCATATCCGCGAGACGATCTTCGAGAACCGCTTCATGCACGTCCAGGAGCTCGCCCGGCTCGGCGCCGACATCAAGCTCGATGGGCAGACGGCGACCGTGCGCGGGGTCAGCGGCCTCAAGGGCGCGCAGGTGATGGCGACCGACCTAAGAGCCTCGGTGTCGCTGGTCATCGCCGGCCTCGCCGCGCAGGGCGAGACGACGATCAACCGGGTCTATCACCTCGACCGCGGCTTCGAGCGGATCGAGACCAAGCTCGGCGGGGTCGGCGCGGAGATCGAGCGGCTGTCGGGGTAGTCACCCCATTCTTGTCATTGCCGGGTTTATCCCGGCAACCCATGAACACCGCCGATGGAAATTGTCCGGTATGGTTCGGTGTTCATGGGTCGCCGGAACAAGTCCGGCGATGACAAGGCAGGTAGGCGTCAGAGGAAAATAGCGGCGGCCCCGTTGCCGTTTCGGCAGGGAGGCACTACCTCAGAGGAGAACGCGGCAGAGCCGCATTAACCCAGTGATGTCAGTCAGATGGTAGACGCCAACAGGACTGCCGATCCCCTCAAGCTGGTCGCTTTCGACCAGGACGACCTCGCCGTCATCTCCGCCCATGTCCAGGACGCCGTCATCAAGGTGTCCGACATGGTCTATCTGCCCAAGGAGAGGCGGTTCGCGATCCAGATGAAGCGCTTCGTCTGGGAGAGTGCGATCACCGGCCAGCGCCGCGCCTTCGAGCGCCGCCAGTCGGTGCTGATCTTCGATCACGTGCAAGCGGCGCAGTGCGCCAATCTCAAGCGCGACAACCCCAACGCCATCGTCGAGCTGCTCGCCGTGGTGTTCGAGCCGGGCGAGGAGCCGGGCGGGTATCTGGTCCTCCACTTCGCCGGCGGCACCGCCGTCCGCCTCAATACCGAGGCGATCGAGGCGCGGCTGACCGACCTCGACGCGGCCTGGCCGACCAAGCGCCTGCCGGTCCACGACCTCAGCGACGCCGAGAGCGTCGCCGCGGTCCGCAGCTGATCCGCGAACCGGGGGTGAGCGCGCGGCTCGATACGAGCGCGCCGGATTTCTCGGCGCGCTTCGAGGCGCTGCTCGGCGCCAAGCGCGAGGCGTCGGCCGACGTCAACGCGGCGGTGGCCGAGATCCTCGAGGGTGTCCGGACGCGCGGCGACGCGGCGCTCATCGACTACACCGCCCGCTTCGACCGGCAGACGCTGACCCCTGAGACGCTCCGCATCTCCGCCGAGGAGATCGCCAGCGCCGAGCGGAGCGTCGACGCCGCCACGCGCGACGCGCTCGGCCTCGCCCGCGAGCGGATCGAGGCGCATCACAGGCGGCAAATCCCCAGGGACGAGCACTATGTCGACGCGGCCGGGGTCGAGCTCGGCTGGCGGTGGAGCGCGGTCGATTCGGTCGGGCTCTACGTGCCGGGCGGGACGGCGGCCTATCCGAGCTCGGTACTGATGAACGCGGTGCCGGCCAAGGTCGCGGGCGTCGAGCGCGTGGTCATGGTCGTGCCGACGCCGGACGGGAAGATCAACCCGCTGGTGCTGGCCGCCGCCAGGCTCGCCGGGATCGAGGAGATCTATCGGGTCGGCGGGGCGCAGGCGGTCGGCGCGCTCGCCTACGGGACCGGGACGATCCAGCCGGTGGCGAAGATCGTCGGGCCGGGCAACGCCTATGTCGCCGCCGCCAAGCGGCAGGTCTTCGGGACCGTCGGCATCGACATGATCGCGGGGCCCTCCGAGGTGCTGGTGATCGCCGACGGCGATAACGATCCCGACTGGATCGCGAGCGACCTCCTCGCGCAGGCCGAGCACGATGCCAGCGCGCAGTCGATTCTCATCACCACCGACAAGCGGTTCGGCGAGGCGGTCGAGGCGGCGGTCGAGCGGCAGCTCGCGACGCTCCCGCGCTCGGCCATCGCGTCGGCCAGCTGGCGCGATTTCGGCGCGGTCATCGTGGTCCGCCGGCTCGAAGAGGCGGTGCAGCTCGCCAACCGCATCGCGGCCGAGCATCTCGAGCTCGCCGTGGCCGAGCCGGAGGCGCTCGTGCCGACGATCCGCAACGCGGGCGCCATCTTCCTCGGCCGCTACACGCCCGAGGTGATCGGCGACTATGTCGGCGGGTCGAACCACGTTCTCCCCACCGCGCGCTCGGCGCGCTTCTCCTCGGGCCTTTCGGTGCTCGACTTTATGAAGCGGACGTCCATTCTGAAGCTCGGCCCCGAGCAGCTGCGGGCGCTCGCTCCGGCGGCCGTCGCCCTTGCTCGCGCGGAAAGCCTCGATGGTCACGCTCGCTCGGTGGAAATGCGGCTCAATCTCTAGCCGCGCTCGCCTTCGCGGAGGCCGGCGATGACCGCCGACGATTTCGTTTCCGCCAAGCCCGGGAAGCTGGTCGAGGTCGAGCTCGACGCCGACTCGATCGCCGTCTCCAACGCCGAGGTGGAGAGCGAGCGGGTGATCGCCATCCACGATCTCCTCGAGAGCAACCGCTTCCTGCCCGAAGGTTTCTCCGGCGGGACCTACAAGCTCCGCATCGGGCTCTACGACAAGATGCTGGCGCTCGAGATCGGCGACGCGGCCGGCCAGAAGATCGTCGCCCACGTCCTCTCGCTCGCCCCGCTCCGGCGCATCCTCGACGAGTACGCCGAGGTCTGCGAGAGCTACTACGCGGCGGTGAAGTCGGCCTCGCCGAGCCAGCTCGAGGCGATCGACATGGGGCGGCGCGGGCTGCACGACGAGGGCGCGGCCGTGCTCCGCGAGCGTCTCGCCGGCAAGATCACGCTCGACCGCGAAACCGCGCGGCGGCTCTTCACGCTGGTCTTCGCCCTCCACTGGAAGGGATGAGCTTGACGGCGCCGGCGCCCGAGGTTCCGGCCCGGCCCGACCGTCAACGCCGGCCGAGCTCGGTGCTGTTCGTCTGCAATCTCAATTCCATCCGCTCGCCGATGGCGGCGGCGATCGCCAGGCACTTCTTCCCGGCGCTGACGATCCGCTCGGCGGGCGTGCGGAGCGGGGAGGCCGACCCGTTCGCGGCCGCGGTGATGCAGGAGATCGGGCTCGACATCGGCAGCCACCGGCCGGTGTCGCTCAGCGAGCTCGAGGAGGTGCTGGAGGTCGAGCCGACCGAGTTCGACCTCATCGTCACGCTCTCGCCCGAGGCCCATCACGCGGCGCTCGAGCTGACGCGTACGGCGGCGAGCGAGGTCGAATACTGGCCGACGATGGACCCGACCGGGCTCGAAGACAGCCGCGAGCAGGTGCTGGCCGCCTATCGCGGCGTCCGCGACGCGCTCCAGGCGCGGATCGAGAAGCGGTTCGCGTGAGGGTCAAAACTCCCCAAAACGGATGAATTCCTCTCGGGCTCGTGACTAGGATTCGGAAATTCCGATGCCTAAGCATAGGAGAACCGGATGATAAGCCGGGGTCGGCGCATGGGAGGAAGAGACATGCGAAAGGGTGTTGGACGGGGATGGAAGGTGGCGTTGGCCACGGTCGCCGGCGTCGCGATTGCCGGCGTCACGATGGCCCAGCCGATCGGGGAGGGGTGGATCCTCGGGGCCGAGAACGACGCGGCGCGCTTCGAGCTCCTGCAGGACGACGCCGGCGGGTTCGGCCGCGCGATGTTCGAGGCCTCGATCCGCTACGAGCGCCTCTACGAGGCGCTGACCGACGGCAACTACGAGCTCGCCCGGCATCACTGGGACACGATCGAGGCCTCGATCGGCAACGGCATCGTCCGCCGCCCCGGGCGCGCGCCGAACGCGGAGGCGATCTTCCTCGCTGAGTGGGAGACGATCGACGCCGCCTTCGAGAGCGCCGATCCGGCGACGGCGCGGGCGGCGTTCATGACGGCGCGCGAGGCCTGCATGGCCTGCCATGTCGCCGAGGAGCGCGCCTATCTCAACGACCAGCGCCTCTTCACCGACCTCGTCTTCAACTAGCGCCGCGTGGCGGGTTCATTCCCTCGCCGCAGGAGGCGAGGCTATCGTATCTGCGGGGCGAGTCTTCCCCCTCCCCCCTTGTGG
>JADYYB010000018.1 GCA_020853895.1 Bauldia sp.
CTGTGCAATAGCCCCGCGCATGCTGAACATCCTCGCCATAGCCCTCGGCGGCGCGGTCGGCTCGGTGCTGCGCCACCTCGTCGGCGTTCTCGCGCTGCGCTCGTTCGGGCCCGGTTTCCCGATCGGGACGATGGCGATCAACGTGACGGGCTCCTTCGTGATGGGCGTCGTCGCCGCGCTGTTCGCCCTCCGCTGGAGCGCGAGCGAGAGCGCGCGGCTCCTCGTCACGACCGGCTTCCTCGGTGGCTACACGACCTTCTCCGCGTTTTCGCTCGACGTCGCGGTCCTCTGGGAACGTGGCGAGGTCGCGCCCGCCATCTTCTACGCGGCCGGCTCGGTGATCATCTCGATCCTCGCGCTCTTCGCCGGGCTCGCGCTCGTCCGCAGCCTGACCTGAAGGGCAACCCGATGGCCGAGGTCGAAACGCGCAAGGTCGACGACGGCGAGGAGGGGATGCGCCTCGACCGCTGGTTCGCGCATCATTTCCCGGCGCTCTCCTTCGGCCATCTCCAGAAGCTCCTGCGCTCCGGCCAGGTGCGAGTCGATGGCGGCCGCGCCAGGTCGAACACGCGCCTTGCCACCGGCCAGACGGTACGCGTCCCGCCGCTCGAGCGCACCAACGCGCCGACGGCCGGTCAGGCGACGAGCCCTGCCGCCCGGGCCGGCGATCATCCTCGTGCGCAGCGAGGCGATGGCGCCCCGCCCGACGGCCGGCCCACCGCCGCGCGTCCCAAGGGCAAGGCGGCCAAGGACGCCGATGCCCTCCGCGCCATGCTTCTCCACGAGGACGACAAGGTCTTCGTCTTCAACAAGCCGCCCGGCCTCGCCGTGCAGGGCGGTTCCGGCCTCACCACCCACATCGACGCCATGCTCGAGTCGCTGACCAGCGCCAAGGGCGAGAAGCCGCGCCTCGTCCACCGTCTCGACCGCGACACCTCGGGCGTCCTGGTCGTCGCCCGGACGCGCCTCGCGGCCTCGAAACTCGCCGCCTCCTTCCGTCAGCGCTCGAGCCGCAAGGTCTATTGGGCGCTGGTCGCCGGCGTCCCCAAGCCCAGGCAGGGCCGCATCTCCACCTACCTCGCCAAGGCGGAGGGGCCGGAGGGCGACCGCATGCGCATCGCCCGCCACGGCGATGACGACGCCAGCCACGCCGTCTCCCTCTACTCGGTGGTCGAGACCGCCGGCCAGAAGCTCGCCTGGCTGACCATGCGCCCGGTCACCGGCCGCACCCACCAGCTGCGCGCCCACGCCGCCCATATCGGCCACCCGATCGTCGGCGACCCGAAATATTTCGACCTCCGCGACTGGGAGCTGCCCGGCGGCCTCCAGAACAAGCTCCACCTCCTCGCCCGCCGCATCGTCATGCCCCATCCCGACGGCGGCGTCCTCGACGTGACCGCCCCGCTCCCGCCGCACATGCAGCAGAGCTGGAACCTCCTCGGCTTTACCGTCGACGCGGCCGAGGAGCCGGACGCGGACGAGGACTGAGCCGTGACGCGTTCCAACGGAAGCTCCGGACATCCGCCCGAGACCGGGCCGATGCAGCTCGCCCAGCAGAAAGCCCGGCCGATCCTGCCGCGCCGCTTCTACACCGCCGTCGCCGCGGTGGAGGCCGCCGACGGGCGTCACGAGGTCCGCGTGGACGGCAAGCCGGTACGGACGCCCGGCGGCGCCGTCCTCGCGTCGGGGAGCCGCGCCGTCGCGGAGGCTCTCGCGCGCGAGTGGGACGTGCAGCGCGAGTTCGTCGACCCGGCGAGCATGCCGCTCACCCGCCTCGTCAACGCCGCGATCGACGGCGTCGCCAAACATATGGACGAGGTTCGCGCCGACATCGTCCGCTACGCCGGCTCCGATCTTCTCTGCTACCGCGCCGAGGCCCCGGCCGAGCTCCGCCGCTGGCAGGACGAGACCTGGTCGCCCATCCTCGACTGGCTGCGCGAGCGCCTCGGCGCCCGCCTGGCCGTGGTCACGGGCGTCGTGCACGTCGCGCAGCCGCCCGAGGCGCTGGACGCCATTGCCGAGGCGATAGGGCCGCTCGACGCCGCGCATCTCGCGGCCCTCCACAGCGCCACCACGCTGACCGGCTCGCCCGTGCTCGCGCTCGCCGTCCTGCACGCCCGGCTGACGCCGGCGGAGGCGTGGCAAGCGGCGCATCTGGATGAGGATTGGCAGGCGCGCCTCTGGGGCACCGATCACGAAGCGAGCCAGCGCCGCGAACGGCGTTGGCTCGATATGCGGGCCGCCAGCTTCCTGCTGGCGAGCTAGGCTTTAGCTCTGGCCGTTCAGCCGCGCCTCGATCTCGTCGGACTGTTCGCTCTCGTCGATCGTGGCGAGATACTCGCGGCAGAAATCGACCGTGGCGGCCATGTGCTGCCGCTGCAGCTGCACCGCGCTCGAGCACCGGCGCTCGAGAGCGCTCGCCTGGAGCTGCGGTATCTCGTTGAGGAAGTCGCCGACCTCGCCCGACTGGATCCCGTCACTCGCGGTCACGGTATCCGACGGCAGCGGCGCGGAACCGAGGAGGTCCCGCTGGATGGCGTCGAAGGCCGCGTCCGCGAAGGCCGGGCTGCTCGAGAGCCCCACGGCGAGGGCGAGAGCGGCGGCGGAGGCGAGCTTGTTGAACATGATAAGTCTCCTTCTCGTCGGGAGCGGCCTGTCTTGGGGAACCCGCGGCGCGACGCGACTGCCGCGGGAAGCCGACCCTCTTGTTGCGCGTCGCACCGGGAACGGATGCGGTGCTCGCCTGTTCCATTACACGACGGTTAGGTGACGCCCGGCCTTCTCCGTAACTATAGGATTTCGAAGCCTTTTCCGGCGCAGCTCACGGTTTCGCCGTCCCCCGATCTCGCATAAGTTACCGGCGCTCTCCGAGGTTTCCCCCAGCAATGGATCCGCGATGAAGACGCTCCACGCGAGAGTGACGGGAAATGTGCAGGGCGTCGGCTTCCGCGTTTTCGTCGTCGGCGAGGCCAGGAAGCGCGGCCTCCACGGCTGGGTGCGCAACCGGCGCGACGGTTCGGTGGAGCTCGCCGTCTCGGGCGAGGATCAGGCGGTCGATGCGCTGATCGCGGCCTGCCGCAAGGGACCGCCGGGAGCCTCGGTCCGGTCGGTCGAGACCGACGATCACACCGGCCCGATCTCGGAGGGTTTCATCACCCTCCCGACCAAGTGAGTCCTACGCCGTCGGCCCGAACAGCGCCTCGAACTCGCGCCGGAGCACAAGGTCGACCTCGTCCATGCTCGCCTTGACGCCGAGATCGGCGAGGCTGGTGACGCCCTGGTCGCGCACCCCGCACGGCACGATGCCGTCATAGTGCGAGAGGTCCGGCGAGACGTTCAGCGCGACGCCATGGAACGACACCCAGCGCCGCACCCGGATGCCGATCGCCGCGATCTTGTCCTCCGCGCCGTCCCCGCGCTCGGGGCGCCGGACCCAGAGGCCCACGCGCCCCTCGCGCCGCTCCGCGCTCACCCCGAACGCGGCAACCGTGCGGATGAGCCACTCCTCGAGGCTCGCCACGAAGGCCCGAAGGTCGGGCCCGCGGCGCTGCAGATCGAGCATCGCGTAGGCCACGCGCTGGCCCGGCCCGTGATAGGTGTATTGCCCGCCGCGCCCGCTCGCGTGGACGGGAAACCGCCCCGGATCGAGAAGGTCCTCCGGCCTCGCGCTCGTCCCGGCCGTGTAGAGAGGCGGATGCTCGACCAGCCACACCCGCTCCGGCCCGCCCGCGAGAACGGCGCCGACGGCCTCCTCCATCCCGGCGACCGCGTCCTCGTAGCCGGTCGGCCCCGCGGAAACCCGCCATTCGACGGTCGCGGAGGCGAGCCTCGGCAGGAGCGGCACTGGGCGCGTGTTCAACATCGCCTCTATATGGTCCCTCCCGTCCCGGCCGGGAACAAGCCGCGCGGACAGCCCTGGTCCGCGACCTTACGTCCGGGCCTCGATAACCGGCAAACATGGCCTTCCGCCTGCCTTGTAACCCCGGAATCGTTTTGTTACATGGTGCACCGGCCTCGGACGGCCGGCCAACTAAGCGGTCGTGGCGGAACTGGTAGACGCGCAGCCTTGAGGTGGCTGTGGGGCAACCCGTGGAGGTTCGAGTCCTCTCGACCGCACCAGTTGGACGCCGAGCGTCCGAAGGCCTGAGTTTCTGGCACGTCGATCGAGCCGCGCGTCGGGACCGGCAAACCACCGGCCCTGACGGGCTCCAACCCCGTTTGCAGCCCTTGCATCGCGCGGAGGTGCCATGGCGGAAGAAACGCCCACGGGCGACCCCGGCACGATCGACGAGCGCCCGATCCGCGACGATCGCGGCGCGCTCTCCGAAGCCTTCGTAACCGAGATCCTCGAAGCCATCCGCGCCGGCGACGGGCCGGCGATCGGCCGCCTGACGGAGGACCTCCACGAGGCCGACTTCGCCGACCTCATCCGCGCGCTCGAGCCCGATCTCCGGCCGATCTTCATCGGCCTCCTCGGCAAGGATTTCGATTTCGCCGTGCTCACCGAGCTCGACGAGACCGAGCGCGTGCAGATCCTCGAGGAGCTCTCGCCCGAGACCGTGGCCGAGGGCGTCAGCGAGCTCGAATCCGACGACGCGGTCTACATCCTCGAGGACCTCGAGAAGGCCGAGCAGGACGAGATCCTTTCGAAACTCCCGGCGCCCGAGCAGCTCGTCCTCAAGCGCGGCCTCGAATACCCCGAGGAGTCGGCCGGCCGCCGCATGCAGACCGAGTTCATCGCCGTGCCGCCGTTCTGGACGGTCGGCCAGGCGATCGACCATATGCGCGAGGCCGATGATCTCCCCGACGATTTCTACGAGATCTTCGTCGTCGACCCGGCCTATCGCCCGGTCGGCACGGTCGCCCTCAACCGGTTGCTGCGCGCCAAGCGCCCGACACCGATCGCCGACATCATCGACGAGGATCTCGAGATCGTGCGCGCCACGCAGGACCAGGAGGAAGTCGCCCGGCTCTTCGAGCGCTACAACCTCGTCTCCGCTCCCGTGGTCGACGAGGCCGAGCGCCTCGTCGGTGTGATCACCGTCGACGACATCATCGACGTCATCGAGGAGGAGGCCGACGAGGATATCCGCCGCCTCGCCGGCGTCGGCGACGAGGAGACCTCCGACACCTCGTTCTACGTCGCGCGGAGCCGCATCCCCTGGCTCCTGGTGAACGCCGCCACGGCCTTTCTCTCCGCCGCCGTCATCGGCCTCTTCGACGCCACCATCGAGCAGATGGTCGCGCTCGCCGTGCTCATGCCGATCGTCGCCTCGATGGGCGGCAATGCCGGCATCCAGGCCATGACCGTCGCCGTCCGCGCGCTCGCCGCGCGCGAGACCGCGCGCCCGCTCGGCCGCTCGGTGCTGCGCGAGCTCGTCGTCGGTCTCGTCAACGGTGGCGCCATCGCCCTTCTCGTCGGCCTCGTCGCCGGCTTCTGGTTCGCCGACCCCAGTCTCGGGGCGGTCATCGGCATCGCGCTGGTCGGCAATATCCTGACCGCGAGCCTCTTCGGCGCGCTCATCCCGGTCGCGCTCGACAGGCTCCGGATCGACCCCGCCGTCGCCTCCGGCGTCTTCCTCACCACCATCACCGACGTCGTCGGCTTCTTCCTGTTCCTTGGCCTTGCCGCCGTCTGGTTCGGCCTCTGGTGAAAGCGAGGCTGCCCGCGCCTTCGCGCGAGGTTTCGCGGGCCAACAATTCGTGACGATCCGCCTAGCGCAAGCGCGCGATTTCCCGGCTAAACCGCTATCGTGACAGGGCCAGAATCAGCCGCCTTCGGCGGCCTCGGGCCGCGAACGGTGGACTTTGGAATGGCAGGGGCAATACGGGCGGGCGTCGTCGGACTGGGCTATTTCGGCTCGTTCCACGCCAGGCACTACGCGAAGAACCCGGACGCCCGGCTGGTCGGCGTCGTCGACGCCGACCGGGGGAGGGCGGAAGCCAAGGCCGCGGAGCTCGGCACGGAAGCCTTCACCGACCATCGCGCGCTCATCGGCAAGGTCGACGCCGTGTCGATCGCCGCGCCGACCTCCCTCCACCACGACATCGCCGCCGACTTCATCGACGCCGGCGTCCACGTCCTCATCGAGAAGCCGATCACCGACGACTCGCGGACCGCGCGCGACATCGTCCGGAGAGCGGCCGCCCGCCGCGTGATCTGCGAGGTCGGCCATATCGAGCGCTTCTCCCCGACTTTCCGCGCCCTTCAGGAGCGGGCGTCCAAACCCTCCACCGTCAAGCTCACCCGCGTCGGTCCGTGGACCGGCAGAGCGGGCGACGTCGACGTCATCCTCGACCTCATGATCCACGACATCGACCTCGCGCTGGCGCTCATCCGCTCGCCGGTTCGCTCGGTCCAGGCGGTCGGCATGAAGCTGGTCACCGACAAGATCGACTTCGCCGTCGCCTATCTCGATTGCCGGAACGGGACGACCGCCATCCTCACCGCGGGCCGCGGCAGTTTCCCGAAGGAGCGCACCGTGCGCGTGGAGGAGGGCGGGCGCCTGCTCCATGCCGACCTCACCGCCGGCCGCATCCAGAGTCTGGCGGCCCCGCCGGGCGAGGCGCCCATCGACATCGCCGTGCCGGCGCGCGATGCGCTCGGCGACGAGATCGCCGCCTTCCTGCGCTCGGTCGCGACGCGCCGCTCGACGGGCGTCAGCGCGGAGGAGGGGCTCGACGCGCTTCTCCTCGCCGAGATGATCCGTTCGTCCATCAACCGTCACGGCGCCCCGGTCGAGGGCGCGCTCGAGGAGGCCTGAACCATGTCGCGTGCCCAGTCCCCGGCGGCCGTATCGGTCGTCGCCAGCGGTCCGGTGGCGCTCTTCGACCTGCAGCGCCAGCGGCGCCGGCTCGAGGCCGAGATCCAGGCCCGCATCCACACCGTGCTGACCCACGGCCAGTTCGTCCTCGGCCCCGAGGTCGACCAGCTCGAGAAGCGCCTCGCTGCCTTCGCCGGCGCGGGCTTCGCGATCGGCGTCTCCAGCGGCCGCGACGCGCTCATGATCGCGCTGATGGCGCTCGGCGTCGGCCCCGGCGACGCGGTCTTCGTGCCGGCCTTCACCTTCGCCGCCACCGCCGGCTCGGTGGTCTCGGTCGGCGCGACGCCTGTCTTCGTCGACGTCGAGGCCACGAGCTTCAACATGGACGCCGCCGACCTCGACCGCGCCATCGCCGAGACCGCTTCGGCGGGAACGCTCCGCCCGCGCGTGGTCATGCCCGTCGACCTCTACGGCCTGCCCGCCGACTACCCCGCGATCGCGGCCGTCGCCGCCCGCCACGGCCTGACCGTCCTCGCCGACACCGCGCAGAGCTTCGGCGGCGAGGCCGGCGGCAGGCGCGTCGGCGCGCTGGCACCGATCAGCGCCACCAGCTTCTACCCGACCAAGCCGCTCGGCTGTTACGGCGACGGCGGCGCGATCCTCACCGAGGAGGCGGCACTCGACGAGGCCGTCCGCCGCATCCGCTCGCATGGCCGCCAGGGCACCGGCGACGCCGCGCTCCAGCTCGGCGTCACCGGACGCCTCGACACCATCCAGGCCGCCATCCTCCTCGTGAAGCTCGACGTCTTCGACGCCGAGCTCCGGCGCCGCCGTGACATCGCCGGCCGCTACACCGAAGCCCTCCGCGACCTCGTGGTGACGCCCGACATCCCACCCGGCGCCGAGAGCGCCTGGGCCCTCTACACGATCCGCGTCGCCGACCGCGACGCCTTCCGCACCCGTCTCGACGCGCATGCCATCGGCACCGGGCTCTTCTACCGCCTGGCCCTCCATCAGCACCCGGCCTTCGCCGCCCTGCCGGTGCGTCCGCTGCCGGTTTCCGAGCAGGCCGCCAACGAGGTCGTCAGCCTCCCGGTCCATGCCGACCTCACCGACGAGGAGGTCGACCGCGTCATCGGCGCCGTGAAGGCCTCGGTCTGAGCCGCGCCGACGGCGACCAGATTGTCGCAGGGCAGGACGCGCGCGAACCCCCCGAATCCCGGCGTAATCAGGCGTCTGGCTCACGTTCGCGGGATCGGAGAATGGGCCTTGAGCCAGGCCGAATCCGGAGCGGATAATCTTTTGAAGTCAGGAGCTTGGACAGGCTCGGTCACCGTCTGTTCCAAGTCCGATGACTTCACCGGGAAGCGGTGCTAGAAGCCCGCCCGCTGCACATGTTGCAGCGCAACAAATGGTAGTGTCATGGCCACTTCGTCGGCCGGCTCGCCCC
>JADYYB010000019.1 GCA_020853895.1 Bauldia sp.
ACGGCGCCGAGCAGGCGATCAAGGACATCAACGCCGCCGGCGGCGTTCTCGGCCAGCAGATCACCCTGCAGATCTATGACGACAGCTGCGTGCCCGCCCAGGCCGTGACGGTCGCCAACCAGATCGCCGGCGCCGGCATTCCCTTCGTGGCCGGCCATTTCTGCTCCGGCTCCTCGATCCCCGCCTCGGCCGTCTATGCGGACGAGGGCATCGTTCAGATCTCGCCCGGCTCGACCAACCCGCTCCTCACCGAGGAGCGCGCAGGCCCCGGCGTCTACCGGGTCTGCGGCCGCGACGACCAGCAGGGCGCGATCGACGCCGCGTTCCTCTTGGAGCGCTTCCCGGACGCCAACATCGCCATCGTCCACGACAAGAGCGCCTACGGTCAGGGCCTCGCCGAGCAGCTCAAGGCCGAGCTCAACGCGGCCGGCAAGACCGAGGTGCTCTTCGACTCGATCAACCAGGGCGACCGCGACTTCCAGTCCCTGCTCGGCAACATCCAGGCGGCCGGCGCGACCGTCCTCTTCCTGGGCGGCTACTACACCGAGGGCGGCCTGATCATCCGTCAGGCCAAGGAGCGCAACATGGACCTCACGCTGGTCGGCGGTGACGCGCTCCTCAACGACGACTTCGCGGCGATCGCCGGCCCGGCGGGCGCGGGCACGCTCTTCAGCTTCGGCCCCGACCCCGCTCTCGACCCGGAGAACAAGGCGGTCGTCGACGCCATGATCGCCGCCGGCACGCCGCCCGAGGGCTACGCGCTCTACACCTACGCCGCGATCCAGGCCTGGGTGCAGGCGGCCAATGCGGCCGGCTCGACCGAGTTCGACGCCGTCGTCGCTGCGCTCGACGCGGGCACCTTCGACACCATGCTCGGCGACATCCAGTTCGACGACAAGGGCGACGTCGATGCCCCGGCCTTCGTGATCTACGAGTTCCAACCCGACGGCACCTGGAAGTACGCGGAGTAGCCGCGCTCCAGCGCCGAGAATCAGAAGCCCCGGCCTTGGCCGGGGCTTTTTCTTTGGGCACCGGATTTGGCTTTCCTCCTCGATTAACCTCCCCCTTGCGGGGAGGTTAAGGTGGGAGGACGACCTACTGACACTGATCAGAGGCCAGCGAACACGGTGTTGGCGTTGAGCGCGGCGATCGCCCCGCCGTTCCAGATGCGGATCGCCGAGAGGTCGGGCGCGACCTGCACGAACGTGTCCTGGTAGCTGATGCCGTAGCGCGTCTTCAGCGCCGCCTCGGTGTCGTAGTCGGCGATCACCAGAGTCAGCTCGGGCCGCACCTCCGGCCAGCGCTCGCCGAATTCCTGGATCGCCGCCTGGCAGAGCGGGCACCACGCCGCGAAGAAGAACACCACCGTCGGCCCGTTGGCCGCGAGCTCGGCGAGCTGCGCCTCGCTCTGGAAGAGGACCAGCTGGGCCTCGGCGCGCTGCACCGGCGCGGCCAGCGCTATGCCCGGCGACTCGGTCGGCTGGGCCGCCGCAGGAGTGGCTCCGAGGAGAGCGCCGAGCAGAGCGGCCCCGACGATCTTCCGCATCGTTTTTTCTCCGCTTCCTGCGGTCCGAGAAAAAGCCATTCGCACTTCCTCCTGAACTTCGCTCGTCTTGTTGTTGAGAATATCTACCTTCTAACTAGACTTATATCGCACCTAGGGAGCGGGCGAAAGCGAGTGCCGTCCCAAGACCACCGCTTCCCGGGCATCGCTCCCCTAGTGACGCCCACAATCGGAGAAGAGAAATGCAGATCCTCAGCAAGGCCCGCCCGGCGCTCTTCGCGGCTGCCAGCGCGCTCGCCCTCGCCACCGCCGCCGTCCCCGCGTTCGCGCAGGCTCCGGCCGCCATCAGCCAGGCCGCGACGGGCGGCATCATCATCTCGCAGGAGGAGTACGCCGCCCTCGCCGGCCAGCCCGGCGTGAAGCTCGTCGACGTCCGCCCCGCCTCGCAATATGCGGCCGGCCACATTCCCGGCGCCATCGGCCTCTCGGCGCAGTCGCTCGGCGTCTCCGAGATCAACGGCATCCGCAACGAGTTCGCGCCCGACGAGGAGCTCGCCCGCCTCTTCGGCGAGGCCGGCCTTTCCTACGACGACACCATCATCCTCTATGACTCGGGCACCCTCGCCGGCCGCGCCTATGTGACCTTCGAGTATGCCGGCTTCCCGAACCTCCACGTGCTGGATGGCGGCATCGCCGCCTGGCAGGGCGAACGCACCCAGGAGGTGGCCTCGGTCTCCCCGACCGCCTTCGCCCTCGACCGCAGGCAGGAGATCCGCGTCGACAGCGCCTATGTCGCCGCCCAGCTCGGCGCGGCCGGCACCGCGATCCTCGACGGCCGCGGCGCCGACGCCTACGAGGATGGCCACATCCCGACCGCCGCCAGCCTGCCGAGCGGCACCTTCATCGACCAGAACTCGCTCCTCAAGCCGCGCAACGAGCTGCTCGCCTCGCTCGCCGCCCAGGGCATCACGCCCGACCAGAAGATCGTCTCCTATTGCGGCTCGGGCGGCGCGGCCGCCAACGTCTATCTCGCGCTCCGCGACCTCGGCTTCACCGACATCGTGCTCTACGACGGCAGCTGGGACGACTGGAGCCGCAACCCCGAGGCCGGTCAGGAGGTCTCGCTGCCCAACTACACCTTCGACGTCGCCGCGGCTCCGACGGCCGGCGGCCCGTCCTTCCTCACCGACGAGGAGGTCAAGCAGCTCCAGGCCGACCCGAACGTGGTCGTCCTCGACGTCCGCTCCCCGTCCGACTACGGCGCGGGCCGCATCCCCGGCTCGGTCAACGTCTACTGGAACTCGACCCTCGACGACGCGCGCGTGCTGAAGTCGCCCGACGAGCTCCGCGCGCTCTACGCCGCGCAGGGCGTGACGCCGGACAAGCACGTGATCATCTTCACGCGCGGCGGGCTCCAGCTCACCCACACCTTCACGGTGCTCAACCTCCTCGGCTTCGAGAACGTCGACCTCTTCACCGGCGCGTTCGAGGGCTGGGACAACGCGAGCTACCGCAACCTCTGAGCCGCTCTACGGGAGGACCTCCCCTCCCGCGGCCTCAGCGGCGGCCATGGTCTCCCCCATGGCCGCCACCCCTTCCTCCCGACGGGGTCCGTGCACCGGCGGGCGGGCGCGCAGCAAGCGTTTCCCGCCCGCCGTCATTATTGGTAGTCGCGCCGTCGAGAGAGCCCGCCGCCGCCTCTACCGTCCGATCCATTCGCGAACCAGGAGTGCGGCGATGACCTATCTGATCCTTCCCGGCCTCTACGGCTCCGGACCCGATCACTGGCAGTCCTGGTGGCTGGAGACCGTGCCCGACTCCGCGCTCGTCGAGCAGCAGGACTGGGACCGCCCGCGCCTCGAGGCCTGGCGCGATCGTGTCGCGGCCGCGGTCGAGGCCAACCCCGGCGCGATCCTCGTCGCGCACAGCCTCGCCGTCGCGCTGGTCGCCCGCCTCGCCACCTGGCGGCCGGACCTCCCGGTCGGCGGCGCCCTCCTGGTCGCTCCGGCCGATGTCGACGACGCGACCTGGACCACGCCGGCGGGCGCCGCCTTTGGCCCGATGCCGCTCGAGCGCCTCCCCTTCCCCGCTCTCGTCGTCGCCGCGCAGAACGACCCCTACGTCTCCTTCGCCCGCGCCGAGCTTTTCGCGGGCGCCTGGGGCGCCGGCCTCGTCGACCTTGGGGAGGCGGGCCACGTCAATCCCGACCACGGCTTCGGCCCCTGGCCCGACGGCGTCCGCCTCGCCGAGCGCCTTGCCGCCCGGCGCGTCGCCGAGCGCGACGAGGACGACCGGCCGATCTACAAGCTCTCGGTCACCGAGCTTCTCGCTCAGGGCTATTCGATCTGATCTCGGCCGGACGCGGCCTGCGCCCTGCCGCGATCCGGTGCTTCCTGATCAGCCCGCGCAGCTGATCGTAGCTGAGCGAGAGCGCCGCCGCCGCGCGGCGCTGGTTGCCGCCGGCCTCGCTCAGCGCCGCTTCCACGAGCCCCTTCTCGTAGGCTGAAACGGCGGCTGCGAAATCCTTGCCGGCGGGCGGCCGGCCGCCTGAAGACGCGATACCCGGCCCGGCCGGCGCGACCGCCTCGACGGCCGGCCGATGGGGCGATTCGAACGGATCGAGGAGGACGCTCGCCACGCGCTCCATCCCGCGGCCCGCCGCGAAATGGCGATAGACCGACCGCTCGACGGTGTTCTTGAGCTCGCGCACATTGCCCGGCCAGGCATGACCGATCAGCGCCTCCTCGGCGTCGGCCGAGAACCCCGGGAATACCTGCCCGATCTCGCGCGCGAAGGCCTTGCCGAATTCCCCGGCCAGCAGCGGGATGTCGGCGCGCCGCGCCCGCAGCGGGGGCAGCGTCACCACGTCGAAGGCCAGCCGGTCGAGGAGATCGGCGCGGAACCTTCCCGCCGCCACGCGTCCCGGCAGGTCGAGATTGGTCGCCCCGACCACGCGCACGTCGCAGCTCCGCGTCTCGGTGCCGCCGAGCCGCTCATACTCGCCATACTCGATGACGCGGAGCACCTTCTCCTGCACCCGCAGCGATGCGGCCGCGATCTCGTCGAGAAAGAGCGTACCGCCATCGGCCCGCTCGAACCGTCCCGCCCGCCGTCCGGCCGCGCCGGTGAACGCTCCGGCCTCGTGCCCGAACAGCTCGCTCTCCAGGAGCTCCTCGGACAGCGCCGCGCAGTTGACCTTGACCAGCGGCTGATCCCAGCGGCGCGACAGGAAATGCACCCGCTCGGCGATCAGCTCCTTCCCGGAGCCGCGCTCGCCGATGACGAGCAGCGGCCGGTCGAGCGGCGCCGCCGCCGAGACCTGCGCCAGGGCATCGAGGAAGGCCGGCGAATTGCCGAGCGGAGGAGGCGCGGAAGGCGGGACCATGGCTGGTCAGAACTACCAAAGACCTTGGCGCCAGACACCACAAAATTGGGCGCACCGCCCAACCATCGGATAAAGGAATAGCCCAGCGACGAAGAATATCTTTTACAATCAACTGGTTACGGGAATCGATGATCGCTGGCACAGGACTGGCAAAAGGAGGTCCGTCGACCCGAGGCGCCGCTGACGGCCGACGCCGACAAGAAGCCCAAACCCGAACCAGGAGCCTCCGATGCGCACGATCGACCCCACCGACATCTACACCCCCGCCGGCCGCCGGATCGGCCGCAGCGAGCGCAACTGGATCCTCTTCCTCGCCGGCTTCGTGCTCGGCGCGATCATTCTCTGAGGAGCCTGTCATGGGCGTTTTTTCCCGCCTGGCGGACATCATCAATTCGAACATCAATGCCCTTCTCGACCACGCCGAGGATCCCGAGAAGATCATGCGGCTGATCATCCAGGAGATGGAGGACACGCTCGTCGAGGTGCGCGCCTCCGCCGCCCGCGCCATCGCCGACAAGAAGGAGCTGGAGCGGAAGCGCGCCGACCTCGAGCGCCGCCGCGACGACTGGGCCAGGAAGGCGGAGATCGCCGTCACCAAGGGGCGCGACGACCTCGCGCGCGGCGCGCTCGCCGCCAAGCGGAAAGCCGGCGAGATGGCCGAGCTCCTCGCGCACGAGCTGGTGCTGATCGAGGAGACCATCGCCAAGTCGGGCGGCGACCTCGCGCAGCTGCAGGCCAAGCTCAAGGAGGCCAAGGCCAAGCAGCGCAGCCTCGAGATCCGCCGGCAGGCCGCCGCCGACCGCGTCAAGGTCAACCGCCTCGTCTACTCGAACCGCGTCGACGAGGCGCTCATCCGCTACGACCAGTTCGAGCGCAAGGTCGACGAGCTCGAGGCGGAGTCGGAGACTTACGCCACAGGCCGTCCCCGCTCCCTCGCCGACCAGTTCGCCGAGCTCGAAGCCGAAGAGGCCGTCGATGCCGACCTCGCGCAGCTCAAGCAGCGCGTCGCGGGCAAGACCAGCCCCTGATCCTGACCCCAAGCGGAGCACCCGCCCATGGAAGGAATCTGGATCCTCGGGATCCTTGCCCTCACGATCGTGGCCCCTTTGGCCCTCCTTCTCCACTACGCCACCAAGTGGCGCTCGATGAAGACGCTCTCGGCCGACGACGAGCGCCTTCTCGACGACCTCTGGCGGACCGCGCAGGCTCTCGAGAAGCGCGTCGAGACGCTGGAGACCATCCTCGACAAGGAGGCGCCGGCCTGGCGCGAGCGCAATGTCTGAGCACCATCATCACCACCACCATCATTATTATAGCGGCGCCGGCCGGCCCGACCGTCCCTCGCCCAATCCCCATCGCCTGCGGCGGAGCCGGCATTACCGCGTCGTCGCCGGCGTATGCGGCGGCCTTGCCGAGTATTTCGGCTGGGCGCTGTGGAAGGTCCGCCTGCTCACCTTCATCGCCTTCGTGCTCTTCCTGCCCTTCGTCGCGGTCCTCTATCTCGCCGCCGCCCTGCTTCTGCCGACCGAGCCCGACCACGCCGCGTACCGGAGCCCCGAGGACAGCGAGTTCTGGCGCGAGGTTTCGACCCGGCCGAGGGTCACCTTCGGCATGCTCAAGCACCGCTTCAGGGCGATCGACGGGCGGCTCGCCGACATGGAGCGCGCCGTCACCTCCGAGGAATACAAGCTCCACCGGGCCTTTCGCGATCTCGAGGGAGACACGCCGCGCTCCTGAGCGGCGAGCGAGCGGGCGCCCTGAAAGACTCGGTCACCGTCGATACGGCTGCGCGGCGATATGCTAGCTTGAGCGCGAGGTTACCCATGCAGTTCATCCTCGCTCTCGTTCTCTTCATCGTCGTGCTCGGCATCATCGACGCGCGCCTTCCCTGGCCGACGCCGGGAGGCGGGTAATGATCGCCGGCCATTTCGGCCTCGCCGCGATCGTCAAGGCGAAGGAGCCGGCGACCCCGCTCTGGGCGCTGATGCTCGCCACCGCCTGGCTCGACGTCGTCTTCATCCCGCTCTTCGCCCTCGGCATCGAGACCATCGAGCCCGCGCCGGGCACGAGCGGCGGCTACGGCGCCGGCATCATCCACGCCGACTACACGCACTCGCTCGTCGGCGCGCTCGTCCTTTCCGCGCTCTTCGGCTGGGTGGCGGCCTGGCAGTGGGGACGGCGCGTCGGCCTCGTGCTCGGCGCGGTCGCCTTCTCGCACTGGGTGCTCGATCTTCTCGTCCACCGTGCCGACCTGCCGATCCTGCCCGCCAATCTCGGCGGCCTGCCGCTCCTCGGCTTCGGCCTCTGGCAGTCGACGGCGGCCTCGGTGCTGGCCGAGCTGGCGCTGCTCCTGGCGGGTGCGTTCTTCTACTGGCGCGCGGCGACCGCCGTGACGGCGGGCAAGGCGCCCGAGCTGACCGGCCGCGCCAATCTCGCGGCGGGCGTCCTGCTCGTCTCCGGCTTCATCGTCCTCGCGCTGGACGTGACCGGCATCCTCGGCTGACCGGGAAGGCCTGGCCGGCGCGCCCCTGACGCGCCGGCGGCCAAGTGCTCGCTCGGACTAGAGCGACGCGAGCGTCATCGCAACGTTGATGCCGTTGTTCGACGTGTAGCTCGCCGTGAGATACGAGCCGATCCGGTACTGCTCGGCGTCGGCGAAGGACGGAAGCTTGATCCAGGTCAAGCTGTCGACCAGCACCATGCGGGCTTCCGGATTGGCGTAGGTGATCCGGCCCTGGGCGCTCGCCACCTGTGCGGGCTGCGAGGTCACCGAGGCCGCGAAGTTCAGGCCCGCGACCGACGTGAACTCCACCTCGGCTCGATTGCCGATGCGGAGGGTCGAGGTATCGAATCCGGCCGGGATCTGCATCGCGACATTGTCGATGATGACCTTGTCGTCACCGATGAAGGTGACGCGGCCGGTCGCCTTCTGCTCGACGATCGGGGCAAAGGCCGCGATCTGAGCGCCGGCGCCGTTGCTCGGACGAGCGACGTGGACGAGCTGGCCCACGTTGAAGCCTGACAGCTTCACGGACGCAGCGAGCTGCACCGGGACGCTGTCGACGGCTACCATATGCGAGGCATAGTTGACGTAGGTGATGCGCCCGGTCGTCGTGTCGGCCTGTGCAACCGTCACGGCGGCAATGAAGGGAAGCACTGCCCGGGCGATCATCTTGAACATGTCGTACTCCTCTACGCTTGCGCCGCCGATGCACCGGCGGCGGACCCGGCGGGACTGCCGGACGCGCCGATAGTCATTCGTCAACGTTAATGGAGCGTATCCACGGGCGGGCGGCTTTGCCCGGCAAATGGGCATGTCCGTCCGCCCCGCGCCGCGGCCGGCGGCGATCCGCCAGCACTTCCAAGCCCTTGTGACCGCCGCCGGCTTGGGTTCTACTGATCCTCGCGATCGGCCGCGGAAGGCCGTGGCCGGCACGAGCCGGGGATCGGGGGGCGGCCAGCTTTGGCGCCAGTCCTGGAAGTCGCGGACCTGCACAAGCGCTTCGGCGACACCGAGGTGCTGAAGGGCATCGATTTCTCCACGCCCGCCGGCCAGGTGATCGCGCTGATCGGCTCCTCCGGCTCAGGCAAGTCGACCCTCCTCCGCTGCATCAACATGCTCGAGGTCCCCGACAAGGGCTTCGTCCGCATCGACGGCGAGGAGATCGCCATGGAGACGCTCCGCGGTGTGCGGCGCCCGGCCGATCAGGCCCAGCTCCATCGCATCCGCGCCGAGCTCGGCATGGTCTTCCAGTCCTTCAACCTCTGGTCCCACATGACGATCCTCCGCAACGTCATGGAGGCCCCGCTCCACGTCCAGAAGCGGCCGCGCGCGGATGTCGAGGAGCAGGCCCGCGCCCTCCTCCGCAAGGTCGGCATCGCCGAGAAGGCGGACGCCTATCCCGCCGAGCTCTCCGGCGGCCAGCAGCAGCGCGCGGCGATCGCCCGGGCGCTCTGCATCAACCCCAAGGTCATGCTCTTCGACGAGCCCACCTCCGCGCTCGACCCCGAGATCGAGGGCGAGGTGCTGCGCGTGATCGAGGTGCTCGCCGACGAGGGCCGGACGATGCTCCTGGTCACCCACAACCTCAAATTCGCCCGCGATGTCGCCGACCGCGTCATCTTCCTCCATCAGGGCCTGATCGAGGAGGACGGCACGGTCGAGGAGGTCTTCGGCAGCACCAAATCCCCGCGCCTCCAGCAATTCCTGGCGGCCGGCGGCCATTGAGAAAGGAACGCGCCTTGCATCGCAGCAAAGCGCCCGGACGCCGGAGCCTCGCCGGGCCGGTACGACAAGGTGCGGTTGGTAGAAGGAGCACAGAGATGAAACGAATACTGATCGCCGCGGCGGCCCTGGCCGCCTTCACGGCTGCGGGACACGCCCAGACCGTCCGCATCGCCACCGAAGGCGCCTACGCGCCATACAATTTCATCGACGAGGCGGGCCGGCCGGCCGGCTTCGAGATCGACCTCGGCAACGAAATCTGCCGGCGCGGCGAGCTCACCTGCGAGTTCGTCATCACCGCCTGGGACTCGATGATCCCCAACCTCCTCGCCGGCAACTACGATGTCATCATGGCCGGCATGGCGGTCACCGAGGAGCGCCTGCAGTCGATCGACTTCTCCGCCGAATATTACCCGCCCGGCCCGTCGAACTACGCCACGCGCGCCGGCCAGACGATCGCCTTCCCGCCGACCGGCCAGCGCATCGGCACGCAGACCGGCACCATCCAGGGCAATTTCGCGCAGGAGAACCTGGGCGCCACCAACACCGTCTCGCTCTACGAGACCTACGACCAGGCGGTCGCCGATCTCGCCGCCGGCAATCTCGATCTCGTGCTCGCCGAGGAGGGCTACATCAAGCCGATCGTCGACGGCTCCGCCGGCGCGCTGGTCATGGTCGGCCCCGACGAGCTGATCGGCGGCGGCACGGCCGCGGGCATCCGCAAGGAGGACGACGCGCTTCAGGCGACCTTCGACCGGGTGATCGGCGAGATGAAGGCCGACGGCTCGCT
>JADYYB010000020.1 GCA_020853895.1 Bauldia sp.
AGGAAATAGAACTCGGCCGAGAACACGTCGGTCCGCGTGATCCACGAGATGAACTGGCGGATCGGCTCGACGTTCATCGCGACCACCGTGCCGAGGATGAGGCCTGCGAAGGTCCCCAGCGTGCCGATCGCCGCGCCCGTCATGAAGAAGACGCGCATGATCGCGCCCCGCGTGGCCCCCATCGTGCGGAGGATGGCGATGTCGTGGCCCTTGTCCTTCACCAGCATGGTGAGGCCGGAGATGATGTTGAGCGCGGCCACCAGCACGATCAGCGTCAGGATCAGGAACATCACGTTCCGCTCGACCTCGAGCGCCGAGAAGAAGGTGACGTTGCGCTGCCGCCAGTCGCTGAGGAGGATCAGCCGCCCGGCGGCGTTCTCGATCTCCGGCCGCATCCGGTCGACGCTGTCCGGATCGTGGAGATAGACCTCGATCGCGCTCGCCCGGTCGCCGAGATTGAAATAGGTCTGCGACTCCTGGAACGGCAGGAAGGCGAAGGTCGCGTCGTATTCCGACATGCCGATCTCGAAGATCGCCACCACCGGATAGGCTTTCGCTCGGGGCGTCATGCCCATCGGCGTGATCGTGCCGTTGGGCGAGAGGAGCGTGACGCGGTCGCCGATCGTCACGCCCAGCATGCTGGCGAGGCGGACGCCGAGCGCCACGCCACCGGAGCTGCCGAACCCCTCCAGCGTGCCGAGCCTTATGTTCGCCGTAAGCCCCGGCACGCTGCCGAGGTCCTCGTCGCGCACCCCGCGCACCAGCGCCCCGCCCGAGCCGCCCGGCCCGGTGGCGAGCACCTGCCCTTCCACGAGCGGCACGGCCGCGGCAACGCCAGAGAGGACCGAGAGCCGCTCGGCGACGGCGGCGAAATCGTTGAGCGGGGCGTCGATCGGCTGGATGATGAGGTGGCCATTGATGCCGAGGATCTTGTCGAGGAGTTGTGCCCGGAACCCGTTCATCACCGCCATGACGACGATCAGCGTCGCCACGCCGAGCATGATCCCGACGAAGGAGAAGCCCGCGATGATCGAGATGAAGGTCTCGCGGCGGCGCGAGCGGAGATAGCGCCGGGCCAGCATCCACTCGAACGGGGCGAACGGCTTGCTGCCCGACGGCTCCGGTACGGGAACCGAGGTTTCGGCAATTACCGCCATTCGGCGACCAGCCAGTTCACGGCCGCGTCCGGCGAGAGGTTCTGGCGTGACCCATCGCGGCGATTCTTTATCTCAACCTCGTCCCGTTCAAGCCCCTTCGGCCCCACGATCAGTTGATGCGGGAGGCCGATGAGGTCCATCGTCGCGAACTTGGCCCCTGCCCTCGCCTCGACGTCGTCGTAGAGCACCTCGACGCCGGCCTTCGCGAGGCGCGCGTAGAGCGTCTCGCAGGCAAGGTCGGTGTTCTTGTCGCCCGGCTTGAGGTTGACGAGCCCGACATGGAACGGGGTGATGTTGCGCGGCCAGATGATCCCGGCATCGTCGTGGCTCGCCTCGATCACCGCCGCGACGAGCCGCGACACGCCGATTCCGTACGAACCCATATGGACCGTGCGCATCTGCCCGTCCGGCCCGGCGACCTTGGCGCCCATCGGCTCGGAATATTTGGTGCCGAAGTAGAAAATATGGCCGACCTCGATGCCGCGCGCCGACACGCGCTCGCTCTCCGGCAGACGCTCGAAGGCGGCTGGGTCGTGCTTCTCCTCGGTCGCCGCGTAGGGCGTGGTCCAGGCATCCACGATCGGGGAGAGATCGGCCGAGAAATCGGTGTCCTCGCCGGGCACCGCCATGTCGAGGAGCCTGCGCGAGGAAAACACCTGGCTCTCGCCGGTGTCGGCAAGGATGATGAACTCGTGGCTCATGTCCCCGCCGATCGGCCCCGACTCGGCGCGCATCGGGATCGCCTTGAGGCCGAGCCGGTCGAAGGTGCGGAGATAGGCGACGAACATCCGGTTGTAGGAGGCGCGCGCCCCTTCCTGGTCGAGGTCGAAGGAATAGGCGTCCTTCATCAGGAACTCGCGCCCGCGCATCACCCCGAAGCGCGGCCGCACCTCGTCCCGGAACTTCCACTGGATATGGTAGAGGTTGAGCGGCAGCTCCCGGTACGACCGGACATAGGACCGGAAGATCTCCGTCACCATCTCCTCGTTGGTCGGCCCGTAGAGCATCTCGCGCTCGTGCCGGTCCTCGATCCGGAGCATCTCGAGGCCGTAGTCCTCGTACCGTCCGCTCTCGCGCCAGAGCTCGGCCGACTGGATGGTCGGCATCAGGATCTCGATGGCGCCGGCCCGGTCCTGCTCCTCGCGCACGATGCGGCCGATGCTGGCGAGCACCCGCTGACCGAGCGGCAACCATGAGTAGATGCCGGCCGATTGCTGTCGGATCATGCCGGCGCGCAGCATCAGGCGGTGGGAAACGATCTCCGCTTCCTTCGGCGTCTCACGAAGGATCGGCAGGAAATAGCGGGAAAGCCGCATCGAGGGCTCCAGGGGAGTCGGCCGGGCGCCGCAATCAATCCAAACGGTCCGAAAAACACAAGCCCTGGCCGGAGCTTGGCGGAGGCAGCCGAAGCGGCGCAGGAATTCCGATCTCTTTGTGACGGTCCATGCAAAAATTTACGAAACGAGTAGTTATGGGCTTTTATTCGACTTACCCTAAGGGGAGCCGGGGTTGAGCTTGAACCTTGCCGCGAGCCACCGATGGAGTGAGGAATCGCTGCCCCGCGAGGATTTGGTCCACCGTCAGGAGCTGCATTCTTGGGTATTTCACCCCCATAACGTCAGCATCGCCCGCGTCCTGCATTTCCGCCTTGAAGTTGCGCGTCTTGGCCTCGCCTAGGTCGTGCAGGATGATGAGGCCCATCATCATCGCCCCCTCGCGGTCCATTACGCCGCGAAGCTGGCGGACAATGGACTTGGTGACGTTCCGTCCGCCCTTCACCTCAAGCAGCATCGTCTTGAGTTCCTTGTCGTCGGGCACGGAGAAATAGAGGCGGCCGTCAATGCCGCCGTCAGCAGTCTTTCGAGAAGTCACAAAGCCATCCACCTGCTCGATGGCCCATTTCTGGAAGTGATGCTTGTCACGCTCCCAGAGATCGAGCGCGCCCTCCAACGTGCGCGGCACCCCCTCAATAACGAAATCCTCGCCTTCGCGGAGCCCAAGACGGTCCTCTAACCGAACCTTCGCGACCCTCTTGATTGCATGAATTGCAATGTCGATTCCGAGCCATCTTCTACCCAGTTTGTGAGCCGCTTCAATCGTTGTGGCGCAGCCGCAGAAAGGGTCCAGAACTACATCGCCTTCGTTCGTACTAACGAGAATTATTCTCTCAAGCAGCGCAACGGGCTTCTGGGTAGCGTAGCCCAAGCGTTCCTTGTCATGAGCCCCCAGGGCGCTAATGTCATCCCATATGTTGTCTATCGTTGAACCGGGGTCTTCAGACGGGCGAAACTTTCGTCTCGGCGTTCCGTTGCTGGTAATGAAGAAGTCGCCATCGTCATAGATCTGCTGAAGCTTCTCCCTCTCCATCCTCCAGCCAGAAGAGTCCGGGGTGTAGCCTTGAAATTCATAGACAAGGTTCGGCCTTTCTCCCATTGACGCCGACCGAAGTAGGGGGCCGCTCATGAAACGCCCTCGGTCGTCTGTATGCGGGTAACGATCCTCAATCTCTTTGGCCGTCAGGGGTAGTCTGACACGGTCTGCATGGAACACGTATTCGCCGGATCGCGAGTAGAATAGAATTGTATCGGTTGACCTGCCAAACCGGCGAGGCTTGTGCTGCGAGCCCTTAGGTCTGTCGTATCGTCGCCAGATTATCTCATTTCGGAAATTATCATGGCCGAAGATACTATCCATCATGACCTTGATGTAGTGCGATGCCGTCGAGTCGCAGTGAAGGTACACCGAGCCCGTTGGCTTCAGCAGACTACGGATCGGCAAAAGCCGCTCCGTCATGTAGGAGAGATACGCGAGTAGCTTGGGATTTGCCTCTCGCAGGGCTCTCAACCAAATCTTCCACAGCTCGGCGGCATGGTCCGGGAGTCCCGCTTCGCGCATGAGTATCGGCATCATCTGGATGGCGCGCAGTCTTTCGTCGTCCAATTGCCAGAGGTCGCCGAATGCTTCGATTTGGTCCGGAAGCGGGCGCCCAGTTTCATCCTTATAGATCGCGTTGTAGTCGCGGTTGGAGTTGAAGGGCGGGTCTAGATAGACCAGGTCGACCGACCCCATCTTCATCTCTTGCATAACTGTGAGACAGTCCCCGTAATAGAGCTTGTTCATGCGAAGCACCGACGCATGAAGAAGGCGAACGGGTCGTGGTTCTGGCGTTGGTTGTACTTCCAGCAGCTCTCCGCGACGAAGAGCGGCATGAACTTGCGGGTGTAGTGGTGATGCGACCCGTACCAAGCGCGCTTAATCAGCGCCCAGAACCCCTCGATGGTGTTCGTGTGCGTGGCACCATCCGAATACCGCTCGCGGTGGTTGATGACGGCTCGCGTAAAGAGACCAGAGGCCGCGTTGTAGGCGGACAACTCGTCGGTGATGAGAAGAGACCCCTTCGGGTCAATCGTGCTCTTTAGGAAGCGATAGATGCCCTTCCCGGTAAGGTCTTCCGCTACCCGCGCGACAACCCGACCGCCACGTTCGACCGCACCGATGACCGGAACCTTCTTTGTCCCGCGACCGCGCTTGGTCGGCTTGTCGTCGTCGCGCTTGTTGCCCTTGCGCGGCTTCCCGCCAACGTAGGTCTCGTCGGCCTCGACGATGCCCTGCAATAGCTCGCCTTCCTCGGTAAGCATCGCTGCCCGGATGCGCTGTTGGACGTACCAAGCCGTCTTCTGGTTGAGGTCGAGGTCCCGCGAGAGCTGCCAGCTCGACAGGCTCTTCTTGGCGTTGATGACCAGCCCAATCGCGAGAAACCACTTCTGAAGGGGAATGCGGGTCTTCTCAAAAATCGTCTTGGCAAGCACGTTGAAGCTCGACTTGCAGCTATGGCAGTTCCAACGCCCGACCCGACCCGCTTCGCCCTTCCTCGCAACGTTGACCGATCCGCAGTAGGGGCAGCTTGGCTCGTCGCCCCAGCGGACCTTCTCAAGGTACTCGATGCAGGATTCCTGATCGGGAAAGCGACTGAAGATCGCGAGCAGATTCATGACAGCACCCCCACTCCCATAGGGGAATTCTGCCATTACCCCGATTCGCGGTCAAGCCCATAACTACTCAGTCCGAAAATTTAAGGCGGGCTGTGAGCAAATTGATGACAAGCCGTCCCGGATTGGGTAGAACTCGCGACATAAGAACGAGGCCGTCGCGATCAATGACGTGCCCTCATACTCGTCGCGGTCTAAGTCTTGGGAGGAATGCCCTTCTGGCGCGCTGCAAAGCCGCTGCCGCCCTGTCAAAGAAAACAGCGCTCCCGGCAATCGGGAGCAGGCAGGGACCGAAGGGTACGGACGCGGGAACTGAGAAAAGCAAGGCTAACCACCTTGCTTTTTCTTTTTGTACCAACGGCTTAGCCAATCCCCCAAGCTGTCATTGCCGGGCTTGTCCCGGCAACCCATGAACACCACCGGTCGTGAATGATCGCTACCGCTCGTGGCCATGGATCGCGGGAACGAGTCCGGCGATGACAAATTTGGAGCGGGGCGCGCCCCTGTGCCTTACCGCCAGATGCGGCTGAGGGCCTCGAGGTCGATCCCCAGCCACGCATAGCCGACCCAGAGGAGCCCCGTGATCACCGCCGCGATCAGCGTGGCGGCGAGCGCCTTCCGGCCCAGCATCGGCTTGGTCGGCGCGCCCGGATCGGTGCCGAGATAGCGTCCTTCGCCGGCTTCCTCCTGCGAGCGGACGCCGATCGGCAGGGTGACGAAGAACACCAGCCACCAGACGATGAAGTAGATCGCGAGAAGGGTCCAGTTCATCCGCGGACTCCGGGGTCAGCCGAGTCGGCCGCGCGTGCGGTTCGCCGTCATAGGACCGCGACCAGCACACTGCAAACCGGCTTCTTCCCCCAGCTGTCGCGCATCGCCGCCCGGACGCTGCGATAGACCGCCTCGCGCACCACCTCCTCGTCGCGCCGCCGGCCCGCCGGCATCGAATCGAGCGCCCCGTTCACCGCGTCGAGCACGACGTCCTCGAAGCGCCGGCCCGAGGCGTCCGCGAGCGGGATGCCTGCCAGCGCGACCTCGGGGTCGGCCACGATCTCCCCCTTCCGCCCGAGCGTCACGGAAACCGCGACGTGCCCGGCGAAGGAAAGATGCCGCCGCTCGGTGAAGCCGACCGCCTCCGCCGCGCCGATGAGGTTGCCGTCGCGGTAGAGCCGCCCGGTCTCGATCTCGCTCACCTTGTCCGGCAGCCCAGGCGAGAGGCGGACGAGGTCCCCGTTCCGCGCCTCGACCACGTTCCCGATCCCCTGCTGGCGCGCGAAGGCAGCGTGCGCGGAAAGATGCGCCGGCTCACCATGGGCAGGGATCACCGTTCCCGGCCGCAGCCAGCGATAGATCTCGGCGATCTCGTCCTGGCGCGGGTGGCCGGACACGTGCACCGGCCGGTCGCGCTCGGTGATGATCTTCACGCCCTGGTCGACGAGAGCGTTGATGATCGCGTTCACCGCCCGCTCGTTGCCGGGAATGGTGCGCGAGGAGAACACCATCGTGTCGCCTGGCGAGAAGACCACGCTCCGGTGCTCGCCCGACGCGATGCGCGCCAGCGCCGCCCGCGCCTCGCCCTGGCTGCCGGTGATCAGCGCCACGACCTTGTCGCGCGGAAGGTAGCCGTAGGCCTCCTCGTCGAGGAAGCCCGGCAGCCCCTCGAGGAGGCCGAGTTCGCCGGCGACGTCGATGACGCGGGCGAGCGCCCGGCCGATCACCACGACCTGCCGGTCGTTGGCCGCGGCCGCCTCGGCGATCGAGCGGATGCGGGCGACGTTCGACGCGAAGATCGTGATCGCGACCCGGTTCGGCGCCTCCGCGATGACCTCGCGGAGACCGGCTGCGACCACCGCCTCGCTCGGGCTTCTACCCTCGCGCTGCGCGTTGGTGGAGTCGCAGATCAGGGCGAGAACGCCCTCCTCGCCGAGCTCACGGAACCGCCGCTCGTCGGTCGGCGCGCCGATCAGCGGCATCTCGTCGAGCTTCCAGTCGCCGCTATGCACCACGAGCCCCGCGGGCGTGCGGATGGCGAGCGCCGTCGGCTCGGGGATCGAGTGCGCCACCGGCACGAACTCGACCTCGAACGGCCCGATGCTCACCCGGTCGCCCGGCCGGACCAGGGTCACGGGGATCGGATCGCCCGGCGCCCCCTCCTGCTTGGCCTCGAGCATCGCCGCGGCGAACGGCGTGGCGTAGATCGGCAGCCGGAGCCGCGGCCAAAGGTCGACCAGCGCCCCGTAATGGTCCTCGTGCGCATGCGTGATGACGATCGCCGCGATGCGCGAGCGCTCGGCCTCGAGGAAGGCGATGTCAGGATAGACGATCTCGATGCCCGGCAGGTCGGGGCCGGCGAACGAGACGCCGAAGTCCACCACGATCCAGGTCCGCTTCCGCGGCGGGCCGTAACCGTAGAGGGCAAGGTTCATCCCGATCTCGCCAAGCCCGCCGAGCGGCACGAAGACGAGTTCCGCCTGATCCGCCATCCGTCAGGCCCCCACGCCGAAGAAAACGTCGCCCGCCGAGATCGTCTCGCGTCGCCCGTCGGCGCCGATGACGACGAGCCGCCCGCCCGGGTCGAGCGTTTCGAGGCGGCCCTGGATGGTCCGGTCGGGAAGGCTCACGCGGATCGGCCCGCCGAAGCCGAGCGCCCGCTCGACCCAGCGCTTGCGCGTCGCCGCGAAACCGCGTCCCCCATCCCAGATTCCGATCTCCTCGTCGAAGGTCTGCGCCAGGCGAAGGAAGAGCTGCTCGGCATCGACACGAATCCCCAGGGCGGCCAGATCGCCGGCCGGATAGAGCGCCTCGATCTCCGGATGATCGACGCAGTTGACCCCGATCCCGGTCACGACGGCGAAGCGGCCGCTCGGCAGCGCCTCGCCCTCGACGAGAAGCCCGGCGACCTTCTGCCCGTCGCAGAGGAGATCGTTCGGCCACTTTAGCCGCAAACGCTTTCCCGCGCTCGGTCCCGCGAGGTCGGTCAGCGCCCGATGCAGGGCGACGCCGGCCGCGAAGGAGAGCGTCGCCGCGACCTCGCGCGGCGCGGGGTCGATGAGGAGGAGCGAGGCATGGTGGTTGCCCTTGCCCGAGCGCCAGACCCGCCCTCGTCTGCCCCGGCCCTCGGTCTGCTCGACCGTGGTGACCCAGAGGCGGCCCGGATCGCCGACGCGGGCGCGCGCGATCGCCTCCTCGTTGGTCGAGCCGAGCCGGTCGTGGGCCAGCCGGCGGTAGCCGGCCGGGAGATTGGCTTCGGCCATCCTCAGAAGAAGGTCTGCGCGGCCGCTTGGGCGACCTGGCTGACCGGACCGGCGAAGACGATGAAGAGCAGCGTGAAGGCCCCGCTCAGCAGCATCACGGCGCGGAGCTCGCTGGGCGTCCGGTCGAACGCGGCGACCGGCTCGTCGAAATACATGACCTTCACGATGCGGAGATAATAATAGGCGCCGACCACGCTGGCGAGGACGCCGATCACCGCCAGCACGAAAAGCCCCGCCTCGATCGCCGCCATGAAGACGAAGAACTTGCCGAAGAACCCGGCGAGCGGCGGGATCCCGGCGAGCGAGAACATGATCATCGCCAGGACGAACGCCATCGTGGGATTGGTGCGCGAGAGGCCGGCAAGGTCCTCGATATTCTCGAGCGCCACGTTGTGCCGCCGCATCGAGAGGATGACGGCGAAGGCGCCGAGGGTCATCGCCATGTAGATGATGAGGTAGATGATCACGCCCTGGAGGCCGACCTGCGTGCCGGCCGCGAGGCCGACCAGCGCGTAGCCGACGTGGCCGATCGAGGAGTAGGCCATCAGCCGCTTGATGTTGCTCTGCCCGATCGCCGCAAAGGCGCCGAGCACCATCGAGCCGATGGCCAGGAACACCACGATCTGCCGCCACTCGAGCCCGATCGGCGCGAGCGCGTCCATGGTCACCCGGGCCAGCAGCGCCATCGCCGCGATCTTCGGGGCGGCGGCGAGGAAGGCGGTGACCGGCGTCGGCGCCCCCTCGTAGACGTCGGGCGTCCACATGTGGAACGGCACCGCCGCCACCTTGAAGGCGAGGCCGGCGAGCAGGAACACCACGCCAAAGACGAGCCCGATGCCCGGCTCGCCGTCGGCCATCGCCGCGGCGATCGCCTGGAACGAGGTCTGGCCGGTGAAACCGTAGATCAGCGAGGCGCCGTAGAGGAGCATCCCCGAGGCGAGCGCGCCGAGGACGAAATATTTGAGGCCCGCCTCGGTCGAGCGCACCGAGTCGCGCTGGATCGCGGCGAGCACGTAGATCGACAGCGACTGCAGCTCGAGCCCGACATAGAGCGAGATGAGATCGTTGGCCGAGATCATCATCATCATGCCGAGCGTGGCGCTGAGGATGAGGAGCGGATACTCGAAGCGCTCGAACCGCTCGCGCCGGGCGTGGCTGACCGACATGATGAGCGCGATCGCCGAGCCGGTGAGGACGAGGAGCTTCATCAGCCGCGCGAACGGGTCGACCACGAACGCCCCGTCGAAGGTCGTCGCCGGGCCCGGCAGGCCGAGGACGCCGACCGCCGCCGCTGCGAGGAAGGCGAGCGTGGAGATGGTCACCGCCTGCGTCGCCTTCTCCCCGCCGAAGACGCCGATGAGGAGGAGGACGAGGACGCCGCCGCCGAGCAGGATCTCGGGCAGGATGAGGGTGAGATCGAACCCGGTCATGGCGCCACCGCCTGGGCCGTGGCGACCGCCGAGATCGCGTCGAGCGAGGCCCGGTAGTCGACGATCAGCGCGTCGACCGCCGGGCCCATCACGTTAAGGAGCGGTTGCGGGAAGACGCCGAAGAGGATCGTCAGCACGACCAGCGGCACCAGCACCAATTGCTCGCGGGGCGAGAGGTCGAGCATCGCCCGAAGGTGCGGCTTGAGCGGCCCGAAGATCACCCGCCGATAGAGCCAGAGCGCATAGGCGACCGAGAGGATGATGCCGGTCGTGGCCAGCGTCGCCACCCAGGTGTTGACCTGGAAGACGCCCATTAGCGTCAGGAACTCGCCGACGAAGCCGCTCGTCCCCGGCAGGGCGACATTGGCGAGCGTGAAGACCATGAACACGAAGGCGAAGAGCGGCATCCGGTTGACGAGGCCGCCGTAGAAATCGATCTGCCGCGTGTGCATGCGGTCGTAGATCACCCCGACCGAGAAGAAGAGCGCGCCCGAGACGATGCCGTGCGAGAGCATCTGGAAAATGCCGCCCTGCACGCCCTGCTGGGTCATCGAGAAGATGCCGATCGTCACGAAGCCCATATGGGCGACCGACGAATAGGCGATGAGCTTCTTGATGTCCTCCTGCCTGAGCGCGACCAGCGAGGTGTAGATGATCGCGATCACCGACAGCGCGTAGATGAGGTCGGCGAGGTCGGCCGAGGCGACCGGGAACATCGGCAGCGAGAAGCGGAGGAACCCGTACCCGCCCATCTTGAGGAGGATGGCGGCGAGCAGCACCGAGCCCGCGGTCGGCGCCTCGACATGGGCGTCGGGCAGCCAGGTGTGGACCGGCCACATCGGCAGCTTGACCGCGAACGAAGCCAGGAACGCGAACCACAGCCAGTATTGCATCCCGACCGGGAACTGATGCTGGAGCAGCGTCGGGATGTCGGTGGTGCCGGCGTTCCAGTACATCGCCATCAGCGCCAGCAGCATCAGCACCGAGCCGAGGAGCGTGTAGAGGAAGAACTTGAAGCTGGCATAGACGCGCCGCTCGCCGCCCCAGATGCCGATGATCAGGAACATCGGGATGAGGCCGCCCTCGAAGAAGACGTAGAAGAGGACGAGGTCGAGCGCGCAGAAGACGCCGATCATCAGCGTCTCGAG
>JADYYB010000021.1 GCA_020853895.1 Bauldia sp.
CGGGTCGATTGTCTTGGGCACGTGTCATCCCCCGGTGACGATGCGTGTCGCCTCGTGAATCAGTCCCTGCGAGAAAGTCCTCCGCCCCGAAAGTATCTGTTGGCGCGAAGGATTTCAGCCCCTCCGGCGGCCGCTTCCTTCTCGCGAAGGGTGCGGCGTGGTAAATCGGTCGCGCCCGATCCCAGCCAGAAGGTGACGAGATGCGCGTGGTGCTGTTCGCCCTCTTCCTCCTCAGCGCCGCAGGAGCGGCCAACGCCCAGGGCGGGGGCAAGGGGGCGGAGATCTGCCCGGCGAATGCCTTCTCCAGCGACGAGACGCTGACCTGCCGCTGCGACATCACCGAGCCGTTCGCCGGCGTATGGGGCAGCGGGCCCTATACCAGCGACTCCTCGATCTGCACCGCCGCGGTCCATGCCGGCCTTCTCAGCAGCGCCGCGCGGCCGGATGGCGTTCACCATACCGGCACGGTCACGCTCAACCGCTCCGAGGGCTGCCCGAGCTATGCTCCGACCACGGCCAACGGCGTGACCACGCTGAGCTACGGCAGCTGGGATTCGAGCTTCTTCTTCCCCGAGGCGGGCGACGGCCAGTGCCCCGGCACGATCGCCGGGATGGACGTCTGCCCGGCCGGCCTCCCGTCGGGCGTCGCCGACCTCACCTGCGTGTGCCTGCCCGAGGCGACTTCGATCGGCGTGGTGTGGGGCACGGGCGTCTATACCGACGACTCGGCGATCTGCCCGGCGGCGGTCCATGCCGGCGCGATCACCGCCGCGGGCGGGCCCGTCACGGTGCTGCGTACCCTCGGCCAGGAGAGCTACACCGCCTCGCTCAGCAACGGGGTCGACTCGCGCAGCTACGGCAGCTGGCAATGGTCGATCATGTTCGGGGAAGCGACGGCGGCGAAGGGGAAGTAGGCGCTCGCTCAGGTTGGATGAGCGGATCGTAACCTTTCGGCCATCGCGCCGTAACGTAGGCTCGGCGATGGTTGGCTCGGACGCTCACAGCGAAGGGGCAGATCATGCCAGCGGAGATCGGACGACGGCGGTTCCTCAAGGGCATCGTGACGGCCGGGGTCGCCGGCCTGTCGCTGAGCGGGCTGACCCGCGCCGCGGAGGCGCAGGGGCTCAGCCTCCCGCCCACGCTCGCCTGCGGGGACGATGACGACGAGGTCACCGAGGCGCAGACCGAGGGGCCGTATTTCACGCCCAACTCGCCGGAGCGGACGAATTTCCGCGAGGCCGGGTTCGCCGGCACCAACATCGTCCTCACCGGACTCGTGGTGACGCGCTCGTGCCGGCCGGTGCCGCAGGCGCTGGTCGAGCTGTGGCACTGCGACGACGGCGGCACCTACGACAACGCCGGATACAAGGGGCGCGGGCACACCTTCACCGACGCGCTCGGCACCTACCGCTTCGAGACGATCGTGCCGGGGCTCTATCCGGGGCGGACGCGGCACTTCCATCTCAAGTTCCAGGCGCCGAACAACCCGGTGCTGACCACCCAGTTCTACTTCCCCGGCGAGCCGGGGAATCTCCGCGACGGCATCTTCAGCGACGAGCTTCTTCTCGAGATCGCCAGCGAGCCGGAGCTTACCGGCTGGTTCACCACCGTGCTGGATATCGCCTGAGCCGAGCCTTGCGGCTAAGCCTCGGCTCGCGTTAGGCTTTCGGCATCGGCGGCGACTCGGAAGCGGGCCGCGGCGCAATCGCAACGGAGTCCGTCATGGCCGGCGAGGTCAAATATCCCTGCTTCATCGAGAAGAAGAACGCCAAGGGGGAGTGGATCTGGGGATATTTCGCCAGGAACGGCGAGCAGATCGCCAAGAGCAGCGAGAGCTACGTCAAGCACGCCGACTGCACGCACAGCATCGAGCTCCTGAAGGGCTCCAAGACGCACAAGATCTTCGTCGCCAAGCCCAAGCGCGCCGCCGCTCCGAGCCGGCCGCGGCGCACAAAGGCGGCCGCAAGCCCTTGAGTTTTCGGGCGAACGGGGTCATATACGCCATGGCCGCGTGAAATGGGACCGCTTCGCCGTCCCTGGCCGTCACCCTGAAAATCTGAGCGCCCTATTCACGCCGGGTCTCATGACCCGGATGTCCGTACTGTGCCCCGAGTGGGCCGCGCGGCGCCTAACGAAAGCTTATCTTGACCTCCTTCAACGATCTCGGCCTCAACGGGCCGATCCTTCGCGCGCTCGAAGACGAGCGCCACACGATTCCGACCCCGATCCAGGCCCAGGCCATCCCGCACGTGATGGCCGGCAGGGACATTCTCGGCATCGCCCAGACCGGTACCGGCAAGACCGCGGCCTTCGCGCTGCCGATCCTGCACCGCCTGTCCAACACCAAGCGCGGCGCCAACCCGCGCAGCGTCCGCGTGCTCGTGCTGAGCCCGACGCGCGAGCTCTCCACGCAGATCCTCGAGCGCTTCCAGGCCTACGGGCGGCACTTCCAGTTCCGCAGCGCGCTGGTCATCGGCGGCACGCCGATCGGCAAGCAGATCCGCGCCATGGCGCAAGGCAACGACGTGGTCATCGCCACGCCGGGCCGGCTTCTCGACCTCGTCGAGCAGCGCGCGCTTTCGCTGAGCGAAGTCGAAGTCCTGGTCCTCGACGAAGTCGACCAGATGCTCGACCTCGGCTTCATCCACGCGATCCGCGCGATCGCGGCAAAGCTCCCCAAGGTGCGCCAGAACCTCTTCTTCTCGGCGACCATGCCGCCGGAGATCCAGAAGCTCGCCGAGCAGCTCCTGACCGACCCGGTGCGCGTCGCGGTGACCCCGGTCGCCAAGACCGCGGACCGCATCAGCCAGCAGGTGATGCATGTCGAGGGCGGCGGCAAGGCCGCGGCGCTCGCCGGCATCCTCCGCGACCCCGCGGTCGAGCGGACGCTGGTCTTCACCCGCACCAAGCACGGCGCGGACAAGGTGGTGCGCAGCCTCAACCAGGCGCGCATCGCCGCCGAGGCGATCCACGGCAACAAGAGCCAGCCGCAGCGCGACCGCACGATGAACGCCTTCCGCGCCGGCAAGATCCGCGTGCTGGTGGCGACCGACATCGCCGCCCGCGGCATCGACGTGGAGAACATCAGCCACGTCATCCAGTACGACCTCCCGCACGTGCCGGAGAGCTACGTCCACCGCATCGGCCGCACCGCGCGCGCCGGCGCGGGCGGGCAGGCGATCGTGCTCGTGTCGCGCGAGGAGCGTCCGCTGCTGCGCGCCGTCGAGAAGCTGATCCGGCAGTCGATCCCGGTGATCGGCGCGCCGCCGGCTTCGGCCGACGCGTTCGCTGTTGCGGACGGGCCGATCACGCCGGACGTGGTGGCCGAGTGGACGCCCGAGCGTCCGCAGCACCGCCGTCCGCAGAACGGGCGTCCGCAGCGCGAGGGCCGCAACGGCCGCGGGCGCGGCGAGCGCCGGTTCGAGAACGCGGGTCCCGATCGCCTGTTCGCGATCGCCGACACCGCGCCGCGGGCGGGCCGCTCCGAGGCCGCCCCGGCCGAGCGGAACGATCGCGGTCCGGGCGGGCATCAGCCGCAGCGCGCGGGCGAGGGTCATCGTCGCCGCGAAGGCGGCAACGGCCATCGTCCGCACGGCAATGGCGGCCAGCGTCCGGGCGTGGGTCGTGGCCAGCAGCCGGAGGGCCGTTCGCAGCCCGCGCAGCTCGCGGCCGCCGTGCAGCAGGGCAGCGACAATGCGGGCGAGGCGCGCCGGGAGGGCAACCGCAACCATCGTCACAACGGGCAGCGCCCGGGCGGCGAGGGGCGGCCCTTCCATCAGAAGCGCCGCGGCGGCGAGCGTCATGGTCAGCACGGCCGCCCGGCGGCAACCTCCGACGAGGCGCGTCGCGAGGGGTCCGGAAAGCCGAACCGTTTCCGCAAGCGCAACAACGGCCAGCGCTTCGCCGGCAATCGCGCCTCCGCCCCGGCCTAGCCTACTGCCAATGCTATGAGAATAAGAAAGCGCCCCGAACTTCGGGGCGCTTTTGTTTTGGGCTGTAACCCCTACGGAGCCGGCCCAGCAGGGGCCGCTCCCCTTTCCGCTCATCCCCGCGCAGGCGGGGACCCAGCTGGCAGGCGCAAAACCGGCGAGTGAACCCATCGCTCGGTCCTGACCCGTCGGACTTGCTCAACCGTATGGGTCACCGCCTTCGCGGGGATGAGCGGATTTGGGGGACCGATGGCACCCACCGGTCCTCCAGCATTTCACCGCCGCAACGGAAAAGAGCCTCCCGCGGGGGGAGGCTCCAAGGGCAATCCAGGGAGTTTGAAGGTCTTACGGCGCTGGCGCAGCCGGGGCGGCAGGAGCGGAGGCGGCGCGGGCAGCTGCCACTTCCTCGGCCGTCACGGGCGGGAAGGTGTTGCCCCACGTGCCGCGGATATAGGTCGCGACAGCCGCGATCGCCGCGTCGTCGAGCGTGTCGCCGAAGCCCGGCATCTCACCGCCGCCGTTGATGATCTGGCTCGCCACGATCGCCGCATCGGCGAGGTTCGCGTTGCCCGGGAAGCTCGGGCCGAGGCCGCCTTCGCCATTGGCTCCATGACAGCCGGAGCATCCGGCGCTGTTGTAGATCGCGGCGCCGTCCCCGGCCGGAGCGGCACCTTGGCCCCAGGCCGGAAGGGCAATTGGGGAAAGCGTGAGGGCAGTAGCCGCGAAGCCGGCCGCGAGTGCATGGGCGCGTGATCTCATGATGTCCTCTCCTGAAGCCTGCCCCGCCGGACAACGCGCGAACGGGCGCCGCGGTTGCCGCAATGCGTGACCAAACAAGCCGCGATTTGCTCCCGCCAGGGTCAAGCTTCCGCCGAAGAGTGAGTGCTATCTCCCGCGTCAGGTGGGGGCACCGGTTAGGAGGAAATTCCATGATGGGCCTGCGCCCAGCTGCCGTAAGCGTCGCCTCGATCCTTACGGTCGTCCTTGCCGCCAGCCATCCGGCCGGCGCGCAGAATCCTGCCAAGATCAATCCCGATCGTGCCGGCGACGGTATCGCCACCGCGGAAGCCTGCCGCGCGCTCGGGTTCGCCCGCGCCGCCGAGCAGGAGCGCTACGGCGGCCCTGGTTTCAGCGGCGGCTTGCCGTTGCCCTATCCCTCGACCGTGGCCCCGCTCGCGCCGCCGCCGCCCGTCGCGCCGGGCCAGCTGCAGGTTGCTCCCAGCATCGGCAATCTCGCCACGCTGCCCTACCCGACCGGCCGGATGGCCGGCGACGTCATCACCGAGCGCTATCCGGACGCGGTCACCAACCCGATCCGGCAGGTCGCCGAGCACCCGGTCTCGACCTTCTCGATCGACGTCGACACCGCCTCCTACAGCAATGTCCGCCGCTTTCTCAGCGAAGGCACGCTGCCGCCGCGCGACGCGGTGCGGGTCGAGGAGCTGGTCAACTATTTCGACTACGGCTACCCGGCGCCCGACAGCGCCGCCGAGCCGTTCCTCGCCTCGGTCACCGTCGCGCCCTCGCCGTGGGCGCCGGGGCGGGAGATCGTGCATATCGGCCTCCAGGGCTACGAGCTGCCCGAAGGCGAGCAGCCGCCGCTCAACCTCGTGTTCCTGATCGACGTCTCCGGCTCGATGCAGGGCCCCGACCGGCTCGAGCTGGCGCAGAAATCGCTGAACCTCCTCATCGACCAGCTGCGGCCCGAGGACCATGTCTCGCTTGCCGTCTATGCGGGCGCGGCGGGCGCGGTGCTGCCGCCCACGCCGGGCACGCACAAGCTGATGATCCGCTGCGCGGTCAACGCGCTCTCGGCCGGCGGCTCGACCGCGGGCGGGGAGGGCCTCGCGCTCGCCTACGATCTTGCCGAGGAGAATTTCGCCTCGGACGCGGTCAACCGCGTGATCCTGATGACCGACGGCGACTTCAATGTCGGCATCGCCAACCCGGAGATGCTCGAGGACTTCATCGCCGAGAAGCGCGAGACCGGCGTCTATCTCTCGGTCTACGGCTTCGGCCGCGGCAACTACAACGACCTCCTGATGCAGACCATCGCGCAGGCCGGCAACGGCACGGCGGCCTATGTCGACGTGCTGGCCGAGGCGCGCAAGCTCTTCCGCGACGATTTCGCGTCCTCGGTGTTCCCGATCGCCGACGACGTGAAGATCGAGGTCGAGTTCAACCCGGCGCGCGTCGCCGAGTACCGGCTCATCGGCTACGAGACGAGGCTCCTCAACCGCGAGGACTTCAACAACGACGCGGTCGACGCCGGCGAGGTCGGGGCGGGGGCCTCGGTCACCGCGCTCTACGAGATCACGCCGGTCGGCGGGCCGGTGTCGGTCGATCCGCTGCGCTACGGGCAACCGGGCGGCGAGGTGAAGCTCGGCGGGCCCGACACCAGCGGGGAGATCGCCTATCTCCGCATCCGCTACAAGGCGCCGGGCGAGGACAGATCGGTGCTGATGGAACGGCCGATCGGCGAGGACGACCGCATCGCCGATCTCGCCGACGGCGGGGAGGCGACCCGCTGGGCGCTCGCCGTCGCGGCCGTCGGCCAGCGCCTCCGCGGCGACCCCTACATGAACGAAGCCTTCGGCTGGGAGGAGATGCTCGAGCTCGCGCAGGGCGCGCGCGGCGAGGACCTCTACGGCCTCCGCGCCGAGTTCGTGCAGCTGATCCGCGCCGCCGAAGACGCGCCGCCCCTCAACAACTAGCGACAGTCCAACGGCTTCCGCCGCCGGTCAGGACTGTCACCCCGCGAAGGCCCGGCGCCAATGCCGGGCCTTCCGCATTTCCCTGCGCGGCCGGAAGGCGGGCTCGACCAGCCCCCTCTCCCCGGAGGGGAGAGGGTTGGGGTGAGGGGGCTCTGCGCCATCCGGAAAGGATGCAGATCGGAGCCCACTTCGGAGAGGTGGAGCCCCCTCACCCGGATCCGGCCCGCCTCTGGCGAGCCGGGATGCCGACCTCTCCCCGCCGGGGAGAGGTGAACGCGTGTCTGGCCAACGCCTGCTGGACCTTGGGATGGATCCCGGCTTCGCCGGGAAGGCGGTCGCGGGTTCTGGAGGAGCGAAGCTACCGCGCCGTCGGCATTGAGAAGTCAGGTCCCGAGCGGGCGCTCGGCCAGCGCGTCGCGACCGTCTTCGTGCGCGTCCAGAACCTGATTGAATCCGGGCCGTGCTGGTTGAGGTCGCCGAAGGCGGAGGCCTTCCAGCCGCCGAAGCCGTAATAGGCGAGCGGGACCGGGATCGGCACGTTCACGCCGACCATGCCGATCGGCACGCGGGAGACGAAGTCGCGCGCCACCCCGCCGTCGCGCGTGAAGATCGAGACGCCGTTGCCGTATTCGTGCCCGGCGGCAAGGGACAGCGCCTCCTCGTAGGTCTTGGCGCGCACCATCGAGAGGACCGGGCCGAAGATCTCGGTGCGGTAGACGTCCATCTCGCGGGTCACGCGGTCGAAGAGCGTCGGGCCGAGGAAGAAGCCGGACTCGTAGCCCTGCAGCGACAGCGTGCGGCCGTCGATGGCGAGGTCGGCGCCTTCCTCCACGCCGCGGGCGATGAGGCCGGTGATGCGCGTGTGCGCCTCGCGGGTGACGACCGGCCCCATGTCGACGTCCTCCGCGAAGAACGGGCCGACCTTCAGCCGCTCGATGCGCTCGACGAGCGCGTGGCGGAGGCGGTCGGCCGTCGCCTCGCCCACGGGGACGGCGACCGAGATCGCCATGCAGCGCTCGCCGGCCGAGCCGTAGGCGGCGCCCATCAGCGCGTCGGCGGCGACCGCGATGTCGGCGTCGGGCATCACCACGAGGTGGTTCTTGGCCCCGCCGAAGGACTGGACGCGCTTCCCGCTGGCGGCGGCGCGGGCGTAGATCTCGCGCGCGACGGGAGTCGAGCCGACGAACGAGATGGCGTCGATGCCGGGATCGTCGAGGAGCGCGCGCACCGTCTCGCGGTCCCCGTTGAGGACCTGGAAGATGCCGGGCGGCAGGCCCGCCTCGAGCATCAGCTCGGCGAGGCGGAGCGGGACCGAGGGGTCGCGCTCGGAGGGTTTCAGGATGAAGGCGTTCCCGCAGGCCACCGCCGGCGGCATCATCCACAGCGGGATCATCGCCGGGAAGTTGAACGGGGTGATGCCGACCCCGACGCCGACCGGCTGGCGCAGCGAGTACATGTCGATGCCCGGCCCGGCGCCCTCGGTGAACTCGCCCTTGAGGAGGTGCGGGAGGCCGGCCATGAACTCGGCGACCTCGAGCCCGCGCTGGATCTCGCCCCGCGAGTCGGGGAGCGTTTTGCCATGCTCGCGCGAGAGCGTCTCGGCAAGGCGGTCCATGTCGCGGTTGACGAACTCGACGAAGCGCATCATCACCCGCGCCCGGCGCTGCGGGTTCTGCGCCGCCCAGCCGGGCTGGGCCTTCCGCGCGGACTCGACCGCGGCGCGGACCTCGTCGGCATCGGCCAGCGCGAGGCGCGCGGTGACCGAGCCGGTGGCGGGGTCGAAGACCTCGCCGGTCCGGCGGGAGCGGCCGGGGACGCGCTTTCCCTCGAGGAAATGGCCGAGCGTGTTCTGGGAGAGCTGGTTCATCGCGCCGTTCTAACCGGATGCGCCGGCGCCCGGCAAAGAAAACCGCCCGGAGGCTGGGCTCCGGGCGGCTGCTTGCAGGGATTCAGGGAGGAATGGGTCGACAACGCGCGAGGCGCGGACTTGTTTCCGATGACGAAATGAGAATGACGGTCGCGTTCCAGAGGGCCTTCACGCATTCGACCGAACCGGTTAACCCGTCGCCCACGATAACGGGCGCCGGCGGCGGCCGGATCGCCCGGGTTGAGGGCAGGGCTCAGAAACGCACGAATGCCGCCACACTTCCGACAAGCGTGCGTCCTCCGACTCAAGGGGATATGATTCTGGAGAATCACCTAGGATCGGCGGTGCGGCAGCCTATGGCGGATGTCTCGGTGGTGATCCCGTGCCGGAACGGCGCGGGGACGCTGGCGACGACGCTTCGCTCGCTCGTCAGCGAGGCCGATCTCCTGCACGAGATCCTGGTGATCGATTCCGATTCGCGCGACGGCTCGGGGCAGCTCGCCGAGCAGCTCGGCCGGGAGCTCGGCCTGCCGGTCCGGGTCGTGCCGGCCGCCGGCGGCTGCGCCGGAGCGACGCGGAATGTCGGCCTCGACGAGGCGGCCGGACGGTTCGTCTATTTCATCGACGCCGACGACGAGCACCTGCCGGGCGGGCTCCGCGGACTCCGCGCGGCGCTTATCGCCCATCCCGAGGCCAAGATCTCGGTCGGGCCGTTCATCCGCTCGACGGTGGGGGTCAAGCAGCGGCAGAAAACGCCGCGCGGCTATGCCCGCTCCCCGCTCGCCAACGCCGCGCTCTACGTGCGCGGGCACATCCCCTCGATCGGGGTGGGCAGCGGTCTCGTCGAGCGCGCGGCGATCGGGACGGTCCGCTTCCCGGTCGATCTCCCCTACGACGAGGACACGCTGTTCTGGGCCTCGCTCCTCGCCCGCCACAAGGTGGCCGTCGCCGACGCGCTGACCTTCGTCTACCACGTCGACACGCGGCGCGCGGACGACCGCTTCGTGATATCGCCACGGCGCGCCTTCCTGTCGTGGCGGGCAAGCCTCCGGCAACTCGCCGCCGAGGGCATCGACCAGCGGTCGCTGCGCATGCGCGAGGGGATCGTCGCGCTCAAGATCGCGCGCGTTCACTACGCCCGCGGCCTCTACCAGACCGCGGCGCGGTTCCTCCGCGTCGCCCGTGCCGCGCCGCAAACCGGCGGCGGCCGCTGGCGCGTCACCCGCTACCGCTACAAGATCCGCGCCGCCCGGCGGGCCGGGGGCATCCTGTCGCTCCGCCGCTCCCGCCTCCCGCAAGCCGGCAGCGACGCGGTCCGCTCCTGAGTGCCTCTTTACCTTTCGGCGAAGATCGGCAACAGCGAAGCACCCGGATCGTCCTTCGTCGGCGGTCCGGCTCCCGATGCGGTGTCTTGATCGGTCATGACGAGAGAACGAGGCAGGCGCCGCGACGGCCCATTCGCGCATGCATGGGTCGACGCGAAGACGCGCGGACGGCTCTTCGCCAGGTCGCTCGACGGCCGGTGGAAGAGGCCGGTGGCGCGCGGGGTGATCGTTTCCTTTACCTCGATGCCATCGCGCATCGGCCGCGTCCATTTCGTGATCGACGGCCTCCTCTCGCAGACCGTCCTGCCGGAGCGGATCGTGCTTTACCTGTCGAAGGCGGATTTCCCCGGTCTGGTCCTGCCACGCAGCCTGACCACGCGGCTCGATGACCGGTTCTCGATCCGCTGGCTGGACAGCAATCTCCGCTCCTACCGGAAGCTGGTGCACGCGCTCAGCGACTTCCCGGACAAGTCGATCATCACGGTCGACGACGACCAGCTCTACAGCGCCGACGCGATCGAGAGCCTGGTCACCGCCGCCCGGCGCTTTCCGGGACACATCGCCTTCCGAATCGGCTATCGGCTGGGGCCGTGCGATCCCCTGACCGGCAGCATTCCACGGGCGGGTCGCGAGCCCGACCTCTGGCATCTGCCGGTGGGGGTCGGCGGAGTCCTCTATCCGCCGGACTCGCTCCACGGCGAGGTCGGCAACAGCGACCTTTTCATGAGCCTCTGCCCCTATGCGGACGATCTGTGGTTCAAGGCGATGGCCCTTCTGAAACGGACGCCGGCCGTGCGGGCCGAGCCGGGCGGCGGCCGCGGCCATTCGCTGTGGTTCAAATACGAGGAAAGCCTCAACTACCAGAACGAGACGCTCGGCAAGTTCGAGGGCCAGATGACGGCGCTGGGACGCCATTACGGCATCGTGCCGGGCATCGATCCCGGGGCGCCCCCGGCCGCCGCGAATGTCGGTGTCCCGTCCCCTTCCACCGTCCTGCCGGACGAGGTCTGACATGCTCCAGATGCGGCGCTTGGCAACCCAATCGCGGTCCTTCCGATGCTGACGCGCGCCGTCACCTCGCCCGAACGGCTGCGGTCGATCGTCGGCAGCGCCGGCCGGAGGCTCGGGAAATATCGCTACGCGGCCTTCCTGGTCGGGGAATTCGAAGGCGATCTCGACCCGCGGCAGGAACGTGTCCTCGACGCGATCTACTGGCAGATCTCGGTCGGCGACCGGAGCAAGCCCGGCGGCTGCCACAAATGGACCTGGCGTTCGCGCCTCCGGCAGGTGGACGACGCGCTCCTCGGGCTGCTGGAGACGCGCTTCGCCGCCGGCGACCGTCTCCGCGTCCACGACATGGCGGCGTCGAACGCGGTCACCTCGCTCGACCTCTTCGAGCTGCTTCGCGACCGCCCGATGGCCTCGGTCCACGCCACGGATTTCTTCGACCGCCTGTTCGTCGTGGACGCGGCGCTCCCGGGCTGGAAGGTGGTGCTCAACGCAGACCGCAGCCTCCTCCAGTTCGTCGGCCCGGGGATGGTCGTCCGCCGGTCGAGCCTGGAGCGTACCCCCTTCGGCAAGGCGCTGGGGGCGGGCCTAAAGGCGCTCCTCTACGCGAAGGCGGTCGAGGCGGTCGAAGCGCAGACGCCGGGGGCGATGGCGGAGATCGAGCTGTTCCATCCGCACTGCGTTCGTGCCGCGGCCGAAGATCCGCGGTTCACGCTCGGCCGGGACAATCTCTTCGACCCCGCGCCAGGCACCTACGAGGTCATCCGCGTGATGAACGCCTCGGCGCTGGGCGAGCTCGGACCCGAGCAGAGCTCCCGTTTCGTCAAGGGCCTGTTCGCCCGTCTCGCCGAGGGCGGGCTTTTCATTCTCGGCCTCAATGTCGGGGATGGGGCGTCGGGCCAGATCAGGGCGACGATCTGCGAGCGCTCCGGCGGTTTCCTGAAAGTGGTCAAGGAGCTGGGTGGCGGCATCGCGCCGGCGGAATCGTTCGAAGGGCGCAAATTCGCCTGAGCGCCGCCGGCGCCGATGCGCAGTCGCGGCCGGAGCCGGCCGGTCGCGCCGAAGTGATGGCGAGCCACGCCGCGTGGGGCAATTGGGTCGCATCGCCGGATGTGGTTAAGAACGTTATCGCTGGCGTCAACGGCCGCGGGGCAAATGTTTTCGCACCGCCGGGGCAGGGTGACGTGTTGCATCCTTGCCAGAAATCGGACAGGGTGACTTTGGCCCGTTGCTGTCCCTTTAGTCGGGGGGTGTTTCGCGCGCCTAAAGCAAGAAAACTAGGGATGAGGGAGGAATTATGGAGAAGGTAGTAGAGTCACGCCGCAGCTTTTTGAAGCGCGGCGCGGTCGTCGCGGGCGCCGCTGCAGGCACGCTCGCTGCCCCGGCGCTCGGCCAGGCCCAGGAACAGACGGTCATCCGTATGCAGTCGTCCTGGGGCGCGTCGGAAATCTTCCAGGAAATGGCCCAGGATTTCTGCACCCGCGTCGAGGAGATGTCGGGCGGCCGTATCCGCATCGAGCTCCTGCCGGCCGGCTCGGTCGTCGGCGCGTTCCAGGTCATGGACGCGGTCAATGACGGCGTCATCGACGCCTGCCACCAGGTGCCGGTGTACTGGTACGCCAAGCACAAGGGCGCCTCGCTGTTCGGCACCGGTCCGGTGTTCGGCGGCGACGGCACCAACCTCCTCGCCTGGATCAAGTCCGGCGAGGGCCAGACCTTCTACAACGAGCTGACCCAGCAGATCCTCGGCCTCAACGTCGTCGGCTTCTTCGGGATGCCGATGCCGCAGCAGCCGTTCGGCTGGTTCAAGAACCCGGTCACCTCGGCCGCCGACGTGAACGGCCTCAAGTACCGCACCGTCGGTCTCGCGGCCGACCTCATGGCCGCCATGGGCATGAGCGTGGTCCAGCTGCCGGGCGGCGAAATCGTCCCTGCCATGGAGCGCGGCGTCATCGACGCCTTCGAGTTCAACAACCCGACCGCGGACCGCCGCTTCGGCGCCCAGGACGTGGCCAAGAACTACATGCTCGGCTCGTTCCACCAGGCCTCGGAGTGCTTCGAGATCAACTTCAACAAGGACGTCTTCGACGATCTCTCGGCAGACCTGCAGAAGATCATCGAGTACGGCGTGGAGGCCTCGGCCACCGCCAACCTCTCGAAGGCGATCGACAACTACTCGCGCGACCTCGAGGGCCTGATCAACGAGGACGGCGTGACGGTTCTCCGCACCCCGGCCGACGTGCTCGAGGTGCAGATCGCCGCCTGGGACGCGCTCATCGTCCAGCTCGAGGCGGACGATTTCATCCGTCGCGCCCTCGCCAGCCAGAAGGCCTGGACCGAGCGGACCGTGTTCTACACGCTTCTCAACCAGGCCGATCTCCGTCTGGCCTACGACCACTACTTCCCGGGCAAGCTGCCCGCGTAAGCTACTGAGTGGATTGACAGTCTCGGCGGGGTCGGCCTCGGGTCGCCCCGCCGAAATCACATCCAACCGAATTTCAAATCATCCCTAACGAATTCGCGGCTCGGCCATGCGCGTCACAGCTTTCATTCTCGGCCTCATCTCGGCGCTGATCATCTATTCGTTCAGCGATCAGAACGTGGTGCTCAACCGCATTTTCGGCGAGCTCGCCGATATCGACGGCGGCCCGGCGCGCTGGATCTATTTCGTGGTGCCGCTGATCCTTCTCGGCGGCGCCATCGCGACCTTCTTCGCCCACATCGTCGGCGCGCTGCTGCTGGCGGTCGGCGCGGTGGCCATCTCCTTCCTCGTCGGCTTCAACGGCCTTTCGACCGTGGCGGCGCTCCTGGCCGGTTTCGGCGCGCTCATGGCCTATGCCGCGCCGGGCGGGATGCGCGGCTATATCGACTTCGCCGATTCGCTGTCGCAGTGGGTCGGCAAGGGGTTCGCCTGGGCGATCCTGGTGATGACCTTCGGCGTCAGCTACGAGGTGTTCGTCCGCTATCTCTTCGGCGCCCCGACGCGCTGGTCGTTCGACGTGACCTTCATCATGTACGGCACGCTGTTCATGATGGGGGGGGCCTATACGCTCTCGCGCGACGGCATGGTGCGCGGCGACTTCCTCTACCGCCTCTGGCCGATCAAGGTGCAGGCGACCGTCGAGCTCGTGCTCTACGTGCTGTTCTTCTTCCCGGGCATCACCGCCCTCATCCTGGCGGGCTGGAAATACCAGGCGCGCGCCTGGCGCTTCGGCGAGGTCTCGATCTCGAGCCCGGCCGGCATCCCGGTGTTCCAGTTCAAGTCGATCATCGTCGCGGCCGGCGTGATCGTCTTCCTGCAGGGGCTGGCGCAGGTCTATCGCAGCATCATCGCGCTGCGCACCGGCGTCTGGCTGCGGGCCGGGGCCGACGTCGAGGAGACCGAGAAGGTGCTCATCGCCGAGCGCGAGGCGGCGGCTTCCCACCAGCATTCGGGCGAGCCGATCGACGTGGTTCTCCCGGCGGGCACGGAGCATCCTGCGCGCTAGGCGCGCAGGCTTCCTCCCGACGAGCGACGCACCAGCCATGACCTCGACCAACCGGCCCTTCCGGACCGCAAAGGCGCGCCCGTGAGCAAGCTCCCGGTCTCGCGTTTCGCCTGGGCGGCCGACGCCACCGCGAGCCTCCTCCTCGACAAGCTCGGTTCCGGACAGGTCCGGGCGGGCGAGGTCGCGGAGGTGATCATCGAGCGCACCGAGGCGCGCGAGCCGGAGATCGGCGCCTACAGCTTCTTCGATCCGGGAATGGTACGGGCGCAGGCCAAGGAGGCCGAGAAGCGCCGGATGATGGGCCACCCGCCGGGCGTCCTCAACGGCGTGCCGGTGGCGATCAAGGACATCGTCGACACCGCCGACATGCCGACCGAGAACGGCACCACGATCGACGCCGGAAGGCGGCCCAAGCGCGACGCCACGATCGTGAGCCGCCTCCGTGCCGCCGGCGCGGTGATCACCGGCAAGACCGTCACCGCCGAGCTCGCCTTCCTCCACCCCGGCAAGACGAGGAACCCGCACGACCTCACGCGCACGCCGGGCGGCTCCTCGTCGGGCTCGGCGGCCGCCGTCGCCGCCGGCATGGTGCCGCTCGCCATCGGCACGCAGACCAACGGATCGGTGATCCGCCCCGCCTCGTTCTGCGGGGTGGTCGGCTTCAAGCCGAGCCACGGACTCATCCCCCGCACCGGCATCCTCTCGATCTCGCGCGAGCTCGACACGGTCGGCGTGTTCGGGCGGTCGGTCGAGGACGTGGCGCTCCTTGGCGACGTGCTCGCGGGCTACGATCCGGTCGACCCGGACACCGCGCCGGTCGCCGCGCCGGAGCTGCACCGCATCGCCACCAGCAAGCCGCCGGTGCGGCCGGATCTGGTGGTCGCGGAGACCTATGTCTCCGATCGCGCCGAGCCGGCCACGCGGCAGGGGCTCGAGGAGCTGACCAAGGCGCTCGGCGAGGCGGCGTCCACGGTCAAGCTCGCCGAGAGCTTCGCCGAGGCGCATGTCTTCCTGCGCAACCTGATGCTGGCCGGAATGGCGCGGAGTCTCGCCCATTACTACGACCATGCGAAGGAGCGCCTCAGCCCCAAGATGCAGGCGGCGATCGAGGAGGGGCGGGCCGTCAAGGCGGTCGACTTCATCAAGGCGCGCGACTGGCGCGTGGCCTTCCTCAACGCGCTCGACCAGGTGTTCCACCGGTTCGACGCGATCGTCACGCCGGCGGCGATCGGCGAGGCGCCGGTCGGGCTCGAATCGACCGGCGACCCGGCGTTCTGCACGCTGTGGAGCTATTGCGGCCTGCCCGCGGTCACGCTGCCGCTCCTCGAAGGGGCCAACGGGTTGCCGGTCGGCGTCCAGCTGGTCGGGCGGCCGGGCGGGGATGCCCGCTTGTTGCGGACCGCGCGGTGGCTTACTGAGTTCTTGGCGAAGGAGCCTGCGGCCGCCTAGGCCCGCCGGGCGAAGGGAGACGGCGATGAAGATTCGCGACACGATCATGGCCTTCGGAACGCTGATCGCGTTCGGCGGCTTCCTCAGCGTCATCGTGTGGAAGCTCTTGAACTACCGCCCGATGTCGGTGGCGGTCGCGGCCGTGCGGCCGCAGAACGAGAGCTTCCGGCAGATGATCGTCAACACGATGAAGCCGTTCTTCACCTGGTTCAACGATTACGCCCTGATCATCATCCTGGTGGTCGTCCTGCTGATGGCGGTGCTCGACTTCGTGCAGACCCTTCGGAAGCCGACGACCTAGAGCGCGAGGCAGATCTCCCTCGACGCTATCCGTATTCAGGGACAGGAACCGAAAAGGCCGCGGCGAGCGATCGCCGCGGCCTTTCTCATGCCGGAAGGGGCGGACCCCGCACGAGGGGTCTGCCCCTTGGATCGTGCTAGGGGGTCGGCGGGGTGAGATCGAGCTCGGCCCCGTCGTTCATCAGGCTGGTCTCGGTCGGGCCCTGGAAGCAGGTGAACTCCGGACGCTCCCAGCGCCAGCCCGACGGGCCGCAGACCGGCTTGCCGGCGGCCTGAGCGGCCGCGATGATCTCGCTGATCAGCGACTCGTATTCCGGCTGGCCCTCGGCGTAGCCCGAGAAGTTGCCGATGTCGCCCGAGGCGGCGAACAGCGCGGTCACGCCGTCGAGGGCGGCGATCTCACGGGCGTTCTCGACACCCTGCAGCGTCTCGATCATGAGGATGAGCACGACGTTGCGGTTGAAGGTGGCGCGGTAGCCGCCCGGAACGTTGCTGTAGAAGCCCGGACCCTGGCCGCCACCCGAGGAGTGACGGCCCATCGGCGGGAAGTAGGTCCAGTTGACTGCCTCCTGGGCCTCCTCGACAGTGTCGATCGTCGGAACGATCATCACCATCGCGCCGGCATCGAAGGCCTGCTGGAACTCCTTCTCCGCGGTGTACGGGATGCGGGTGCCATGCGCGGCCTGCGGACGCGGGCAGCGCGCCCACATGTCGCCGACGTCGGACCAGTCGTTCTGCTCGTGCTGCATCTCGGTCCAGGTGAAGTCGTAGCCCGAGTTGGCGGCGGCGCAGTAGACGTACGGGTCGTTGGTGCGGATGGTGATGCCGACGACATGCTCGCCGGCCTCCATCTTGGCGCGCACCGGATTCCAGACCTCGATCTCGCCGGAGACGTCGTAGCGCGGACCATAGGTCCAGCTGTCGGCCTGGAAGTCAGGGCCGACGGCCGGAACGCCGGACGTCGGACCCTGCTGGGCGTGGGCAAGGGTCGCAAGACCCATCATGGCACCAAAAGCGGTCGCAAAAGCGATCTTCTTCACGTTTGTATTCCTCCCAATGATCAGGGGGCAGTCGTTGCTGCCACAAAATAAAGGGGCGGGTGGGGGTCATCCCCACCCGCCCCAAAAGCGAGTTTATAGCCTTACGGAGGGGTAAGGGCCAGTTGCGCGCCCTGGTTCATCAGGCCGGTCTCGCCCGGGCCCTGGAAGCAGGTGAACTCCGGACGCTCCCAGCGCCAGCCCGACGGGCCGCAAACCGGCTTGCCGGCGGCCTGGGAGGCCGCGATGATCTCGCTGATCAGCGACTCGTATTCCGGCTGGCCCTCGGCGTAGCCCGAGAAGTTGCCGATGTCGCCGGAAGCGGCGAAGAGGGCGGTGACGCCATCCAGCGCAGCGATCTCACGGGCGTTCTCAACGCCCTGCAGCGTCTCGATCATGAGGATGAGCACGACGTTGCGGTTGAAGGTGGCGCGGTAGCCGCCCGGAACGTTGTTGTAGAAGCCCGGACCCTGACCGCCACCGGAGGAGTGACGGCCCATCGGCGGGAAGTAGGTCCAGTTGACCGCTTCCTGGGCTTCCTCGACCGTGTCGATGGTCGGCACCATCACAACCATGGCGCCGGCGTCGAAGGCCTGCTGGAATTCCTTCTCGGTGGTGTAGGCGATACGCGTGCCGTGCATGGCCTGCGGACGCGGGCAGCGGACCCACATGTCGGCCACGTCGGCCCAGCTGTTCTGCTCATGCTGCATCTCGGTCCAGGTGAAGTCGTAGCCCGAGTTGGCGGCGGCGCAGTAGACATACGGATCGTTGGTGCGGATGGTGATGCCGATGACGTGCTCGCCGGCTTCCATCTTGGCGCGCACCGGGTTCCAGACCTCGATCTCGCCGGAAACGTCGTAGCGCGGACCATAGGTCCAGCTGTCGGCCTGGAAGTCCGGGCCGACGGCCGGGACGCCCGAAGTCGGGCCCTGCTGGGCGTGTGCGAGGGTCGACAGACCCATCATCGCGCCGAATGCGGTCGCGAGAGCAATCTTCTTCACTTTTTTCTCCTCCCATGGGATGCCGTAACTTTTGCACGGCGCCGTTACTTAGGCGTTCGGAGAGGCCAAAAGTCAACCGCGCGGCGACACGAAACGGCCCCCCGGACGTCACTCCACGACACATTGGCGTTGCTGCATCGCAGAAAAATCTACCCCATTCAGGGGTTGCGGATTCTTACTCCAAAAACCACGGCCCGGCGGTATGAAGGCGCGGTCGATTCAGGCTACAAGGCGCGCCGCCGCTCCACGGTGAGGGAGCGGACAGGCGGACTTCCCGGAACCCCCGAGAACCACAAGAAAAGGACAAGCAATGGCCAGCAAGACCGAGCGACCGGCACGGGTCGTCTTCCTCGACCGTGACACTCTCTCGCCCGAGACGCGCCTTCGCACTCCCGACTTTCCGCACGAACTCACGGTCCACGGCAAGACCTCGGCCGCCGAGGTCGCCGACCGCATCGTCGACGCCGAGATCGTCATCACCAACAAGGCGCCGGTGCGCGGGCCCGAGCTCGAGAGGGCCAAGAACCTCAAGCTGATCGCGGTGGCGGCGACCGGCACCGACATCATCGACCTCAAGGCCGCCAAGGCGCACGGGGTGACGGTCTCCAACATCCGCAACTACGCGGTCCACACCGTCCCCGAGCACACCTTCTCGCTCATCCTCCTCCTCCGCCGCAGCCTCATCGCCTACCGGGATTCGGTGAAGGCCGGGCGCTGGATCGAGGCCAACCAGTTCTGTTTCTTCGACCATCCGATCCGCGACCTCTCCGGCTCCACGCTCGGCGTGGTCGGCGACGGGGTGCTCGGCAAGGCGGTCGCCAAGCTCGGCGAGGCCTTCGGGATGAAGGTCATCTTCTCGGACTACAAGGGCACCACCGGGATGGGCCCGCTCTACACCCCGTTCGACGAGGTGATGCGGCGGAGCGACATCATCACCCTGCACTCGCCGCTGATGCCCTCGACCCGCAACATGATCTCCACGCGCGAGTTCGCGATGATGGAGCGGAAGCCGCTCCTCATCAACACGGCGCGCGGCGGGCTCGTCGACGAGGCCGCGCTCTACGAGGCGCTGACGAAGGGGCAGGTGAGCGGGGCCGGCTTCGACGTGGTGACGGTCGAGCCGCCGCCGATGGACCACCCGATGATGAAGCTCCTCGAGCTGCCGAACTTCATCCTCACCCCGCATATCGCCTGGGCGAGCCAGGAGGCGATCCAGGGCCTCGCCGATCAGCTGGTCGACAATATCGACGCCTTCATGAAGGGCGCGCCGCGTAACGTGGTCACGCCGGAAGGGTACTAGGCATGGGGCATCGGGCATCGGGCATCCGGCATCCGGCATCCGGTAAGGAAGAGGGCCCGGAATCACTTCCGAGCCCTCTGCCGATGCCGAATGCCTGATGCCGATTGCCGACCTAGGCCGGCGGGGCCTCGAGCGGGATGTTGTTCTCCGTCAGGATGGCGTCGATCTGGCCCTTGAGGAAGGTGTGCTGGACCGACACCTCGCGGATGCGGGCGTAGACGAGCGCCTTGTCGGCATCGGTGAATTCGGCCGAGCTGGTGATGGCGCGGCGAATGGCGCGGATGCAGTCTTCCTCGTACTGCATGGTGACGCCGCACGGGCCGTTCACCGAGGCGACCACCGGCGTGGCGGCCTGGGCAAAGGCGGCGGTGCCCGACAGGGCCGTGAAGCCGGCGGCGACGGCGGCCAGCGAGCCCATTCTCACAAGCGTGGTCAGATTCATTGTTCTCTTTGCTCCTTTGGCGCGGTTTCGCCTTGTCTGGCGCGGTTTCGCCCTCGCGCCCCCTCGGGCGCTAATTGCGGCGCGGAGGCGGGAAGTGTCAAGGCGATTGGCGCCCTGACAACAATCCCGGGCGGGTCATGGTTGCCTGCCTCGCGAGCGGCCCGGATCGGCGATTGACGGATGGCGTTCGAGGCGGCACAAGGCAGCGCCCACGCCATCCTGCCCGAGGAAAGTCCGATGCCGCGCTTTGCCGCCAACCTCACCATGCTGTACGGCGAGCACCAGTTCCTCGACCGCTTCGCGGCGGCGGCCGCCGACGGCTTCGAAGGCGTCGAATATCTCTTCCCCTACGATTTCCCGAAAGAGGCGCTCGTCGAGCGGCTGCAGCAACACCGCCTCACTCAGGTCCTCCACAATCTCCCGGCCGGCGACTGGGCGGGCGGGGAGCGCGGCATCGCCTGCCTGCCCGACCGAGCGGCGGAGTTCCGCGAGGGGGTGGCGCGGGCCATCGACTACGCGACCGCGCTCGGCTGCGGCCAGGTCAACTGCCTCTCGGGCATCGCGCCGGCCGGCGTTTCCGCCGACCTCGTGCGCCAGACCTTCGTCGACAATCTCCGCTACGCGGCCGGCGAGCTGAAGAAGGCGGGGATAAAGCTCCTCGCCGAGGCGGTGAACACCCGCGACATCCCCGGCTTCTACCTCAACAAGAGCACCGACACCGAGGCGATCCTTGCCGAGGTCGGCTCCGACAACCTCTTCATCCAGTACGATTTCTACCACACCCAGGTGATGGAGGGCGACATCACCAACAAGTTCAAGCGGCTCAAGGACAGGATCGCGCACGTGCAGATCGCGGACAATCCGGGCCGCAACGAGCCGGGGACCGGCGAGATCAACTACGGATACATCTTCAGGATGCTCGACCAGGAAGGCTATTCCGGCTGGGTCGGCTGCGAGTATCGACCGGCGACCAAGACGAGCGAAGGGCTGGGCTGGCTCAAGAAGCTCGCCGTCTAGCCCGCCCATAAACACGAGAAACGGAGCAAGAGCATGAAGGTCGGATTCATCGGCGTCGGCATCATGGGGCGTCCCATGGCGGGCCACCTCCTCACCGGCGGGCACGAGGTCACCGTCTTCGACGTGAAGCCGCTGCCGGCCGAGCTGACCGAGAAGGGAGCGATCGCCGCCAAGTCGGGCAAGGAAGTCGCCGAGAAGAGCGAGGTCATCATCATCATGGTGCCCAACACGCCCGACGTGGAGGCCGTGCTCTTCACCAAGGGCGGGGTCGCCGAGGGTCTTGCCAACGGCAAGACGGTGGTCGACATGAGCTCGATCTCGCCGATCGCCACCAAGGGCTTCGCCAAGCGCGTGGGGGAGCTCGGCGCCGACTATGTCGACGCGCCGGTCTCGGGCGGGGAGGTGGGCGCCAAGAACGCCACCCTCACCATCATGTGCGGCGGCACCGAGGAAGCCTTCAACCGCGTGAAGCCGCTCTTCGAGCTGATGGGCAAGAACATCACGCTGGTCGGGCCGGTGGGCGATGGCCAGGTGACCAAGGTCGCCAACCAGATCATCGTCGCGCTCAACATCGAGGCGGTGGCCGAGGCCCTTCTCTTCGCCTCCAAGGCCGGCGCCGATCCGGCCAAGGTGCGCAGCGCGCTGATGGGCGGCTTCGCCTCCTCGAAGATCCTCGAGGTGCATGGCGAGCGCATGATCAAGCGCACCTTCGACCCGGGCTTCCGCATCGAGCTGCACCAGAAGGACCTCAACCTCGCGCTCGAATCGGCGCGGGCGCTGAAGATGTCCCTCCCCAACACCTCGACCACGCAGGAGCTCTTCAACGCCGCCGCCGCCCAGGGCGGCTCGGCGTGGGACCACTCGGCGCTGGTCAGGGTGCTGGAAACCCTCGCCCAGCACGAGGTGGCGAAGAAGGCCTAGCCGCCCGCGACCCCGTGGGAGAAGATCGAAGGGCGGCCTTGGCCGCCCTTTTTCGTTCGAAGTGACCGCCGTCATTGCCGAGAAGCCCGCCGGACGCCATCGAGCCCGACGGGAAAAACCAACCGGAGCCCGGCCACGGCCGGCCAGCCACCATGTTCCTGTCGATCGCCACGACGCACTCCCCCGCCACCGATCTCGGCTACCTCCTCCACAAGCATCCGGAGCGGGTGCATGAGACCGAGCTGCCGTTCGGGAAGGCCTATCTCTTCTACCCGGCGGCGGGTCTGGAGCGCTGCGAGGCGGCGCTGGTCCTCGACGTCGATCCGATCGGGCTGGTGCGTGGCCGTGGGCAGGCGGAGGGGCTGCAGGACCAGTACGTGAACGACCGGCCCTATGCCGCGTCCTCGCTCCTCTCGGTGGCGATCACCCGCACGCTGCGGAGCGCGATGGCGGGCTCGTCCAAGGAGCGGCCCGAGCTCGCGGAGACCGAGATCCCGCTCGAGGCGCGGGTGACGCCGCTGCCGGCGCGCGGCGGGGAGGGGATGGTGCGGTCGCTGTTCGAGCCGCTGGGCTGGACGGTCGAGGCGGAGCCGATTGCGGGCGCCGGCGGGGCCGCGAGCCGCTACGTGTCGCTGCGGCTCAGCGGCCGGAAGAGGCTCCGCGAGCTGCTGACCCATCTCTACGTGCTCATCCCGGTGCTCGACGACGACAAGCACTACTGGGTCGGCGAGGACGAGGTGACCAAGCTGCTCGACCGCGGCAAGGGCTGGCTGGAAGGCCATCCAGCGCGCGAGACGATCGTCGGACGGTACCTCAAGCATCGCCGTGCCCTGACAAGGGTTGCGCTAGCCCGCCTGGTGCCGGAGGACGAGGAGGAGGCGCCGGCCGACGAGGCCCGTCCCGCGCCCGAGGACAGCATCGAGGCGCCGATCCGCCTCAACGACCGGCGCCACGAGAGGGTCGTGAACGCCCTCAGGGAGGCCGGCGCCAAGGTGATCGCCGATCTCGGCTGCAGCGAGGGCAAGCTCCTCGCGCGCCTCGTGAAGGAGCGCTGGGTCGAGGCGCTGATCGGGGTCGACGCGTCGGCGCGCGCGCTCGAATTCGCCTCGAAGCGGCTCCGGCTGAAGGAGCCGGGCGGTCCGCCTGAGGGCCGCGTCACGCTCCTCCACGGCGCGCTGACCTATCGCGACCGGCGCTGGAGCCACGCCGACGCGGCGGTGCTGGTCGAGGTGATCGAGCATCTCGACGCCGACCGCCTGCCGGCGCTGACGCGGGTCGTCTTCGGCGATGCGCGCCCGCGGACGGTGATCGTGACCACGCCCAACGCCGAGTACAACGCGCTCTTCCCGACGCTCGCCGCCGGCGCCTTCCGCCATCCCGATCACCGCTTCGAGTGGACGAGGGGCGAGTTCGTCGCCTGGGCGCGCGAAATCGAGCGCACCCACGGCTACACGGCCGCTTTCGCCGATATCGGAGAGGCCGACGAGGAGCGGGGACCGCCGACGCAGATGGCGGTGTTCACGCGATGAGAGCGCCGGACATCACCCAAATCGACATCCCCGACTTCGCGCTGGTCGTGCTGATCGGCGCGACCGGCTCGGGAAAGTCGACCTTCGCGGCCAAGCACTTCCTGCCGACCGAGATCGTCTCGTCCGACCGGGCGCGCGGGCTCGTCGCCGACGACGAGACCGACCAGTCGGCGACGGCCGACGCCTTCGAGCTGGTGGCGGCGATCGCCGGCAAGCGCCTCAAGAACCGCCGCCTCGCGGTGATCGACGCCACCAATGTCCGCGCGTCGGATCGCAAGGGCTGGATCGACCTCGCGCGGCGCTGGCACGCACTGCCGGTGGCGATCGTCCTCGATCCGGGCGTGGATGTCTGCGTGGAGCGCAACAAGTCGCGGCCCGACCGCCAGTTCGGCGCGGAGGTGGCGCGGCGCATGACGGGCGAGATAAGGCGCGGGCTCCGCGGCCTCCAGAAGGAGGGTTTCCGACAGGTCTGGCGCTTCGGGTCGGTCGAGGGGATGGAGGCCGCCACCATCGAGCGGCGGCCGCTGTGGACCGACAAGCGGAGCGAGACCGGCGGGTTCGACATCATCGGCGACGTGCATGGCTGCGCGGACGAGCTGGAGACGCTGCTGCGGACGCTCGGCTACGGCGTGACATGGCCGGTGGAGAAGGGTGCGCCGCCCTCGGTCACCGCGCCGGCCGGGCGGCGCGCGGTGTTCGTCGGCGACCTCGTCGACCGCGGGCCGCGGACGCCGGACGTGCTGCGCATCGCCAAGGCGATGGTCGACGCCGGGATCGCGTTGGCGGTGAACGGCAATCACGACCGGAAGCTCCTCCGCTGGCTGGACGGGCGCGGCGTCAAGGTCGCCCACGGCCTCGCCCAGTCGATCGCGCAGCTCACGGGCGAGAGCGAGGCGTTCCGGAAGAGCATCCGCGACTTCCTCGACGGGCTCCTCAGCCATGCCTGGCTCGACCGCGGGCGCCTGGTCGTCGCCCATGCCGGCCTCAAGGAGGAGATGATCGGCCGCGCCTCGCCCGCCGTCCGCGAGTTCGCTCTTTACGGCGAGACGACCGGGGAGACGGACGAGTTCGGCCTCCCGGTGCGCGCCGACTGGGCGCAGGCCTATCGCGGCGACACAACGGTAGTCTACGGGCACACGCCGGTGCTCGAGCCGGCGTGGGTCAACAATACGCTCTGCATCGACACCGGCTGCGTGTTCGGCGGCAAGCTCACCGCGCTGCGCTGGCCGGAGCGGGAGCTGGTCAGCGTGCCGGCGGCCGCCGTCTACGCGGAGCCGACGCGGCCGCTCGCGGTGCGGAGCGCGGAGCGATCGGCACAAGCCGAGGCCGACGACCTCCTCGACATGGAGGACGTTTCCGGCCGGCGCCGGGTGGAGACCGAGCTCCGCGGCCGGATCGTCGTCGCGGAGGAGAACGCCGCGGCGGCGCTCGAGGTGATGAGCCGCTTCGCCATCGCGCCGCAATGGCTCGCCTATCTGCCGCCCACCATGTCGCCGGCCGAGACCAGCCGCGCCGAGGGCTGGCTCGAGCGGCCCGAGGAGGCCTTCGCACACTATCGTTCGCGCGGCGTCGGCGAGGTCGTCTGCGAAGAGAAGCACATGGGCTCGCGGGCCGTGATCGCGCTGTGCCGCGACAACGCCGTGGCCCGCTCGCGCTTCGGCATTGTCGGGCCGGAGACCGGCGCGATCTGGACGCGCACGGGCCGGGCGTTCTTCGCGGCCGCGGCGCTCACCGAAGGGCTGCTGGCGCGGCTCCGCGTGGCGGCGGAGTCGGCGGGGCTGTGGACCGAGCTCGGCAGCGACTGGCTCCTTCTCGACGCGGAGATCATGCCGTGGTCGGCGAAGGCGGGCGCGCTGATCGACAGCCAGTACGCGCCGGTTGCGACCGCGTCACGCGCGGGCCTGTCGGCGGCGCTCGGTGCGCTCCAGACCGGGGCCGGGCGCGGGCTCGACCTCGCCGGGCTGGCGGAGAAGTTCGCCGGGAGACTGGGTCGCGCGGAAGCCTACGCCGATGTCTGGCAACCCTATGTCTGGCCGGTCGGCGGGCTCGAGGATCTTCGGGTCGCGCCGTTCCACTTCCTCGCCAGCGAGGGGAAGGTCTGGTTCGACCATGATCACACCTGGCACATGGGCGTCGCCGACCGCCTCGCCGAGACGGGTGACGAGGTCATCACCCGCACGCGCTGGCGCCTCGTCGATCTCGCCGACGAGGGCGCGGTCGCCGACGCGATCCGCTGGTGGGAAGAGGCGACCGGTTCGGGTGCCGAGGGCATGGTGGTGAAGCCGCGTGCCTTCGTCCCGCGCGGGGAGAAGGGGCTGCTGCAGCCGGCGATCAAGGTCCGCGGACGGCAGTATCTCCGCATCATCTACGGCCCGGAATACGACGCGCCGGAGCACCTCGAGCGTCTCCGCGAGCGCGGCCTCGGCGGCAAGCGCAACCTCGCCATCCGCGAGTTCGCCCTCGGCCACGAGGGTCTGAAGCGCCTCGTCGCCCGCGAGCCGCTCCGCCGTGTCCACGAATGCGTCTTCGCCGTGCTGGCGCTGGAGAGCGAGCCGATCGACCCAAGGCTGTGAAAAGCTTGCAGCAGGCAGGGCGGGCTTTGCGCCGACAGATGAACCACATCGCCGGCGAGACGCGCTTGGAGCGCTCCGCCGAGACGATCGCGTCCCCCGCGGCGCGGATGGTGGTCTCGACCTCCGCGCGGGTGAGGTGGAACTCCTTGCCGGTGACGATGCGCGCTTCGCGCGTCTCATCCGCCGGGTCGAGGCAGCGATAGGTGAGGACGAGTTAGGGCGTGGCGCGCCCGCTCCGGGTAGGCGTTGCCGCAGATGAACTCGGGGCGCTTCAGCGCCAATAGTCGGCAGTGGCGCCGTCGGGCAACGGACGATCGACGAGCCATCTCCGGACGAAGCCGATCTTCAGAATTCGCCGCGTCAGCTAACCAGCCGCGATCTTAAACCCGTTGTCTTCTGAGAGTGACACGGCGGGAGGATGGGGTCGCGTCCGCGACGAGGCAAGTCAGCCGCGACGACTTCTCCCCGTAAGCGAGCGGCGGAGTCCCTGGATCCTTTGCCGCCAGACGCGCCGGTTCTCGAAGGCGCGCCGGTCCCTGACCACGTGGCGCATGAGGGCATTGTGCGCGCGGTCGACGTCGGCGCTACCCAGCCGGCGGCGGAGGCGCAGCGAGGCGGGGATGTCGACCGACCGCGAGGGATCGCCCCAGCACAAGAGCGTCGCCATCGCATCCTCGTGGCGCTGGGCATAGGGCCGCGCGTCGAACGGGATGCGCTTGGAGGGCGGGCTGTTGTTCACGGTCGGGTTCGTGTTGATCTCGAACACCGCGACCTTGTCGTCAACCACGGTGTAGTCGATGCGGCCATAATCGATCCCCGCGAGCTCGAAGATCGGCATCAGCTTGTCGCCGTGCGGGTTGGCCTTGAGGACCTCGTCGTGGATCCTGAGGTCCTCGGCCGTTACGTTGTCGGGCGCGCCGCGGATGAGCCAGGTGTCGCGCGAGAACCAGTGCTGCAGGTAGACGCGGTCGCCGACGCGGAACGAGCCGTATTTGTGGAACTTGTTGTCCCAGCCGCGCTTGTTGGCGAACTCCACGATCATCAGGTCGGAAAGGTCCTCGTCCTTCGGCTCGGCCTTGAGGCCTGCGAGGAAGCGGTCGAGCGCGGCGGCCTCTTCGAGGAGTCCGCTCAGGATCTTGCCGTGACCCTTCTCGTGGCGAACGAAGACCGGAAACTTTATCCCGGAGCGCGAATCCTCGGGCCGGTAGACATTGAACGAGTTGAGACCGCGGGCGTGCAGCGTCTTCAGGAGATCGAAGCGCTGCAGCGTGCCCTTGGGGTCATTGAGCACCTTGACCGGCGAGCCGGGCGCGGAGAGGAACTCACGGTAGCGGGCGGCGCGCTCGATATCCTCGGCGCTCAGCCGGTCGAAATCGGTGAAGATGACCGCTCCGCCCTGCAGTTTCCCGAGGCTGAAGAAGGAAGGGTAATCGAGCAGCCTGATCTGTTCCGCGATCGGTCCGGCGTAATAGGCAAGGAAGATGCCGAGCGGGTAAGAATGGCGGCGGGTGCAGACGTAGTGGATCATCGCGACCTGCTGGATCAGGCGTAGCCGAAGCGCCGCCGGATGCTCCGGCAACGCCAGTCGATAGCGGCCGCCTCGGAGGCCGACAGGGCGGTCGCATGGCTGCCGACGCTGCTCCGCGATATCGCCTTGCTGGTCAGCTCGGTGAGGTAGGCCCGCCAATGCTTGCTGCTGGCAAGGTTGCGGGCGGCAGTCTCGTCGCGCTCGGGGTCCGACTTCCGCGCCAGCTCCTCGAGGTTGCCGCTGCCAGGAGCGATCCGGCAATGACGCCAGACCGCCGCCATCGTCGCCGAGGGCGCCGATACGAGATCCTCGTATTTCATGAAGTGGACGCGTTCGGCGAGTTCGCGGCGGAAACGGATGGCGCGGAGCACCGGGAGATAGGACGCCACGTAGACCTTGCCGGCCCGCTTGATGTTGCGGCCCCAGCCGCCGGGGCCAGCGGCCACGCCGTCCTGGCGCTGGCGGTCCGACACCTTGAGGATCGAGGTCACGGTGTCCTTTGGCTCGCGCACCGAGACCACGAAGCGGGCCTCGGGCAGGGTCTCGGAGACGAGGAGGAGGGAATAGCCGAAGTCGACGCTCTTGATGACGAGCGTGTGCGGCCTCCCGGATTTGTCCCAAGCCGCATCGAGGATGCGTTGAACCGTGTGGCGGAGATGGGCGCGGAAGGCTTCGAGATCGGCGAAGTAGTCGTCGACAAAGAAGCGTTCCTTGCGCGCGTAGCGCCTATAAGCGTCGAACTGGTCGGTGATGTAGCGGGCGGGCGCGAGCATCGGGCCAGTATCCGGCGAGGTCGAGATCGTCCGGTGGAGGAGCGTCGTCCCGCTCCTCATGCAGCCGGTGACGATGACCAGCCCATACCCCATCAAGAGATCCGGAAGACGCTGGCGCGACAACAGGCCGATGGTGCGCTCATCGGGGCGCGTCCTTGCCTTGGGCCTCGGAGGCGCGGGCCTTCTGCCCCCGGGTGTCGTCCCGGCGGCCGAGGAGGGCGAGGAGCCAGATGCCGCCTGCGAAGAAGAGGAGGTTGCCGACGAGGACCGCCAGCACCACGCCCAGCCACCACGCCATCCCTCACCTCACCCTCAGCACCACGCCCAGCCACCACGCCATCCCTCACCTCACCTCAGCACCATGCCATCTCTCAACCGCTGCCGGTGATGGCCCGGGCACGCGTCCGACGGGGTCACGCCGGGCCGGTCCGAGCTCACCCGCTCGGGCCCGACCGGCTCCGACCCAACCGGCCCAACGGCCACCGACCCGTCCGCGCTCAACCGTTCTTGCCCAGGATGACGCCCTGCTCAAGGCCGCGCTTGAAGCCGGTCAGGCCGATGAAGCGAAGGTTCGGCTCGGTCAGCTCGGCGAGGCACACCAGCTCCACCCCGCGATAGTAGTCCGGGTTGCGCTGGAGGAAATAGGCGGCCTCGGGGTTCTGCGCGGCGATCTCGGCCTCGTCGGCCCATTCGGGCTTGAGGTGGCCGAGCGACTGGCCGAAATCGATGAGGCCGGTCTCGCGGGAATAATATTTGCCGAATTTATGCTCGGCGAGCTGGTCGGCGAGGCCCTGCAGATAGGGCGAGGCGGGCTTGGTGCGGTTGGGGATGAACTCGCGGCAGAAGGTGTGGAGGAGGCGGTAGGTGCGGTGGCCCTTGACGATCAGGAACCAGTAGAGCGGCACGTCGGGCCGCTCGCTCTTGATGCCGCCGACCATCTCGAACCAGTCGGTGATCGCTGTCGGCTCGCCCCAGAAATCGTGGTGGACGAGGGTGTCGCCGGAGAAGATGGCGCGCACCGTCCGGCCCTCGTACTCGGTCTCGAGGACCGCGACGGTGGCGAAGCCGCGCAGCACGCGATCGCCGTCGCGGATCACCCCGACATAGTCCTTGCCGCCGAGGTCTTTCTTGAATAATTCGAGAGACGTTCCGCCGAAATAAGAAGAATAGAGGTCGAACAACTCTAAGACGACGCTCTCACTCAAAGACGATGGGCGGTAAACACTGCTGTATGTCTTTTCCATCGAGAAGGTAATACCGGCCGCTCTGGAGAACGGGCGGTTCGTAGCATGGATGGGGGAGGGGCGCCAGCAGCCGGAAAGGGCCGCGTCGCCCTCGGCCCAGGGTTATGCCCCGGGTCGTCGTCGCAGCGAGCGGATGATGGCGAAGAGGCCCAAGCCGAGGAGGACGAATCCGGCAATGGCCCAAGGCGCCGACGGGCCTTCCAGCGGGGCGCAGTCGGCCACGCAGAGGATCGGCGCGATGCGGACGAGGCCGAGGCCTTGGAGCAGCCAGAGACCGCCGAGAAGCGCGGCGAGCACGCCGACGATCAGGACGAGGATCCTCATTTTGGCACCTGCTGGGAAGGCCGGAACCGAGGCCGGTGGAAGCAGCATCTAGCGGGCCGGACAGCCGCGTCAATCCGGCTGGGGACTTGAAGCCATCGGGCGCTTGGCCGCCTTGCGACTCTGAGCCAATGCGGCCACACTCGCGCCCGCAACAAGGCGGCCGAATGAGCCTTCCGCCCTTCGTGGATTTCTACCCGTTCGACCCGCCGCCGGAGGCCCTCTACGAGGCGCTCGGGCGGCTCCGGTCCGTGGCGCCGATCGTGCGCTCGCGGCCGATCATGCCGCCGCGCGACAGCACGGTCTATCTCCTCGGCCGCGAGGCCTGCGAGAAGGCGCTGGTGCACCCCCAGCTCGTGCAGGCGCCGGAGGGGGCGTATCAGGAGCTCCGGGCGATCTTCAGGGAGCACAACGCGATCTTCCGCGTGTTCTCACAGACGATGCTGTTCATCGATCCGCCCGAGCACACGCGCCTCCGCCGCCCGCTGCAGGCGATGTTCTCGAGCGCGCGTGTCGCCGCGCTCGACAACTGGATGACGATCCGGGCGCGCGAGCTGGCGCGGCGCTCGCTCGAGGCCGGCCGGTTCGACGTGGTCAGGGATGTCGCCGAGCCGTTCGTGCTCGAGGTTCTCTACAAGATCCTCGGCCTTGCGCCGCGCGACGCAGCCTGGGTCCGGAAGCGCATGGCCTATGTGACCGACGCGCTCGATTTCACCACCGACCGGCCCTACCCCTTCGCCGAGGCGGAGGAGGCCGGGCAGGAGCTCGTCGACTATATCGAGGAGGCGCTGCGCGGCGCGCGGCCGCCGGTCGACACGGTGCTCGCCGCGATGCTCGAGCTCGAGCGGAGCGGGGAATGGGCGCATGACGACGTGGTCGCCTCCTGCATGCTCTTCCTCTTCGCCGGGCAGGAGACGGTGATCGATTCGATCGGCTCGTTCGCGCTGGCGCTCGAGGAGCGGCCGGAGAAGCGCGAGGAGGTGCTGCGCGCCACCGACGAGACCTGGCCGCCGATCGTGGAGGAACTGCTCCGTTTCGACGCGCCGGTCTCCTATGTCGCGCGCGTCGCCGCGGGCGACCTCGAGCTCGGCGGGTACACGATCGAGGACGGGCAAACCGTGGTCTCCTGCCTCGGCGCGGCCAACCGCGACCCGGCGTGGTGCGAGCGGCCGGACGAGCTCGACTTCGCCCGGCCGATGCGCCGGTCGCTGGCCTTCGGCACCGGCCTCCACACCTGTCTCGGCCAGCACGTCGCGCGGCTCGAGCTCCGGGCGGCGCTGAAGGCGCTCTATGTCGACGCGCCGGACTGGCGCGTCCGCACCGAGGGAATCGTCTACCGGCCCAACGCGCTCCTTCGCGGGCTGACTAGCGCGCCGGCCGAGGCTGCGGTAGCCAGCGGCAAGCGGCACACGGCCTGAGAGTCGGCGAGAAGCGGACGGGCGCACGGAGCTTGATGATGAACTCGATGGCCTACGCGCTCTTCGACCCGCGGAATTTCGGCCCGGAAGACAGCCGCCACGCCACCTTCACGCGGCTCCGCGAGCACTCGCCGGTCATCCTCGGCGCGCCCGGCGTCAACGTCACGGAGCGCTGCTATTACGTCTTCACGCGCGAGCTGATGGAGAAGGCTCTCCTTCATCCCGCGCTGATGCACGCCCCGCCGGGCGCCTATCAGGAGATCCGCGCGATCCTCAAGCAGGACCCGGTGAGGAAGATCTTCCTCTCCGGGATGCTGTTCGCCGATCCGCCGGAGCACACGCGGCTCCGGAAGCCGCTGCAGCCGATGTTCTCGGGCTCGCGGCTGGCCGCGCTCGAGGAGGGGATGCTGACGCGGCTCCGCGCGCTGATGGGCGAGGCGCGCGAGCGTGGGTCGTTCGACGCGGTCGACGACGTCGCCGTGCCGTTCGTGATCGAGTTCCTGTTCCAGGTGATGGGTTTTCCGCACGCCGATCCGCACTGGCTCAAGGAGCAGAGCGAGATCGTGGCGCACGGGCTCGATTTTTCGACCGAAGCGTTCCCGGGGATCGGCGAAGCACTCGGCAACATCGTCGCCTATGTCGAGGATGCGGTGAGCCGGCCGGCGCCCGATGGCTCGGTGCTGGCGGCGATGCAGGAGATCACCGCGCGCGGCGACTGGAGCCACGACGACCTCGTCGCCTCGTGCGTCCTCTTCCTCAACGCCGGGCAGGAGACGGTGATCGACGCGATGGGCAACGCCTTCCTCGCGCTCGAGCAGAATCCAACGGAGCGACGGTCGCTGCGCGGGCGGCCCGATCTCTGCGCGCCGGCCGCGGAAGAGCTGCTGCGCTTCGAGCCGCCGGTCTATTTCACCGGCGAGCGGGTGGCGGCTTCCGACGTCGATCTCGGCACGCTCAAGGTCGCGGCGGGGGAGTCGGTGGTGTGCGTGCTGGCGAGCGCCAACCGCGACCCGGCCTGGATCGACCGCCCGGACGCGCTCGACTTCACGCGGCAGGGCGTCCGCCGCTCGATGGCCTTCGGCACCGGGCTGCACACCTGCATCGGGCAGCATCTGGCGCGGCTCGAGATGCGGACGCTCCTCCAGGTGCTCTACGCCGAGTCGCCCGAGTTCGGGATCAATGAGAGCGGGGTCCGCCACCGGCCGAACATCATCTATCGCGGTCTGACCAAGGCGCCGGCCACGTTCGC
>JADYYB010000022.1 GCA_020853895.1 Bauldia sp.
CGCCGACCACGCCCTCGCGCTCCATCCGCTCGATGATCGAGGCGGCGCGGTTGTAGCCGATCTGCAGGCGGCGCTGGATGTAGCTGGTCGAGACCTTGCGGTCGCGGAGCACGACGGCGACGGCCTGGTCGTAGAGGTCGTTGGAATTCTCGCCGTCCTCGCCCTCGCCCATGAACTCGGCCGGCATGTCCTCGTCGGCATCGGCGGTGATGGCGTCGAGATATTCCGGCGTGCCCTGGCTCTTGAGATGGGCGACGACCTCCTCGACCTCGGTGTCGGCGACGAACGGGCCGTGGACGCGCTGGATACGGCCGCCGCCGACCATGTAGAGCATGTCGCCCTGGCCCAGCAGCTGCTCCGCGCCCTGCTCGCCGAGGATGGTGCGGCTGTCGATCTTCGAGGTCACCTGGAAGGAGACGCGGGTCGGGAAGTTGGCCTTGATCGTGCCGGTGATGACGTCGACCGAGGGGCGCTGGGTGGCCATCACGACATGGATGCCGGCGGCGCGGGCCATCTGCGCGAGGCGCTGCACGGCGCCCTCGATCTCCTTGCCGGCGACCATCATGAGGTCGGCCATCTCGTCGATGATGACGACGATATAGGGCATCGGCTCGAGGCTCAGCTCCTCGCGCTCGTAGATCGCCTCGCCGGTCTCCTTGTCGAAGCCGGTCTGCACGGTGCGGGCGATGGTCTCGCCCTTCTGCTTGGCCTGCGCCACGCGCTGGTTGAGGCCCTCGATGTTGCGGACGCTGACCTTGGACATGATGCGGTATCGCTCTTCCATCTCGCGCACCGCCCATTTCAGGGCGACGACCGCCTTCTTCGGGTCGGTGACGACCGGGGAGAGAAGGTGCGGGATGCCCTCGTAGGTCGAGAGCTCGAGCATCTTGGGGTCGATCATGATCAGGCGGCACTCGGCCGGCGTCAGCTTGTAGAGGAGCGACAGGATCATGGTGTTGATCGACACCGACTTGCCCGAGCCGGTGGTGCCGGCCACCAGGAGGTGGGGCATCTTGGTGAGGTCGGCGATGACCGGCTCGCCGCCGATCGTCTTGCCCATGCAGAGGGCGAGCTTGGCCTTGGCGTCCTTGAACTCGCCGGCCGAGAGGAGCTCGCGGAGATAGACCGTCTCGCGGCGGGTGTTGGGGAGCTCGATGCCGATCGCGTTCTTGCCGGGGATGACGGCGACTCTACAGGCGATGGCGCTCATCGAGCGGGCGATGTCGTCGGCGAGTCCGATGACGCGCGAGGACTTGATGCCCGGCGCGGGCTCGAGCTCGTAGAGCGTGACCACCGGGCCGGGACTGATCTGCACGATCTCGCCGCGCACGCCGAAATCGTCGAGGACGCCTTCGAGGAGGCGGGCGTTCTCTTCCAGCACGGCCGGGCTGACCGCCTTGCCGCCCGCCGCCTTGGGCGGGGCGAGGAGGTCGAGGGCGGGGAGGACGAAGCGCTCGTGACCCTTGATCTTGGGCGCGGAGCGGGTCTCGGCCTTTTTCGGCGCCTTGGCGGCTTTGGGCGCCACTCCGCCACGCGGCGCGGGCGGGGGCAGGGCGCCGTCGTCGCCGAAATCGATGTCGGCGAGGTCGAGCATGTCGTGGCCGGGGCGGAGATCGGCGAAATCGCGGTCCTCGTCGTCGGCGATGAGGAGGCTCGGCTCGACGCGGCGCTCGGGGCGGGCGAGCGCCTCGGCCGCCCGGCGCTCGGCGAGATTGCCGCGGACGCCGGTGAAGAGGCGGCGGAGGAGGGTGCCGAAGCTCATGATGAAATGGATCGTGGCGCCAAGGGCGACGGCGAGGCGCGAGGGCCCGCGGTCCTCGTCGGCGTCGGCGAAGTCATCGTCCTCTTCGAGATCGACCACCGGAACGGGGGCGGCTCTCCGACCGCGCGGCTCGCGCTCGCGGAGGTCGGCGGCCGGCTTGCGGCGGCTCGGCGCGACCTTCTCGTGGCGCATGCCCTGACCGGCGGCGTAGAGCAGCATCATGTAGGCGATGGCCGCGAAGGCGAGTCCGGCGAGGGAGAGCGCGACCCAGTTCGAGCCGGGGATGAAGGTCGCGGGCAGGCCGAGAAGGAGATCCCCGACGATGCCGCCGAGGCCGACCGGCAGCGGCCAGCCGGAGGGCTGGGGGATGGCGGACAGCGCGGCCGCGCCGGTGACGCCGGCGGTCAGCCAGGCGGCGGCGATGCGGAGCTGCGGCCTGCCGAGGCCGCCGCGGATGAGGCGCCAGGCCCAGATCGAGGGCGAGATCAGGAGCATCATCGCGCCGAGGCCGAGGAACTGCAGCGCGAGATCGGCGACGACCGCGCCGGGATAGCCGAGGAGGTTGCGCACCTCTCCGCCGACCGCGTTGCTGAGGCTGGGATCGGCGGCGTGCCAGGTGGCCAGGCTGACCGCCACCGCGCCGACCGCGGTGAAGATCGCAAGGCCGCTCAGCGCCGAGACGTTCCTGTAAAGGAAGCGCTGGAAGAAGCTGCCCTCGGGATCGAGCGTCAGCGAACGCATCAACGACATGGTACGCCCTTCGAACTCAACAACTCAACTCGACGCGAACACCCGGACCATGCGGGTCAGGGCCTCCTCAATAATCGGGAGGTCCTTAACAAGAGCCACACGCAAATAGCTTTCCGCGGGATTGGTGCCGTCATGCCGCGGCTGCGCGAAATAGGCGCCGGGCACAGTGCGGACGCCGCCCTCGCGCCAGAGCCGCACCGCCGCTTCCTCTCCGCCGCCCTCCGCGCTCATGTCGAGCCAGAGGAAAAGCCCGCCCGGCGGGGTGGCGTGGCCGAAGCGTCCGCCGAGGATCCGTTCCGCCGCCGCGTAGCGCGCGTTGTAGAGGGCGCGCCCTTCGGCGACATGCGCCTCGTCGCCGAAGGCGGCGACGGCGACGGCCTGGATGGGCAGGGGCACCTGCGGGGCGGCCATGTTGCGGAGGCGCGTCCAGGTCCTGATGAAGGCGGGGTCGCCGGCGGCGAATCCCACACGGAGGCCCGGCATGCCCGAGCGCTTGGAGAGCGAGTTGAAGCTGACGACGTTGGCGTAAGCCTCGCCGCTCCCGCCGGCGGACTCGAGGACGCCGGGCGGACGGACGCCGCGATAGAGCTCGCTGTAGCACTCGTCGGCGAAGAGCATGAAGTCGTGGCGGCGGGCCAGCGCCACCCATTCGCCCCAGCGCTCGGCCGTGGCGACCGCGCCCTCGGGGTTGGAGGGCGAGGCGACGTAGAAGGCGACGGTGCGGTCGAGGACGTCGCTGCGGAGGCGGTGCGGGCTCGGCAGGAAGCCGTCCTCGGGCGCGCAGGGAAGCGGGATGAGGTCGGCCCCCGCCGCCTCGGCGCCGGCGGCATAGGCCTGGTAGTAGGGGTTGGGGAGGAGGACGACCGGCCGCCCCTTGCGGAGGTGATCCCTCGCCCCGAGCGCCGCGAAGAAGAGGCCCTCGCGCGAGCCGTTGAGCGGCAGGACCATCGTCTCGGGCTCGACCGGGAAAGGCAGCCGGTAGCGCTTGCCGAGCCAGGCGGCGACCGCGGCGCGGAACGGCTCGCTCCCGCGGATCGGCGGGTAGCGGCCGAAATCGGCGAGGTTCCTCTGCAGAACCTCGGACACGAAGCCGGGCACCTTCATCTGCGGCTCGCCGACGCCGAGGTCGATCGGCGGGAGGCCCGGCTGAATGCCGGCCAGCCTCTCGGTCAGCCGGGAGAAGGGGGAAATCGAGGTCGCGGTCATCGATGGAAAGCGGAGTCTAGGGCGGGCAAGTAAAACCGGGATTAAGCATCGGCGGCCCGGAGGGGAAGGCGCATCTTCTCCCTTCCCCTTGTGGGGAGGGACGCGGTGGGGGCTTCGCGGCAGGCGAAGCCCCTTCAAGAATCCCACGCTGACGCTCATGGCGACCGTGGGATTCTCAATCCTCGCTTGCCGCGAGGCCCCTCCCGGCCTCCCCCACAAGAGACCTTTGCGTAACGCGGTTTGAGGAGGAGGAGGGTTTGGCTGAGCGGGTATTTTTGCTGAGCGGGTGAGGTTGAGAATGTGGAAAGAGGTCGTGCGGGGGCGCGGTCAGGCAGCGAGGACGACAGCCCGGCGCAGGTTGTAGGCGATGGCGAGAAGTCTGAGCTGTGTGAAGTTGGCGGCAAGGGAGAAGTAGCGGACGCGGGTGTAGCCGTAACATCGCTTGAAGGCCCCGAAGACGCGCTCGACGGCGGCCCGGATCGGAGCGATCAGCCGGTTGCGGCGCGTCTGCCAGTAGGGCAGGCGCGGCTGGTTCTTGTGCGAGCGGTGCATGATGCGGTCCTTGATGCCGCGTGCCTTGAGCCGGGCTCGGCGAAGCTTGTGCTCGTAGGCCTTGTCGCCATAGACGGCCGCCTCCTCGCCACAGATGAGGTCGTCGGCGACCTCGCTCTCATAGGTACTGGCCGGCGTCAGGATCGCCCGGCGGATCAGGCCGGAGCCCTGGTCGACCGCCACATGGGCCTTGTAGCCGTAGAAGGACTTGCCCCCTTTGCGCGTCCAGTCGGCATCCGGATCGGCCGGGTTCCTGGCCGCCGGACCGTCCTTGTAGGAGGGCTTGCCGGCCTGCGCCTCGACGATGGTCGCATCCATCAGCGTGCCGTGCTTCAGAACCAGCCCGCGCCGGTCGAGTTGCGCGGCCACCTCCCCGAACAGAGCCTCGTCGAGACCGGCCGCGCGCAAGGCGCTCCGGAAGCGGCTGATGGTCGAGTGGTCCGGCGTCCCGTCATCGAGCCCGAGACCGACAAAGCGGCGGAACGACAGCGTGTCCGACAGCGCCTCTTCCAGCCGCGGGTCGGACAGGCCGTACCATTGCTGCAGAAGCAGGGCCTTGACCATCACCAGCGGCGGATAGGCCTTGCGCCCCTCCGGCGCCGAATGCAGCCCCGACACCAGCCGATCGACCGAAGACCAGTCGATCACCGCCGAGACCCCATCCAGCCGCTCGTTCCGGCCAAGACCCTCTCTCAGGAACGCATCCCCAAAGCCCAACTGCCCGCTCGAACGATGCATCCCCATCCTCCTACCTCCTCTCAGAGAATCACGGGATCGTCGTTGTGCAAAGGTCTCTCAAGGGGAGGTCGAAGGCGAGGGCTATGCCCGAGCGGCTTCGGGAGGGGGTAGCGGGCGAAGCCCGCGTCCCGTCCCTTTCGGCTGAGATCATCCGGCCCACCCCCTCCCGAAATCGCTGCGCGATTTCGACCTCCCCGCAAGGGGGAGGTTAAGTTGGAGCGACCGCATCTCATTGGTCACGCACTTGGCCGGCCCGCGGCGAGGCGGAACTCGGCCGCTTGCAGATCGGCCTCCGAGTTGATGTTGAAGAACGGGTCCTCGACAAGATCGTCGAAAGGCACGAGGGTCGCGCAAAACATCTCCACCGCCGCGTGGAGCCGGCGCTCGCCGGCCTCGAGCGCCGCCGCCAGATCCCCCGCCAGCCGCGCGCTCCACAGCCCGAACGCCTGCTGCGTGCGCGCCGCATAGGTCGGGACCGCGACGCCGCCCGGCGCGATCGCAGCCCCGAGACGTGCGACGAGATCGGATGGCGCGAAGGGCGCGTCGCACGGAAAGAACGCGACGAGCTCCGCGCCGAGCGCCTCCGCCCGCCGAAGCCCCGCCGCGATGCCCGCGAGCGGACCCTGGCTCTCGCCATCGTAGTCGGCGATGAGCTCCGGGCCGAGGCGCCGGTAGGCGGCATCGTCCCCACGCACGCTGATCGCGAGCCGCCCGACCTGCGGCGCGGCGAGGGCGATGACGCGCTCGATCAGCGGCACGCCGCCAAGACGCCGGAAGGGCTTGCCCGGCAGCCGCGTGGCTTCGCCGCCGGCGAGCACGATCCCGATTGTGGTGATGGTCCGATCCGCCAAAGCCTCTCCCCCTCGAGGGGAGGCTACCTCAAATTCTCGGTCTATGGACCGTCGGAGCGATTGAGAAGCCCGCACGGCACCACGCTCGGGACGGCGAGCGCCAGGCGCGAGACCGCGCCGCGTTCCCCGATCTGCCCGACCACGATGCCGACGACGTTCCCGTCCGGGTCGAGCACCGGCCCGCCGCTGTCTCCCGGCGCGACCGAGAGGCGGAGAAGCATCACCGAGGCCCACGCGCCGAACGGCAATGCCTCGCCGGCGATGCGGCCGTTCGAGGTCGCGAAGTCGCGCTCCAGCGGATTGCCGATGGCGCTCACCGTCATGCCGATCGGCGACGGCCCGCAGGACAGCGGCGCCTCCGCGATGAGGACCTCGTCCCGCAGCCGCAGCACGGCGATGTCGTTCCGCGCGTCGACCATCATGACGAAGGCGGAAGCGGAGTCCTTCTGATCGGTCACCACGTCGAGGCCCACGAACTCGTCGACGACATGGGCGGCCGTGACCACCAGGCCCCCGCCGACATAGACGCCGGTGCCGTGCGCCCCGGTCCGCTCGTTGGTGACGATCTTTACGAACGGAGAAGCGGGTTCGGTCACCTCGCTGGCGCTTGCCGCGGTCATGAGGACGGCCGATCCAGCCAGTGCAAAGCAGAGCTGTCTCAGCCTCATGCGGGGTTCTCTTTGCATCCACAAGAACAAACCCTGCCTGCGCAAGGCGTTGTAGGCTCGGCGGGAGAGGGCGCCGTCGTATTTCGCGCCTGATCAACTGGAAAGAATCTGAGGGCCGATCGGTTCCTCCCGGTCGCCGGCCGATCAGGATCGGCGCCGCCAGGCGCAACCCCGCGGCGCCGCTCATTGCGGAGCCGGCCCAGAGGGGCCACGTTTAGCCCCGCCATGACATCGATCGCCGAATCGGCGCCTCGCGCTTCCGTGCCGTCCTACGCGGCCTATGTGCTGAAGGCGGCCGTCTTCGTGGGCCTCCTCTGGGGCGCCGCGCGCCTCGGCCAGACGGCCGGCGCGCTCGGCGCGGCGTCGCTGTTCCTCATCGTCGCGGTGCCCATCCTGGCCGTCGCCGCCTACCGGAGCGCGCTCCGCCGCATCCACTTCCTCTCCGCGATGACCCCGACCGGCCGCATCGCGCGTCTCCTCTCCGGCCCCTATCTCCGTATCCTCTTCGCCCTGCCGGTCGCCCTGTGGAGCGCGGCCTCGCTCGTCGTCGGCGCCGACGCCGGCGCGGCCCCGCTGTGGGGCGGGGTGATCCTCCTCGCGATCCTGGTCGGCCTCGCCTTCAGGCTCGCCTGGCCGCTGGTGCGCGGCGAGGTCCAGCCCTGGTTCCAGTTCATCCCCGTCTCGCGCATCGCGATGACCGCCGCCGTCGGCATCGCCGCTGCGGCGCTTCTGGCGCTGCAGGCCGGCACCGACCACGCGGCCTTCCGCTCGCTCGCCGAGGCGATCGAGGCCCAGCCGAAATATCGCGGCTCCAGCAACCTCATGGCCACGCTCTTCGAGGTCATGGCGATCTTCCACGGCCTCGGCGCCTACGCGCTCGGCGCGCCACTCGACCTCCTCGCCGCCTCGGCCGGGCTGATCTACGCCGCCGGCCTTCTCGCCACGCTCTATGGGCTGGCCAAGGCCTTCTCCGCCTTCGTCGTCCCGCTCCGCGAATATGCGAGGATCCTCGCCCCGCCCGCGCCGACCGAGAGCCCCGGTCCCGTCCCGCCCGTCCGGGTCGCGATCGCGGCCGCGCTGGTGACCTTCGTCGTCGGCTTCATCTATTTCCCCGGGATCGCCCTCATCGAGCGCACGCTCACCCCACCGCCGACGATAGCCGGAAACGACCCGCCGCCGCCCACCATCGTCGAGCCGGTCGCCCGCGCCCGCGAGCTCATGGAGCGGATCGACGACGTGGTCGTGAGAGCCGGCACCATCGACCGCCTAGAGGTGCTCCGCGCCGAGATCCTCGACCGCGTCCGCCTCCAGCAGGCCGCGCTCGAGCCCGCCGCCCGGCAGGGCTTCGCCGCCATGCGCGCCAACGTGCCGGCCTATCTCGACGCCTATTACGGCCTCGCCGCCGAGTATGCGCGCCTCGGAACGCTCCTGGTCGGCGGCTACGAGGAATATGTCCAGGAGCAGCTTCGCGTGCATCTCGAGGAGAACGCGCCCTTCGCCCCCTTCGAGGGCGAACTGGTGAGGGTGCAGCTGGGCGTCGCCGCGGCGCTTCAGGAGTACCGGCTGGAGGTCGCCCGGCTCCTCGCCGAGAACGAGGTCGCGGGCATCGAAATGGCATCGCCCGACATCGCCGCCGCGACCACGTCGGTGGAACTTCTCGCGGCGCTCCGCTTCGACGACGTGATCACCTTCCCGACCCGCTTCCGCGCCTCGGTGGCGGTCGGCGCCTTCACCGTCGGCGCGGTCGTCGCCGGCAAGGCGGTCGCCAAGCTCGCCGCCAAGGAGACCCTGCACCTCGCCGCCATGGCGCTCGCCAAGCTCGCCGGCGGCAAGCTCGCGGCGGGCGGCGCCGGCGCCTTCGGCGGCGCCGTGGTCGGCGGCTTCGTCGGCTCGGTGGTGCCGGGCGCGGGCACCGCGGCGGGCGCGGCGATCGGCGGCCTCGCCGGCGGGCTCCTCTTCGGCGTCGGAGCCGACTATCTCCTCCTCAAGCTCGAGGAGGAGCTGAGCCGCGACGAGTTCCAGGCCCAGATCCTGGCCGCGATCGACGAGGCCGAGACCGACTTCCTCGCCGCCCTCAGGTAACCGGCCGTCCCCCAGGCAAAAAGGGCAGCGCCATCGCTGGCGCTGCCCTTGTCCGTTGGCGCCGCCGGTGACCATCCGGCGACGCGGAAGTATCTGGCTCGGCTAGCCGCCGGTCTCGACAGGACGGGACGGGTCGGAGCCCCATTCCTGCCAGCTGCCGTCGTAGAGGACGATGTTCTTGAAGCCGAGGTCGCGCAGCAGCGCGAGCTGGTTCGAGGCGACATTGCCCGTGCCGCAGGTGGTGATGATCTTGGTCTCGGGCGTGACGCCGGCGGCGGCCAGCGCGGCGACCAGCGGCTCGACCGTGGTGACCGTGGCGGCGCTGTGGGTGAGGTTGATCGGGATGCTGATCGAGCCCGGGATGTGGCCCTGGCGGTAGCTGTCGGCGTCGCGGCTGTCGATGATCACCACGCCCGGCGCGCCGATATTGGCCTGGACGTAGTCCGCGTCGACGATCTGCACGCCCTGGTCGGTGAGCTGGAAGTTCGACGCGACCGTCGCCGTGGGCTCGGTCGAGGTCGGCCCGGTCCAGCCGGGGAAGCCGCCCTGCAGGACGTGCACCTTCTCGAAGCCCGACTGGTCGAAGGCGATGAACGAGCGTCCGGCGAGGTTGTCGCCGTAGATCACGATCGTGTCGTCGTAGGAGAGGCCGGCATTGGCGAAGATCGCCTCGAGCTCGTCCCAGGCCGGCAGCTGGTTGCGGAGCCCGTCGACCTCGATGCTCAGCGTCGAGTTCGGGATGCTGATCGCGCCGGCGATGTGGCCGGCCGCGTAGTCCTCCGCGCTGCGGATGTCGATGAGCTTGACCGAGTCCCCGAGCGCTTCGAGGCCGGCGGCGTCGACATAGATGCTGTCGCCCGGCTGCGTGCCCTGGAAGATGGCCGGCAGCTGGACCTGCGCCGAGGCGCTGTTGAAGGCGGCGAAGGAAAGGGCGGTACCGAGAAGAAGTGCACCCAGCCGGGCGCGGGAGGAAAGGGTCATGTCGATGCTCCTGTGTACTACTGGGTTGGGTTCAAAGGCCTGGATCGGGCTCCCAGCCGACCAGGCTGAGCTCCCAGTTGGGGAAGGTTCTGAGGAGCCACACCTGGATGGCCCGGTCGAAGCCGGTGAGGATGAGCACCCCGGCGAGGATGAGCAGCGCGCCGAAGACCGCGCGGATCAGATTGGTGTGCTGCTGGATCCAGCTCACCCGCTGCACCAGCGCCCGGCCGCCGAAGATCACCGCGCCCATCGGCAGCGCCGTGCCGAGCGAGTAGGCGAGCGTCACCGCCACCGCCCCCCCGGTGATCTCCTGGTTCATGGCGAGTGTGATCACCGAGGCCATGATCGGCCCCACGCAGGGCGTCCAGGCGAGGCCGAGACTGATCCCCAGCGCGAGGCCGCCCCAGAATCCGTTGCCGGCCGGGATGCGCGTCGAAAGATTGGCGACCCCGCTCGTCCGCATCTCGAAGGCGTGGCTGAAGCGCGGCACCGCCAGCACGAGGCCCGCGATGACCAGGATCACGCCGCTCAGCGTCCGCACCCATTCGGGGTTGATGCCGAAGCTCGAGACGATCGTCGCGAGGAGGAGCGTGATCGCCGAGAAGCTGAGCACGAAGCCCGCCAGCACGCCCCACGGACGGAGCCGCCCCTCCTGCACCGCCGAGGCGAGGATCACCGGCAGGAGCGGGAGCACGCACGGCGAGAGGACCGTGATAACCCCGGCGAGGAACGCGAGGAGGACGGACATCGAGCCGGCTAGAACTGCGTCCGCTCATTGAGGGCCTCGATGCCGCCGCCGTTCCACACCTGGATACGGCTGAGATCGGGTGCGACCTGGACATAGGTGTTCTGGTAGGTGACCCCGTAGCGGGTCTTGAGCTCGGTTTCCGCGTCGTAGTCGGCGATGACCAGCGTGAGCCCGGGCCGGACTTCCGGCCAGCGCGCCTCGAAGGAGAGCATCGTCGCCTGGCAGGTCGGGCACCAGGTGGCGTGGAAATAGAGGATGGTCGGCCCGGCCGCCGCGAGCTGGCGCAGCTGCTCGTCCGACTCGAAGAGCACCGCATTGGCCGCCGGCAGCGCGGCTCCCGCCGGGGCCTGCGCCTCTGGTGCCTGCGCGAATGCGGCAGGCGCGAAGCCGCTCACGAGCAGCCCGAAGAGGACGAGGATGACGCTTCGCTTCATGGTGACCCTTTCGGCGGATCAGACGTCGACGGCGCCCGCGAGGAGATCACGGCGCACGAGTGAAATAGTCTATAGGCCGACTGGGTCAATCACACCCGCAGTTGCGTTCCAATTCGGAGCGGGCGCGCGGAATTCCTTCCCGCGAAACCCCCACATCATGACAACCCTGCCACCAGAAGCCAGTAAGCGGCCAGGTTTGCCCCGCCCCTTCTCCCGAGCCGACCCTCACTCTTAACCTCCCCCTTGCGGGGAGGTCGAAATCGCGCAGCGATTTCGGGAGGGGGTAGGCGAGGAGACACCGGTCGGTACTCTAAGGCGTGATGAATTGAGATAACCTCCCC
>JADYYB010000023.1 GCA_020853895.1 Bauldia sp.
CAGGCCGTCGCCGTCGTGCTCCGCGACCGCAAGGTCTCGACCAGCTACATCCAGCGCCGCCTGCAGATCGGCTACAACCGCGCCGCCTCGATCATCGAGCGGATGGAGCGCGAGGGCGTGGTCGGCGCCGCCAACCACGCAGGCAAGCGCGAGATCCTCGTCGAGAACGAAGAGCGCTACTAGCCCTCTTCGGCCCACCTTTTAGCGAGCCGCCTCCTTCCCCGGCCTGCCCCCTCTCCCCGGAGGGGAGAGGGCTGGGGTGAGGGGGCTCCGGCGCTAGTCGGCTGGCACCGCAAACCCCTCACCCGCATCCCGCCTCGCCTCCGGCGAGCCGGTGATCGCGACCTCTCCCCACGGGAGAGGTAAGATGGGCGCAACCCGCACCTCGACCGACGGACGCAACCCTTCGCAAGCTTGACCGTTTCCATAACCAGCCGTCCAATCGCCGCGATTGTCAGCGAGAGACACCGGAACCCCTACCCGAAGGAACCAAGCCCTTGCAGAGATTGACTATCCGCCGAGCGATCCGAGGCTCCGCCGTCGCCCTTGCGCTGACCGCGTCGAGCCTCGCGATCGCCCAGATCAGCCCGCCCGTCCCCGCGCCGCGCCCGGGCGGCGCCGTTGCGCCCTCGGCCGCGCCCGCCGGCCCCGGGCCTGCCGCAGGGCTGACGCCCGAGCAGCAGCAGCAGCGCTACTACCAGATCCTCCAGCAGATCAGCGCGGTCTTCAACAACGTGCGCTCGATGACCGGCAACTTCACGCAGATCAGCCCGTTCGGCGATCAGACTCGGGGGAGGTTCATGCTGCAGAAGCCCGGCCGCGTCCGCTTCCACTACGACCCGCCGGTCCAGGTCGACCTCATCTCCGACGGCAGTTCGGTGCTGGTTCAGGACCGCACCGCCGGCACGCAGAACCTCTACCCGCTCTCGGCGACCCCGCTGAAGCATCTCCTCGCCAACCAGATCGACCTCACCGACGGCCGCCTCGTGAAGACCATCACCGAGGACGGCACGCTCATCGCGCTCGGCATCAGCGACATCGGCGTGACCGAAGGGCAGCTGACGCTGATCTTCGACACGCGCACCTACGAGCTCCGGCAGTGGGTGGTGACCGACGCGCAGGGCTACGACACCTCGGTCCAGATCTCCAACGTGCAGAACGGCACCGCCATCGACCCCGCCTATTTCAGCGTCGCCCGCGTCGTCCCGATGCAGTAGCGGAGGCCGCGATGGCCGAATCTCCGACCAACCCGATGCTCGCCCGCCTCAATGTCCTGGTGGGCGACTGGGACGTCGAGGCGCGCGTTCTGCGCGACCCCTCCTCGAGTCCGCAGCGCGGGCGCACCAGCTTTCGCTGGATCGTGGACGGCGCCTTCCTCCTGCAGCGCTCGGAGACCCCGAACAGCCTCTTCCCGACCGCGACCGCCGTGATCGGGCCGGACGCCGACGCGGGCACGTTCGCCATGCTCTATTTCGACTCGCGCGGCGTCTCGCGCATCTACGAGATGGACCTCACCGACCGGCAATGGCGCCTCTGGCGCGAGGACCCGGATTTCGCGCAGCGCTTCACCGGCGAGATCAGCCCCGACGGCACGCGCATCGACGCCACCTGGGAGCTCGCCGAGGAGCCCGACGACTGGCAGCCCGACATCGCCATGACCTATCTGAAGATCGGCTGAGCAACTCCCAACCCGCTCATCCCCGCGGAGGCGGGGACCCACCTTGTTTTGCCGCTAGCCGCCCGGAGCGCCTTCCGCGCCTTCTCCCCGTAATACGGCACACCGGCCGCGTGAGAGGGGACGTGCCACACCGCGACGGCATGACCGATGGCTCGGGCCGCCTGCTTCGCCGCCTCCGTCCGCGCTCCCCTCGCCGCCGCATGGGAACCGAGCGAGAGCCTCCTCACCTCCGCCATCGACAGCCTCCGCTCCCCGCTCGCCCAGGCGCGGAGCGCCGCGAGCGCCTCGCGCGGCCGCGCATCGTCGGGGTGCTCAGCTTCGAAGAGCATCAGAAGCGCGCTCGCGTCCTTCGCTGCCTGAAGCCCGATCGCCCTGTGCTCGCCCGATTCCCGCACGACATCCCGATACTGGCCGCGCAGCGCTGCCAGTGCGTTGGCGGAAATGGGTGGCTCGGCCATCGTCGCCTGGTCTAGAGCGGAATCAGCGCTTGCTGGATGACCGAGGAATCCTCCGAGAGCTTTCGCGACCGCGCTTCATGGAAGATCAGAGAGAGCCTGAAGCGATCGGTCTCGACCGCCATCGCGAACATCCGCCTTCCCAAACGCTCCGTCCATTGTGCCGCCCTGGGATCATCGTCCGGCACTTCCAGGCCGGGATAGGCTAGCGACCAGTTGTTCCCCCAGACATAGGCATCGGGACCCCCATCCGCGTGCGCGGTCGCATAATTGGTGAACCGGTCTTCCCAGGATTTCGGCCATACCTCGTCGGCGACACCCGTCTCGTAGTGGAGTTCCACGACGTGGGTCAGGGTAAGCTCGTAGGTGCCGGCCGCCTGGACGATGAAGAGGTAGTCACGGCCATGGGGAGCAAAGCCATGGCTCATGATGGCGAAGTCGTACTCCGGCAGCCAGGTTCGAAGGTGGATTCGCAGCGGGTGTTCGGTGCTCATTCTTGCCCACTCCACTCGGCATCCGCCTGCCACTCTACGCCGTTGCGGCGGCTCCGGCGGCCGACCATATCGGAAGCCTGCCAACCGGTGGAAAGTCAGGAGACCTTCGCCTGACGGATTGCCCCGACGGCCCCGCAATGACAATGACTTCGGTCACAGCGCCGCCATCCCAACCCGCTCCGAATGCCGCTCACCGTCGCCACCTGGAACATCAACTCGGTCCGCCTCAGGCTCGGCCTCGTCGCCGAGTTCCTGCGCCGCTTCAAGCCCGACGTCCTGTTCCTGCAGGAGATCAAGACGCTCGACGAGGGCTTTCCCTATGCGGCCTTCCGCGAGCTCGGCTACCGGCACCTCGCGGTCAACGGCCAGAAGGGCTACCACGGCGTCGCCACCATCTCGCGGAAGAGGCTCTTCGACGTCGACAATCGCGGCTTCTGCGGCAAGGACGACTCCCGCCACCAGGCGGTGACGATCAAGGATGGCGGCGGCGAAATCCGGCTCCATAATTTCTACGTGCCCGCCGGCGGCGACGAGCCCGACCCGGTCGTCAACGACAAGTTCGCGCACAAGCTCGCCTTCCTCGACGAGATGCATTCCTGGCTGACCGCGGAGGAGACCTCGCGCCCCTCGGTGCTGGTCGGCGACCTCAACGTCGCCCCGCTCGAGAACGACGTGTGGTCCCACAGGCAGCTCCTCAGGGTGGTCAGCCACACGCCGGCCGAGACCGAGCGCCTCGTGAAGGTGATGGCGCGCGGCTCCTGGGTGGACGCCGCCCGCCATTTTGTGCCGGCCGACCAACGCCTCTACACCTGGTGGAGCTACCGCAACCGCGACTGGGCCGCCTCCAACCGCGGCCGCCGGCTCGACCACATCTGGGTCACCCCCTCGCTCCGCCCGCGCCTCAAGAACATCGAGATCGTCCGCGAGGCACGCGACTGGACCCGCACCTCCGACCACGTCCCCGTCATCGCCAGACTCGCGACGACGTAGCCCGACGCCAAGCCGATTCCCCGGCGAAGGCCGGGGCCTATTCGACCGCGCCGCAAGGATGATCCGCTGCATGGATCCCGGCTTCCGCCGGGAAAGCGAGTGGCGGCCGGCTGCTACTGCAGCCGCGCCCCTTCCCCAGGGTCGAGGACGTCGGCGAGGGGCTCGATCTCGGCGATGGTCGCCACGAACGAATCGGCGAGGTGCTCGTGGATCGAGGCGGCGGCGTCCGGATATTCCTCGAGCATGCGCCGCATCAGGACGCGCGAGATGCCGAGCACCGCGGTCGGGAGGAGCGCGACCGCGCGCGCCGGGCGGAGCGTGTCGGTGAAGAGCGCCATTTCGCCGAGCAGCGTGCCCGGCCCGCAGCTCGTCAGGATCCGGCGGCTGCCGTCGCCGGCCTCGTCGGTGAGATCGATCCGCCCGCTGACGATGACGAACGCGCCGTCGGCCGGCGCGCCCTTCTCGAACAGCACCTGATTCGCCTCGAGCTCGAGGCGCGAGGCGCTGAAGGCGAGGAGACGCTTTTCCTCTTCGCCGAGCTCCTGGAATAGAGGTACCCGCGACAGAGTCGCGATGTCGGTCTCAAGCCCCATCGACCCTCGAGGCGCTCCGCCAGCGCCTGTCTCAGGGGACGAGCTTGTACCCGCCCCCTTCGGTGATCAGGAGCTCGGCACGCGCCGGCTCCTTCTCGATCTTCTGCCTGAGTCGATAGATATGCGTCTCGAGGGTGTGTGTCGTGACGCCGGAATTATATCCCCAGACTTCGTGCAGGAGGGTGTCCCGGTTCACCACCTTCTGGCCGGCGCGATAGAGGTATTTGAGGATCGCCGTTTCCTTCTCGGTCAGGCGGACCTTCTGGCCCTTCTCGCTGACCAGCATCTTGGCGCTCGGCCGGAACGTGTAGCGGCCGACCGCGAAGGTCGCGTCCTCGCTCTGCTCGTGCTGGCGGAGCTGCACCCGCATGCGGGCGAGGAGCACGGCGAACCGGAAGGGCTTGGTGACGTAGTCGTTGGCGCCCGCCTCGAGCCCGAGCACGGTGTCCGATTCGGAGTCCTGCCCGGTGAGGAGGATGATCGGCGCCTTGAAGCCGCCCTTCCTGAGGATCTTGACCGCCTCGCGCCCGTCCATGTCGGGAAGCCCGACATCCATGATCAGGAGATCGATGCGGTCCTGGCGGGCGGTCTGCACGCCCCGCGTCGCGGTGGGCGCCTCGACCACTTCGAACTCCTCGTAGAGCGAGAGCTGCTCCTTGAGTCCGTCGCGAAGGAGATCGTCGTCGTCGACGATCAGAATACGGCGGGCCGTCATGTCCGGCTTATTGTCGCGTTCGCCATTCGCGCCTGGGAATCAAGCGCGCGCTGGCTATTTGCCCCGAACCATGCGTTTGACGCAAGCCCGTTGGAATCGCTCAATTTCTCGTGCGCGCGCCGAAGATCGCCGTGCCCACGCGGACATAGGTCGCGCCGAAGGCGATGGCCGTTTCGAAGTCCCCGCTCATGCCCATCGACAGCGTGCCGAAACCGAGGCGCTGCGCCACTTTTGCGAGAAACGCAAAATGCGGTGCAACCACGTCGGCAGCCGGCGGTATGCACATCAGACCCGTTAACGACAGTTTCAGGTCGACCCGCCCATGGCTCGCGAGCGCCGTCACTTCCTCGGGGATAACCCCCGCCTTCTGCGGCTCGGCGCCCGTATTGACCTGGACGAGAAGCTCGGGCGAGCGGCCGGTACGCGCGATCTCGGTGGCGAGGGCGCGCGCGATCTTCTCCCGGTCGATCGTGTGGATGGCGTCGAAGAGCGACACCGCCTCGCGCGTCTTGTTCGACTGGAGCGGCCCGATGAGGTGGAGCCGGACGCCCGAATAGCGCGCCTTGAGCGCCGGCCATTTGGCTTCCGCCTCCTGCACGCGGTTCTCGCCGAAATCGCGGTGCCCGGCCTCGAGGAGCGGGACGACGCCTTCGGCCGGCACGGTCTTGGCGACCGCGACGAGCCGCACCGATCCAGCCGGGCGGCCGGCCGCGCGCTCGGCCTCGGCGACGCGCGCCTTCACCTCGGCGAAGCGCCCAAGGATGTCCGACTCGCCGCTCGCGCTCGCCAGGATCCGATCTCCCGAAGACCAAAATGCCGTTGACCGGCCGGAACGTTTCTGGTGATCGTCCGGCCGGTCATCCCTCGAGCATCCGAAATAGCATGGCGAGCGAGCGTTACGAGCCCCGCGAGGCGGAGGCGCATTGGCAGAAGGTCTGGAACGATCGCGCGATCTTCCGCACCAGGAACGACGACCCGCGGCCGAAATACTACGTGCTGGAGATGTTCCCCTACCCGTCGGGACGCATCCATATCGGGCACACGCGCAACTATACGATGGGCGACGTGGTCGCGCGCTACAAGCGCGCCAAAGGCTTCAACGTCCTCCACCCGATGGGCTGGGACGCCTTCGGCCTCCCCGCCGAGAACGCGGCGATCCAGAACAAGGTCCATCCCAAGGAGTGGACCTACGCCAACATCGCGGCGATGCGCGACCAGCTGAAGCTGATGGGTCTCTCGCTCGACTGGGACCGCGAGTTCGCGACCTGCGATGTCGACTACTATCACCAGCAGCAGAAGCTCTTCCTCGACATCCTCGCCGCCGGCCTCGCCTACCGGAAGCGATCCAAGGTCAACTGGGACCCGATCGACGGCACGGTGCTCGCGAACGAGCAGGTGATCGACGGGCGCGGCTGGCGCTCGGGCGCGCTGGTCGAGCAGCGCGAGATCACCCAGTGGTTCTTCAAGATCACCGAGTTCAGCGAGGATCTGCTGGCCTCGCTCGACCGCCTCACGCGCTGGCCGGAGAAGGTCCGGCTGATGCAGCACAACTGGATCGGCCGCTCCGAGGGGCTGCTCCTGAAATGGGCGCTCGCCGCGCCCGCGCCGGAGGACTTCCCCTTCGTGGAGGTCTTCACCACGCGCCCGGACACGCTCTTCGGCGCTTCCTTCCTCGCGCTCTCGCCCGACCATCCGCTCGCGGCGAGCCTCGCCCAGTCCGACCTCGCGCTGGCCGAGTTCATCGCCGACGTGCGCCGCGTCGGCACCAGCGCGGCCGCCATCGAGACCGCCGAGAAGCGCGGCTACGACACCGGCCTCCGGGCCGTGCATCCGCTCGACCCCGCGCTGAGCGTGCCGGTCTATGTCGCCAACTTCGTGCTCATGGACTACGGCACCGGCGCGATCTTCGGCTGCCCCGCGCATGACGAGCGCGACTACGAGTTCGCGAAGGCCTACGGCCTGCCGATCGTCCCGGTCGTCGCGCCGGGCGGCGATCCGGCGGCCGCCGCGGAGCTGATCGAGCGCGAGGCCTATACGGGCGACGGCACGCTCATCAATTCGGAGTTCCTGGACGGCCTCGACGTCGCCGCCGCGAAGGAGGCGGTCGCCCTCAAGGTCGAAGCGCAGAAGCTCCACGGCGCGCCGCAGGGCAAACGCCAGGTCAACTATCGCCTCAGGGACTGGGGCGTGAGCCGCCAGCGCTACTGGGGCTGTCCGATCCCGGTCATCCACTGCGCCGAGTGCGGCGTGGTGCCGGTGCCCGACGCCGACCTGCCGGTGAAGCTGCCCGACGACGTGACCTTCGACGCGCCCGGCAACCCGCTCGACCGGCACCCGACCTGGAAGCACGTCGCCTGCCCGAGCTGCGGCGGCGTCGCCACGCGCGAGACCGACACGATGGACACCTTCGTGGACTCGTCCTGGTATTTCGTGCGCTTCACCGCCCCGCACGCCAGGACGCCGACCCTGCCCGAAATCGCCGACGCCTGGCTGCCGGTCAACCAGTATATCGGCGGCATCGAGCACGCGATCCTGCACCTCCTCTACTCGCGCTTCTTCGCCCGCGCGATGATGAGGACCGGGCATCTCGGCATCGACGAGCCGTTCGAGGGCCTCTTCACCCAGGGCATGGTCGTCCACGAGACCTTCCGCGCCGATGACGGCCGCTGGCTCTTTCCTTCCGAGGTTAGTTTCGAGACGAGCGGCGGCGAGCGGCGAGGCGTCGAGACCGCGACTGGCCAGCCGGTCGAGATCGGCCCGCTCGAGAAGATGTCGAAGGCGAAGCGCAACGTCGTCAGCCCCGAGGAGATCACCGACCGCTACGGCGCCGACACCGCGCGCTGGTTCATGCTCTCCGACTCCCCGCCCGAGCGCGACGTCGAGTGGACCGACGAGGGCGCGACGGGCGCTTACCGCTTCATGCAGCGCGTGTGGCGCCTCGCCAGCGTGGCGGCCGAGCATCTCGCCGGCGTTCGTCCCGCGCCGGCCCGCGAGGGCGAGGCGGCCGCGGTGTCGAAGGCGGCGCATCGCGCCCTCAAGGCGGTCGGCGAGGACATCGAGAAGCTGGCCTTCAACCGCGCCATCGCCCGCATCTACGAGCTGGCCAACGCGCTGACCGAGCCGATGGCGAGGATCGCCGAGCCCGGCGCCGACCCTTCGCTGAAGGCGGCGACCCGCGAGGCGGTCGAGATCCTGACCCGGATCCTCGCCCCGTTCATGCCGCATCTGGCCGAGGAATGCAGCGCCATGCTCGGCGGGGAGGACCTCGTCGCCGAGCTGCCCTGGCCGGACTACGACAAGCTCCTGGTGGTCGACAGCGAGATCACCGTGCCCATCCAGGTCAACGGCAGGAAGCGCGCCGAATTGACAATCGATGCCGGCGCCACCGAAGCTGAGATCGAGGCGGCGACTCTGGCGCTCGACGCCGTGCAGAAGGCGCTCGCCGGACAGCGGCCGAGGAAGGTCATTGTCGTACCGAAGAGGATCGTCAATGTCGTGGTCTAGCAGCCTCCGCCGCTTCCCCCTGCCCGCAAGCCTCCTCGCGCTCGGCCTCCTCGCCGCGGCCTGCATGCCGGTCTACGACACCACCGCAATCTCCGGCTCGGTGCCCGCCCGCCTCGCCGCCATCGCCATCGACCCGCCGGCCGGCGCGATCGAGCAGGAGGTGCGCAACGAGCTCATCTTCGCCTTCACCGGCGGCGGCGACCCGGCCCCGCCGATCTATACGATGCACCTCTCGACCACCGTCTCCGAGACCCTTCTCGGCGTCACCCCGATCGATACCGCGCCCTCCTATTCGGTCAACGTCGCGGTCTCCTACGAGCTGACCGAGATCTTAACCGGCCGCATCGTCACCCGCGGCGTCGCGCGGGGCGTTGCCTCCTACGACCGCTCCAACCAGATCTTCGCCAACACCCGCGCCCGCCTCGACGCCGAGCTGAGAGCCGCCGGCGTCGCCGCCGACGACATCCGCATAAGAGTCGCCGCCGCGCTGGCGACCGACGCTTAGGATCGCGATGGCCGCCCGCATATCTCCCCCCTCCCCCTTGTGGGGAGGGCCGGGGTGGGGGCGCTCGCGAGTGCGAGCGCCGGCAGCGCAGCTGCCGAACCACGCGCCCGACGGCGCCAGACCATTTCCGCCTGGCGGCGGAGCGCCGGCAATGCCGTCGCCCCCTACCCTGCCCCTCCCCCACAAGGGGGGAGGGAAATCATGACCGCCCTCAAGGCCTCCGAGGTCGAGCGCTTCCTCGCCAGGCCCGACCGCTCGATTCCCGTCTTCCTGATCTACGGCAACGACACCGGCCTCATCTCCGAGCGCGCGACGCGTCTCACCCGCTCGCTCCTCGGCAAGGACGCCGACGCCCTCTCGATCATCCGCCTCGAATCGAGCGAGATCGCCAGCGACCCCGCCCGCCTCGCCGACGAGGCCTACGCCATCTCCATGTTCGGCGGCGACCGCGTGATCCGCGTCGACGTCGGCGGCAACCGCCCGATCCATGCCATCGTCGAGCCGCTGATCAAGGACCCGCCCACCGGCACCTGGATCATCCTCGAGGCCGGCGAGCTCCGCCGCGATCACGCGCTCCGCAAGCTGGTCGAGGGCGCGAAGGCCGGCGCCATCGCCCTCCCCTCCTACGCCGACGAGGCGCGCGATCTCGACCGCGTCATCGACGAGGAGCTGCGCGCCGCCGGCCTCACCATCGCGCCCGACGCGCGCGAGCTCCTCCGCAGCGTGCTGGGCGGCGACCGGCTGGCGACGCGCCAGGAGGTGCAGAAGCTCTGCCTCTACGCCGCCGGCCAGGGCGAGATCGCCGAGGCCGACGTCCGCGCCGCGGTCGGCGACGTCTCGGTGCTCGCCGCCGACGACACGATCGAAGCGATGCTCTCCGGCGACGTCGGCGCCTTCGAGCGCGGCCTGCACCGCCACCGCGCCGCCGGCCTCTCGGTGGTCAGCATGGCCTCGAGCGCGCTCCGCCAGCTGCAGTCGCTGCACCGGATTCGCGCCTCGATCGATGCCGGCCTCTCGGTGAGCCAGATCGTCGACGGCCAGCGCGGCATCAGCTTCCAGCGGAAGCGGGCGCTGGAGCGCCAGCTCCGCCTGTGGACGACGGCCTCGCTCGAGCGCGCCCTCACGCGCCTCGAGTCCGGCCTCCTCAACAGCCGCCTCAACTATCCGCTCGCCGCCGAGATCCTCGGCGAGTCGCTGCTGGCGATCACCCGCGAAGCCGTCCGCCTCGGCCGCACCAAGGACGCTGCCTAGCCCTCCCGCTCATCCCCGCGAAGGCGGGGACCCAGGGACCGTGCAGCTGGGAGGGCGGATCAAGGGGTCGGCCCTTCAGGCCAATGGGTCCCCGCCTTCGCGGGGATGAGCGGATTGGGGTGTGGGTGCGGGCTATCCGCCCGACAGGCGCCGCGCGACCTCTTCGAGCTGGTCGGCGGTCGTGTACTGGATGCGGAGCTCCCCGCTCTCCCCTGCCCCGTGCTTGATGACGACCGTCAGCCCGAGCGCATCGGCGAGGCGCTTCTCCATCGCCGCAGTGTCGGCATCCTTCCGGCCGCCGGACCGGGACGAAGCCCCCTTCCCCCGCTTCGGCTTGTCGGCGATCGCCTCGGCGTCCCGCACCGAGAGCCCGCCCTCGATGATCCGCAGCGCCGCGCCCTCCGGGTCGTCCGACCCGATCAGCGCGCGCGCATGCCCGGCCGAGAGCTTCCCGTCACGCACGAAACCCTGGACGGTCTCCGGCAGCTTGAGGAGCCGGAGCGTGTTGGCGATGTGCGGCCGGCTCTTGCCGATGACGTCGCCGAGCGCGGCCTGGGTGTAGCCGAACTCGTCCATCAGCCGCTGATAGCCGTTGGCCTCCTCGAGCGCGTTGAGGTCGGCGCGCTGCACGTTCTCCACGATCGCGAGCTCCAGCGCCTCGCGGTCGGAGACCGCGTGGATCAGCACCGGCACCTCGTGCAGGCCGACCGCCTGCGCCGCCCGCCAGCGCCGCTCGCCGGCAATGATCTCGTAGGCGTTGGCCTCGTTCGGCACCGGGCGGACGAGGATCGGCTGGACGATCCCCTTCTCGCGCACCGAGGAGGTCAGCTCGTCGAGGTCGTCGGGCGTGAAGGAGGTGCGCGGGTTGCGCGGGTTGCGGCGCAGGAACTCGATCGGGATGCGCCGCTGGGTGCGCGCCCGCTCGATCACCGACACCTCGTTGTTGGCGTCGCCGATCAGCGCCGCCAGCCCGCGACCCAACGCCCTACGCGGTTCGACCTCTGCCATTTCCCAGCCTTTCCGCCACTTATTACGGTTAAGAAACAATTACGCGGCGCGAAGATGCTTCTCGCGCTGAATGATCTCGGACGCAAGGCGGAGATAGGCCTGGCTGCCGGTCGACTTGAAATCGTAGAGGAGCACCGGCTTGCCGTGCGACGGCGCCTCGGAGATGCGCACGTTGCGCGGGATGATCGTCTCGTAGACGTAGGTCGTCTTGCCCATCACCGAGCGGACGTCGCTCGCCACCTGGGCGGAGAGATTGTTGCGCGCGTCGTACATGGTCAGCACGATGCCGTGGATGGCGAGCCCCTGGTTGAGCACCTTCTGCACCTGCTCCACCGTGTTGATGAGCTGGGTCAGGCCCTCGAGCGCGAAGAACTCGCATTGCAGCGGCACCAGCACCGAGTGCGCGGCCACCATCGCGTTGATGGTCAGGAGGTTCAGCGACGGCGGGCAGTCGACCAGCACATAGGTCGGCGGCCCGGGCGCATCCTTCATGTCGATGATCGCCTTGCGGAGCCGGTAGTTGCGGTCCGATTCCCCCGCGATCTCGAGTTCGACGCCGAGGAGATCCATGGTCGAGGGCGCCACCATCAGCCGCGGCACCGCGGTCGGGACCGCGACCTCGGAAAGGGTCGCCTCCCCTACCATCACGTCGTAGGTCGAGCGGGTGCGTTCCTTGCGGTCGACGCCGAGCCCGGTCGAGGCGTTGCCCTGCGGGTCGAGGTCCACGATCAGCACCGTCTCCCCGATCGCGGCCAGCGCGGTGCCGAGATTGATGGCGGTGGTCGTCTTGCCGACGCCGCCCTTCTGGTTGGCGAGCGCGATCACGCGCACATTGCCCGGCAGAGGCTGGAGCATGCCCTATCGCGGCCGGCGCCGCGCCTCCCTGATCTCGATGATCCTGGCGTCCGCGGCCGTTCGGCTCGGATGCGAATCGAATTCTATTTCCCACCCGGCCCGATCCAGCGCCGCCAGCTCGGCATCGAGATCGCGGCCCTTCGGAAACACCGCGCGGGCGCCGGCGGCGACCAGCGGCTCGACCATGGGCACGAGCTTTTCGAGGGGCGCGAGGGCGCGGGCGGTCACGATGTCGATCGGTCCTTGCGGCTGGGCGAGCAGCGATTCGATGCGTGATGAGTGTACCTCAGCCGGCGCGCCGGTGTCGCGGATCGCCGCGCGCAGGAACACGCTTTTCGCGAGATCGCTCTCGACCAGCTGCACATGCGCGCCCGGCCGGCCGGTCAGGAGAATGGCGATCACCAGGCCGGGCAGGCCGGCGCCGGAGCCGAGATCCATCCAGCGCAGCGCGTCCGGGAAGAGGGTGACGAGCTGTGCGCTGTCGAAGATGTGCCGCTCCCAGATCCGGTCGAGCGTCCCGGGCGCGACGAGATTGTGCGCGCGCTGCCATTTGCGGAGGAGCGCGACATAGCGGTCGAGGCGGTCGAGCGTTTCACGTGGAACATCCAGCCAGGCGGGAAGGGCGGGGCGCCCCGGCGACCCGCCGCCGGGCGAAGGGGCCTTCAAGCGACCTTCGGCCGCTTGGCGCGCGAAAGGAGCAGCCCGAGCGCCGCCGGCGTCATGCCCTCGATGCGCGAGGCCTGGCCGAGATTGCCCGGCCGGATACGGACGAGCTTGTCGCGGAGCTCGTTGGAAAGCCCGCTGACCGAGTCGTAGTCCAGGTCGGCGGGGAGGGCGATTCCCTCGTCCTTGCGGAACGCCTCGATGTCCGAATCCTGCCGGTCGAGATAGACCGCGTACTGCGCCTCGACCTCGATCTGCGCCGCGATCCGCGCGGGAATCGCCGCGAGCTCCGGCCAGATCGGCATGAGCCGCGCGATGTCGATGCCGGGGTAGGAGAGGAGGTCGTAGGCCCGCCGCCGCGCCCCGTCCCGGTTCAGCTCGATGCCGTGCCTGGCTGCTTCGTTGGGCGTGACGCTCAGCGTTTCCAGTCGTTCCCGAGCCGAATCCATCGCCGCCATCTTGGCCGCGAACGCCTCGCGGCGCTCCCGGCCGACGACGCCGGCCGCGATCCCGAGCGGCGTCAGCCGCTGGTCCCCGTTGTCGGCGCGCAGCGACAGCCGGTACTCGGCCCGCGAGGTGAACATCCGGTAAGGCTCCGTCACCCCCTTGGTGACGAGATCGTCGATCATCACCCCGACATAGCCCGACGCGCGGTCGACGATCACCGGCTCCCCGCCGCCGGCCTTCCGCGCCGCGTTGATGCCGGCGACGATGCCCTGCGCGGACGCCTCCTCGTAACCGGTCGTGCCGTTGATCTGCCCCGCCAGGAAGAGCCCGGCGAGCTTCCGCACCTCGAGCCCCGGCGTCAGCTCGCGCGGGTCCACGTGGTCGTACTCGATCGCGTAGCCGGGCCGCGTGATGACCGCCCGCTCGAGGCCAGGGATCGAGTGGACGATGGCGAGCTGCACCTCCTCGGGAAGCGAGGTCGAGATGCCGTTCGGGTAGACGGTATCGACGTCGAGCCCTTCCGGCTCGAGGAAGATCTGGTGCCCCTCGCGATCGCCGAACTTGACGATCTTGTCCTCGATCGACGGGCAATAGCGCGGCCCGCGGCTCTCGATCTGGCCCGAATAGAGCGGCGAGCGGGCGAGGTTCTCGCGGATGATCGCGTGCGTCGCCGGCGTCGTCCGCGTGATCCCGCACTGGACCTGCGGCTGGGCGATCTCGGCCGTCAGCGTCGAGAACGGCTCCGGCGGCACGTCGCCGTCCTGCATATCGAGGGCAGCCCAGTCGATGGTCCGCCCGTCGAGCCGGGGAGGGGTCCCGGTCTTGAGCCGGCCGAGCGCGAGGCCGAGCCCCTCGAAGGTCTGCGACAGCCCGACCGACGGCTTCTCACCGATCCGGCCGGCCGGGATCGTCCGCTCGCCCATATGGATGAGGCCACGGAGGAAAGTCCCAGTCGTGATGACGACCGCCGCGCATCGGATCTCGGCGCCTGACACCAGGCGCACCCCGGCCACCTGCCCGCCTTCCACGATAAGATCGTCGACCTCGCCCTCGACGACCGTGAGCCCGGCCGTCTCCGCCAGGGCGCCCTGCACCGCTGCGGCGTAAAGCTTCCGGTCGGCCTGGGCGCGCGGCCCGCGCACCGCCGGCCCCTTGCGCCGGTTCAGCACCCGGAACTGGATCCCGGCCTTGTCGGCAGCGCGCCCCATGATCCCGTCGAGCGCATCGACCTCGCGAACGAGGTGCCCCTTGCCCAGCCCGCCGATCGCCGGGTTGCACGACATCGCCCCGATCGTCGCCTGGCTCAGCGTGACCAGCACCGTCCGCGCGCCCATGCGCGCCGCGGCCGCCGCCGCCTCCACGCCGGCATGCCCGCCGCCAACCACGATCACGTCTGTCCGTTCGATCATTCCGAGTCCGAATCCGTATGTTTCACGTGAAACTACTTCCCGATGCAGAATTCGCCGAAAATTGCCCCAAGCACGTCCTCGACGTCCACCCGCCCCGTGACGCGACCCAGGGCATCCGACGCCCGACGCAACTCCTCGGCCACGATCTCCGGGCCGGCCCCACGGCTGGCTTGGGCCGCGTCGAGCGCCGCGGCGCACGCCTCCAGCGCAACCCGATGGCGATTCCGCGTGATCATTTGCGGCTCGCCCGAGCCAAGGCGGGACGCCACGCGCGCGCTCAGATCAGCCAGGAATTCCGGCACTCCTGCGCCCGTCAGGGCCGAGAGTGTATGGTCGAACCGAGTCCGCACCGAGTCTCGTTCCGCCGACGAATCGATGAGGTCGGCTTTGGTTCGAACCCTCAGCAGCTCGGCGCCGTCAGGGGCGGGCAGGGCGCTCGCGGCGTCGAGCCCATCTGCGAGCAGCACCACGATGTCGGCGCCCGAGGCCCGCGCCCGCGCGCGGCGGACGCCTTCGCGCTCGACCCGGCTCTCCGTCTCCCGGATACCAGCGGTATCGACCATCGTCGCGGGATAGCCGCCCAGGTCGAGCCGCACCTCTAGGAGGTCGCGCGTGGTCCCGGGCTCGTCCGTGACGATCGCAACGTCCCTGCCCGCGATCGCGTTGAGAAGCGTCGACTTCCCCGAGTTCGGCGCGCCGAGGAGCACGATCTCCGCCCCCTCGCGCAGCCGCTCACCGGCCCCGCCGGGCGCAAGCTCGGCGCGAATCTCGCCCGCCACAGCGCCCATCTCGGCAAAAGCCCGGTCGGAGACCCCGGCCGGCACGTCGTCCTCGTCGGCGAAGTCGAGCTCCGCCTCGATCATCGCCCGCGCCCGGATCAGCCGCGCTCGCCAGCCCTCGTAGACCCGGCTGAGCACCCCGCCTGCCTGGCTCAACGCCTGCCGGCGCTGCATCTCGGTCTCGGCCTGGACCAGGTCCGCGAGCCCCTCGGCCTCAGCGAGGTCCAGCTGTCCCGCGTCGAACGCCCGGCGTGTGAACTCGCCCGGCTCCGCCAGCCGCAGCCCGTCGAGGGCGCCGAGCGCCCCGATCACCGCGGCGACCACCGCGCGGCCGCCGTGCAGGTGCAGCTCCACCACGTCCTCGCCCGTGAAACTCGCCGGCCCGGCGAAGAACAGCACCAGCGCCTGATCCAGAACCTCGCCGGTCGAGGGATGCGTCACCGCCCGCAACACTGCCCGCCTCGGCTCCGGCACGCTGCCCGCCATGCGCTCCAGCGCCTCGCGCACCTTCGGCCCGCTGACCCGAACGATCGCCACCCCTGCCGGCGGCGCGCCACTGGACAGCGCGAAAATCGTTGCGCGTGACGCCGGTTGCGGCTTAGCCAATCGGCTCATCCCAGACGAGGCGCGATGAACCTCCTCCGCGACGCCACCAGCCCGTATCTTCTCCAGCATGCCGACAATCCGGTGCATTGGCGGCCCTGGGGCCCCGAAGCGCTCGCCGAGGCCACGGCCACCGGCAAGCCGATCCTTCTCTCGGTCGGCTATGCCGCCTGCCACTGGTGCCACGTCATGGCCCACGAGAGCTTCGAGGACCCGGCGACGGCCGAGGTGATGAACAATCTGTTCGTCAATATCAAGGTCGACCGCGAGGAGCGGCCCGACGTCGACGGCATCTACATGGCCGCGCTGCAGGCCCTCGGCGAGCAGGGCGGCTGGCCGCTGACCATGTTCCTCACCCCCGCCGGCGAGCCGGTCTGGGGCGGCACCTATTTCCCCAAGGAGGCGCGCTACGGCCGCCCCGCCTTCCGCTTCGTGCTGGAGGAGGTCGCCCGCATCTTCCGCGAGGAGCAGGGCAAGGTCGACAACAACCGCAACGCCCTCCTCGAACGGCTCCGCGCCACGCGCTCCAGCGAGGCGGTCGCGATCGGCCCGGAGCTCCTCGCCCAGGCCGGCGGCCGCATCGTCTCGCTGATCGACCCGGCGCGCGGCGGCCTCGACTCGGCGCCCAAGTTTCCGCAGTTCTCGCTCCTGCAGCTCCTCTGGCGCCTCGGCCGTCCGCCGGCCGACTCGCGCCTTCGCGAGGCGGTGATCCTCACGCTCCGTAACATCTGCCAGGGCGGCATCTACGACCATCTCGGCGGCGGCATGGCGCGCTACTCGGTCGACGCCAACTGGCTCGTCCCGCATTTCGAGAAGATGCTCTACGACAACGCCCAGTTCGTCGAGCGCCTGACCTATGGCTGGCTTGCCACCGGCGATCCGCTCTTCCACACGCGCATCGAGGAAACGGTCGGCTGGATGCTCCGCAAGCTCCGCCTGCCGGAGGGCGCTTTCGCCTCGAGCCTCGACGCCGACGCCGACGGGGAGGAGGGCCTCACCTATGTCTGGACCGAGGACGAGCTGCGAAAATATCTCCGGCCCGCCGACGCCGACTTCTTCGGCCGCGTCTACGGCGTGAGCCCGACCGGCAATTGGGAAGGGAAGTCGATCCTCCACCGGCTCGACCAGCCCGGTCTTCTACCGGAAGCGGAGGAGGCCCGCCTCGCCGCGCTCCGTTCGCGTCTCCTCGACATCAGGAGCCGCCACCCGCAGCCCGCGCGCGACGACAAGATCCTCGCCGACTGGAACGGCCACGCCATCGCCGCCCTCGCGCTCGCCGGCGCCTCGCTCGCCCGGCCCTCGTGGATCGACGCCGCCCGCGCGGCCTATCGTTTCACGGCCGATTCGATGATGCGCGACGGCCGCCCCAGCCACGCCTACCGCGCCGGCCGGCTGACCTTCCCCGGCTTCGCCAGCGACCATGCCGGCCTCATCAAGGCGGCGCTGATGCTCCACCGTGTCACCCGCCGGGGCTCGTATCTCGAGGATGCCGAGCGCTACGCCGCCGACCTCGAGGCGCATTATCGCGACCCCAACGGCGGCTACTTCCTCACCGCCGACGACGCCGACGCGCTGGTCACCCGCCCGAAGCCGCTCCACGACGAGGCGCTGCCGAGCCCCAACGGCCAGATCGCGCTCGACCTCGTCGACCTCTGGCTCCTCACCGGCAAGACCGAGTACCGCGACCGGGCCGACGCGGTGATCGCCGCCATGAGCAGCGTGGTGGCCGAGAACGTCCTCGGCGGCGCGTCCGTGCTCTCCGCCGTCCACCAGCGCCTCTCGGCGACCGAGGTGGTGATCCTCGGCTCCGGCCAGCCCGGCGCCGCCGAGCTCCTCGCCACCGCCGACGCGCGGCGCGACGACGCGCTCTTCATCGCCCTCTTCCCCGGCGACGCGCCGCCCCTGCCCGAGCATCACCCCGCCTTCGGCAAGACGATGCAGAACGGCCGCGCCACCGCCTATGTCTGCCACGGCGAGACCTGCTC